>NZ_JBHXEN010000032.1:0-21348 GCF_042724695.1 Streptomyces sp. NPDC127068 | reverse complement strand
CGTATTTTTTTTATATCTGCCTGGGCCCGTTTGTTCCCCCGGGTTACCACCGGGGGGCCCTCGTGCCGTCGCACCCGGGGGGGGGCGGGGCCCGGTAACCCCCCGCCCCCCGCCGCGGTGTCGTCCCGCATCGACCGCACGTTGTAGCTCAGCACCCGCACCACGGCGGAACCGTCGGGTTCCGCAACCGAGTTGAAGTCCATTCCCCCAACGTACGCGGACCCCCGGGGCCCGTTCGACGCGACACGGGGACCCGCGCGGGCCCGGAGCGGTCAGCCCTGTCGGGCGAGGTCGGCCGCACCCACCAGGCCGGCCCGGTTGCCCAACTGGGCGGCCAGCACCTGGGCGTGGGGCCGCCAGTGGGAGCCCACGAGCCAGCGCCGGAAGGACTTCCTGATGGGGTCGAGCACCAGGTCGCCCTCGTCGGACACGCCGCCGCCCACGATGAAGGCGGAGGGGTCGAACAGCGAGGCGAGGTCGGCGAGTCCGGCGCCGGCCCAGCGGGCCAGTTCCCGGAACGAGTCGACGGCCACCGGGTCGCCGGCCCGCGCGGCGTCGCTCACGTGCTTGCCCTGGATGCCGTCGGGGGTGCCGTCGCCGAGTCCCAGCAGCACCGCGGCGTTCTCGGGGGTGGCCCGGGCGCGCTGCCGGGCGTAGCGCACGAGCGCCCGGCCGCTGGCGTACTGCTCCCAGCAGCCCTGGCTGCCGCAGCCGCAGAGCAGTCCGTCGGGGACGACCCGGACGTGGCCGAACTCCGCGGCGACGCCGAAGCGTCCGCGCCGCAGCTTGTTGCCCATGATGATGCCGCCGCCGATGCCGGTGCCGAGGGTGACGCAGATGACGTCCTCGTGTCCGCGGCCCGCGCCGAACCGGTACTCGCCCCAGGCGGCGGCGTTCGCGTCGTTCTCCACGACGGCGGGCAGCCCGACCCGCTGCTCGACCTTGTCCTTCAGCGCCTCGTGCCGCCAGTCGATGTTGGGGGCGAACAGCACGGTGGCCCGCTTGTCGTCCACGTAGCCGGCGGCGCCGATGCCGACGGCCTCGATGTCGTGGCCCTTGCCCGCGCCGCCGACCGCGTCGCAGATCGCCTCGACGATGCCGTCGGGGGTGGACGGGGTCGGCACGGTGTGCGTCTCCAGGATCGCGCCCTCTTCGTCGACCACTCCGGCCGCGATCTTCGTGCCGCCGATGTCGACCCCGATGGTCAGTCCCATGTGTCCCTCAGTTCGGTCGTGCCCCGCACGGCACACCGTACCCGAGGGGGAGTTCAGTCGAGATCGATCCGGCCGCCACCGCCGGTGCCCTCGTCGCGCGGCTGCTCACCGGGGTCGGCGGGGTCGGCAGGGGCGGGGGACGCGGCCCCGTCGGTGCTCTTGCGGGAGTCCTCGGCAGGGCCCCGGGTCCAGCGGGTCTCCTGGTTCTGGACGGCGGAGCGGTACGCGGCGAGCAGTTCGCCGCCCGCGGCGGTGAGGTGGTCGAAGACCGCCGGGTTGCGCTCGATGACCGGTTCGACGGCCTCCCGGGCCTGGCGCACCACCTGCTGGACGACGCCCGAGGTGGCGGGGCCGAGCAGCGGGCCGGACAGCCCGGAGAGCTTGTCGGCGACCGCGTCCATCAGCTTGCGCAGTTCCTCGGTGGCGGAGCCGGGCGGCGGGCCGTACTGGGCCCGGCGGCGGGCCTGCTCCTCGGCGAGGTCCTCGGCGCAGGCCGTGGACCAGGCGTCGGTGTCGAAGCCGGGGTCGGACGGGGCGGCGCCCTGCTGGTCCTTGCCGGGGGCGGGGCGCTCGGCATCGCTCATGACGGGCTGACTCCTGAGGAAGACGACGGTTCGCCCCTTCGACGGTACCCGAACGGCGGTGTCCCCTTCACTTCGCCGGCCACAGTCCGGGGTCGGGCGCGCAGCGGATCTGGAGCTGCCCGTCGCGCAGGCCGGCCCCGACGACCGTGCAGCGGCGCAGCGCGGAGGGGAGCGGAACGATCCTGCGGAACCGTCCCGCCGTGATGACGAGTTCGTCGCCGCGGCGGACCAGGTCGAGCTCTTCGCGGACGGCCCCGGGCAGCGGGATCGCCCACACCAGTACCCCGTCGGCGGCGATCCGGTCGGTGAGCGACCAGGTGACGGGTGTCGGGGGCGCCGGGTCGAAGGGGACGGCGAGTGCGGCGAGGTCGTCACCGCCGCGCGGCTCGCGGCCCAGGTGCGGCACCTCGTGCACGGGGTAGGGGGCCCAGTCGGCGAGGGCCTTGCGCTGCTGGGCGACCGCGCCGGCCAGCCAGTGGCTGCCGGTGTCCTCGGGGAGCACCCGGTTGGCGAGGAGGGTGTCCACCCGCAGTCCGTGCAGGGCGAGGCCGGTGGCGGCGGTGTGCAGGGCGTCGGTGGCGGCGGGGCCGGGTTCGGCGACCAGTCGCACGGTGGTGGCCGGGTCGGCGACGACGGCTTCGACGGCGGCGAGTTCCCCGTCCCAGCGTTCCACGGTCTCGTACAGGGCGGCGGTGGGCAGCGGGACGCCGGCGAGCCGGCCGAGGACGGGGCGCAGGGCGCGGGCCGCCCGGCGCTCGGGGGGCAGCAGTCGGCGCAGGTAGCGGCGGAGCTGCTGGGGCAGGGCGAGCAGGGCGAGGGCCCGGTCGAGGGGCGGCAGATCGACGACGACCACGTCGTGCGGGGCCCGGACGGCTGCCCGCAGGGCGCGGAAGACGGCGGCTTCCTCCGCTCCGGGCAGCGGGGTGAGTTCCTCTCCGTCCAGCCGGGCGGCTCCCGCGAGGTCCAGCGCGGGGGCGGCCCAGTCCTGGAGTCGCAGCAGTTCCTCGCCGAAGGAGGGCGCCGCCGAGGGGCGCCAGGCGGTGAGACCGGGCGCGAGTTCGGCGGGGTCCTGCCGGGTGGGGGTGCCGAGGGCCGCGCCGAGGCCGTCGGCGGGGTCGGTGGACAGGACCAGGGTCCGTTGTCCCGCGCGGGCGGCGGTCAGTGCGGTGGCGGCCGCAGCGGTGCTGCGGCCCGCTCCGCCGGGGCCCGTGACGAGGATCGTTCGCATGCCCGAACGCTAGTGCCTGCCGCGGTGCCCGACGACGGCGCGGCCGTGCGGGGGTCGTGGCCGTACGGGAGGGGCCGCGGCCGTACGGGCGGTCGGGGAACCCGTACGGACCGGTCGGTCCCCGGAAGCCGGTCGGCCCTCGGAAGCCGGTCGGTCCCGGGCGGACCCGACCCGTCAGGCGGACTCGACGCGCTTCTTGAGTCCGGCGAGCGCGCGGTCGATGATGACCTTCTCGGCCTTGCGCTTGATCATCCCCAGCATGGGGATCTTGACGTCCACGGTGAGCTGGTAGGTGACCTCCGTCACCGACTCCCCCGCTTCCTTGAGCAGGTACGAGCCGTCCAGCGAGCGCAGCATCTGCGACTTCACCAGCGTCCAGCTCACCTCGTGCGGACCGCCCCAGGTGTAGGCGAGGGTCTGGTCGTCCTTGATCGCGCCGGCGTCCATGACGAGCCGCACCTCCTCGGCGCGGCCGTCGGCGTCGGTGGCCAGCACCTGGGCCTCCTTCACCTCGCCGGTCCAGTCGGGGTAGCGGGCGAAGTCGGCGATCACGGCCATGACCTCGGCCGGGTCGGCCTCGATCCTGATGCTCGAACTGGTGTACTCCGCCATCGCCGTGGCTCCTCCAGATGCGGTCCGGTGGGTGCGGGGTGCGCGTGTGCCGCGCGGGATAGGGATGAAGGCTACCGCGCAGCGCTGACCGGCCGTTCCCGGCCCCGGGACGCCGGGCCGCGGGCGGCTGCCCGCGACGGGGTGCGGGGGTGGTTCACCACTCCAGGACCCAGGGCCGCCCGGTACGGGCGAAGTGCCCGACGTTCACGCACTCGGTGGCGCCGATCCGCATCCGCCGGGCGAGCGGCTGGTGGACGTGTCCGAAGAGGGCGTACCGGGGACGGGTGCGACGGATGGCGTCGAGCAGGGCGCGGCTGCCCCGTTCGAAGCGGCGCGGCACGGTGTCGTAGAGCAGCTCGGGCACGTCCGGCGGGATGTGGCTGCACAGCACGTCGACCTCGCCCAGCGCCTCGACCTTGGCGGCGTACTCCTCGTCGCCGATCTCGTAGGGCGTGCGCATGGGGCTGCGCAGTCCCCCGCCGACGAACCCGAAGGTCCGGCCGCCGATCTCGACGCGCTGTCCGTCCAGGACCGTGGTGCCGGGGCGGGCGTACTCGGACCATAGGCCCGGTATGTCGACGTTGCCGTAGGTGGCGTACGTCGGAGTGGGGAGGGCCGCGAACAACTCGGCGTACTGCTCACGCACGGCCTGCTCGACGGCCGCGTTCCGGTCGACGCCCGCCCACAGCTCCGCCGCGAAGGCCCGTGCCTCGTCGAAGCGGCGGGCGGTGCGCAGCGCGATGAGCCGCGTGGCGTTCTCCGCGCCGAACAGCTGGGGGAAGATACCGCGCGCGTGGTCGGCGTAGTCGAGGAAGAGCACCAGGTCACCGAGGCAGAGGAGGGCGTCGGCGCCGTCCCCGGCGCGGGCGAGGTCCCGGGCGTTGCCGTGGACGTCGCTCACCACGTGAATGCGGGTGCGGGTGCGGGGGTGGCGTGTTCGGGACGCGGTGACTGCCATGGCCCGACCCTAGAACGGGCCCGGTGGGCCCCGCGTGCTCCGACAGGGCCGTAGGGGCCCACCGGAGGGCACCGGACCTGCGGTTACTTCCCAGTCGGGAAGGGGGTGGACTACTGTGCGCGCAGGAACACCATGACATGTGACGCAGCGAACATCTGGCCGGAACCCTCTATCGAAGAATCGTACCGGTCGGTAACGTCCGGGCCGTCCCGTCGTGCCCGTCGAGCTCCGAGCCCGGCGCCGTGTACCGCGCCCCGGTCGCGGGGCCCGGTAGCGGAGTCCGGCACTGCCGAGCCGTGACCGGACCGCCGCAGCGACACAGTGTCGTGGCGCCGGCGCCCTATGAGGAGCAGCAGCCTTGCGCGAGTTCAGCCTTCCGGCCCTGTACGAGGTCCCGACGGACGGCAACCTGACCGACATCGTCCGCAGAAACGCGGCGCGCCACCCCGAGGTCGCCGTGATCGCCCGCAAGGCGGGCGCCGCCTGGCAGGACGTGTCCGCACGCGCGTTCCTCGCCGAGGTCGAGAAGGCGGCCAAGGGCCTGATCGCCGCCGGGGTGGGCCCCGGCGACCGGGTCGGCCTGATGTCCCGCACCCGCTACGAGTGGACCCTGCTGGACTTCGCGATCTGGAGCGCGGGCGGGGTCACCGTCCCGGTGTACGAGACCAGCTCGTCCGAGCAGCTGGAGTGGATCCTGTCCGACGCGGGCGCGGTGGCCTGCGTGGTCGAGCTGGACTCCCACGCGGCCGAACTGGCGGCGGTGCGCGACCGGCTCCCGGAGCTGCAGCACGTCTGGCAGATCGACGCGGGCGGGGTGGAGGAGCTGGGACGGCTGGGCGCGGAGCTGGCGGACGGTGACGCGGTGGTCGCCGAACGGGGCTCGCTCGCCAAGGCCGACGATCCGGCGACCATCATCTACACGTCCGGCACCACGGGCCGGCCGAAGGGCTGCGTGCTGACCCACCGCAGCTTCCTCGCGGAGTGCGGCAACGTGGTGGAGCGGCTGCGGCCCCTGTTCCGCACCGGTGAGTGTTCGATCCTGTTGTTCCTGCCGCTCGCGCACGTCTTCGGCCGCATGGTGCAGATCGCGCCGATGGTGGCGCCGATCCGGCTCGGCTGCGTACCGGACATCCGCCAGCTCACGGACGAACTGGCCTCGTTCCAGCCGACGTTGGTGCTCGGTGTGCCCCGGGTCTTCGAGAAGGTCTACAACGGCGCCCGGGCCAAGGCGCAGGCCGACGGCAAGGGCAAGATCTTCGACCGGGCCGCCGACACGGCCATCGCGTACAGCCGGGCCCGGGACACCGCCCGGGGCCCGTCGCTGGGGCTGCGGATCAAGCACAAGATCTTCGACAAGCTGGTCTACCGCAAGATCCGCGCGGTGCTGGGCGGACGCGGCGAGTACGCGATCTCGGGCGGCGCGCCGCTCGGGGAGCGGCTGGGCCACTTCTTCCGGGGCATCGGCTTCACCGTCCTGGAGGGGTACGGCCTCACCGAGAGCTGCGCGGCGACCACGTTCAACCCGTGGGACCGGCAGAAGATCGGCACGGTCGGGCAGCCGCTCCCCGGTTCGGTGGTCCGGATCGCCGACGACGGCGAGGTGCTGCTGCACGGCGAGCACCTGTTCACCGGCTACTGGAACAACGAGGCCGCGACCGCCGAGGCGCTGCGCGACGGCTGGTTCCACACCGGGGACATCGGCACCCTGGACGAGGACGGCTATCTGCGGATCACCGGCCGGAAGAAGGAGATCATCGTCACCGCGGGCGGCAAGAACGTGGCGCCCGCGGTGATCGAGGACCGCATCCGCGCGCACGCCCTGATCGCCGAGTGCATGGTGGTCGGCGACGGGCGTCCGTTCGTCGGCGCGCTGATCACCCTGGACGAGGACTTCCTCGGCCGCTGGGCCCGGGAGAACGGCAAGCCCGCCGACGCCACGGCGGCCTCCCTGCGGTCGGACCCGGATCTGTTGGCCACCCTCCAGCGTGCCGTCGACGACGGCAACGCGGCGGTGTCCAAGGCGGAGTCGGTGCGCAAGTTCCGCGTCCTGGAGTCGCAGTTCACCGAGGACTCGGGGCATCTGACCCCGTCCCTGAAGCTGAAGCGGAACGTCGTCGCGAAGGACTTCGCGGACGAGATCGAGGCGCTCTACCGCCCGTAGGGCCCGTCCGGTCAGCCACGGCCGATGACGTCCGGGAGGGCCTTGCGGACCGCGGTGATCAGGGCGTGGCTGGCCTCGTGGGCGGCGGCCCCGCCGGCGACCGGGTTGCTGCCGGCGCGCTGCCCGAGGACCACCCCGAGGACCAGCCGCGAACTGCCCGCGACCTGCTGCCGGACGGCCCACACGAGGTTGCCGCCGGCCGGGGTGGAGGAGCCGGTCTTGAGACCGACGACCCCGTCCCGGCCGAGGAGCTTGTTGGTGTTCACCACCCGCGCCCCGCTGCCGCCCTCGACCTCCTCGGTGGCGACGACCTCGCGGAAGACCGGGTCCTTCATGACGGCGCGGGCCAGCCGGAGTTGATCGGTGGCGGTGCTCTTGGTGCTGGCCTCCATGCCGCTGACCCCGGTGTACGTGGTGCGGCCCATGCCGAGGTCGTCGGCGGCCCGGTTCATCTTCGCGACGAACGCCTGCTCGTCGCCCGCGTCCCAACGGGCCAGCAACCGGGCCACGTTGTTGGCGGAGCCCACCATCATGTACTCCAGCAGCCGCCGCTGGGAGTACGTGCGCCCCTCGTCCACCGGGACGGTCGACTCGACGGACGAGTAGGACTCGTCGGCGGCCCGTTGGTCGGCCAGGACGTCGGCGCCCCCGGAGCCGGCTCGCACGGGGTGTTCCTTCAGGATCACGTAGGCGGTCATGACCTTGGTGAGGCTGGCGATCGGCACCGGGTCCTGGACGCCCCGGGTACCGAGGCTGCCGACCCCGTCGACCGTCACGCTCGCCTGGCCCTCGACGGGCCACGGCAGGTCCAGCGACCGGGCCGCGGAGAGCGTCGGCGAGGCCTCGGTGACGGCGGGGGCGAGGCGCCGCTCGTCGCCGCCGAGGAAGAGCCAGGCTCCGGTGCCGGTCGCCAGCACGGCCGCCGCGACGAGCGGGGCGAGCACGGTGCGTCGGCCCGCCGGACGGAGGGTCGGGCGGGGCATCGGACGGGTACGGGGACCGAGTGACGGGTGGTCGACTGACCGGTGATCGACTGACACGGGGAACCTCCGGAAGACGTGTGCGTCGGGTACGCACCCCACCTTCGGGGAGTCGTTCTTCCGGGCCGGTGCGACGCCGTTTCGGCCGCCGCGTGGTCCCGTTTCGGTTCCGTTTCAGAGGGTGCCGGAGGTCAGGTGGAGGGTGGCGACCGCCCCGCCGTCCGGGGCGTTCTCGAAGGTCAGTCGGGCGCCGAGCACCCGCGCCTGGCCCTCGGCGACGGTCAGTCCCAGGCCGTGGCCGCGGCCTCGCTCGCTGGCCCCGGTGAGGAACCGGCGCGGCCCGTGCTCCAGCAGTGCCGCGGGGAATCCCGGCCCGTGGTCGCGCACGGCGATCCGGGTGCCGGTGACGGTGACCTCCACGGGCGTCGCCCCGTGCCGGTGGGCGTTGGCGACCAGGTTGACCACGATCCGCTCCACCCGGCGCGGATCGGTCTCCACCACGGCCGCGTCCCGGACGGTGATCCGGGTGTCCGCCGGGGAGCCGGCACCCGAGCGCCGCACCACGTCCTCGACGAACTCCGCGAGCGGCACCCGGTCCAGCCGGGCCCGTTCGACCCCCGCGTCGAGTCGGGAGATCTCCAACAGGTCCTCGACCAACGCGGTCAGCGCCCGTACCCGGTCCCGTACCAGGGCGGTCGCCTCGTCGTCCTCGCCGAGCAGCCCGGCGGCGGTCGCCAGGCCCATCAGCGGGGTGCGCAGCTCATGGGCGACGTCCGCGGTGAACCGGCGCTCGTCCTCCAGTTTGCGTTGCAGGGCGGCGGCCATCTCGTCGACGGCCGCCGACATCTCGGTGATCTCGTCGCGGGCCCGTCCGGGTCGTCCGATGCGGGCGTCGAGGTCGCCGTCGGCGATCACCCGGGCGGTGCGGGCGCCGTAGCGCAGTCGCCGGTGCACGGGCTCGGTGGCCAGGGCGGCGAGCGGGACGACGACGGCGAGGGAGGTGAACAGGGAGATGAGGATGCGGCGGTCCAGGAGCTGACGGTTGCGTTCCTCCCGGCTCATGTCCACCCGGACGACCAGCACCCGGTCCCCGACCGCGGCGGCGCCCCACATCCAGTACCAGTTGGGCGGGTCGACGTCGTACCACAGGGCCTTGTTCCAGCCCTGCGACTGCTCGGCGGCCAGCGAGCGGGCCAGGGGTGCGGGCAGTTCCTCGGGGGCGCGGGCGTCGACGGGGAGCTCCACCCGGCCGGTGCGGGCGTACTCCTTCTCCGCCGCGAGCAGCCGGTCATCCACCTGCTCGCGCATCGCGTTCATGCCACGGTCGTGGACGGCGTCGCGCACCAGGACGCCGATCACGCCCGCGACCGCGCAGCAGGCGACGGCGGTCAGCGCGGCGATCTTCCAGCGCAGGGTGCGGAAGGCGGACAGGCTCACCGCGGTCAGCCGCGGACGAGCTTGTAGCCGAAGCCGCGGACCGTCTCGATCCGGCCGCCGCCGATCTTCTTGCGCAGCCGCAGCACGCACAGGTCCACCACCCGGGTGTCGCCCTCCCACCCGTAGTCCCAGACGTCGCGCAGCAGCCGCCGGCGGTCGAGGACCGCGCCGGGCGCGGCGGCGAACTCCAGCAGCAGCCGCAGCTCGGTCGGGGTCAGCGGGACGAGGCGTCCGTCCCGGCGCACCTCCATGCCCCGGGGGTCCACGCTCAGGTCGCCGAAGACCAGCGGTCGTACGGGGTCCCGGTCGGCGGTGGACTCCGCGGGCGGCCGGTAGGTGGCGCGGCGCAGCAGGGTCCGGATGCGGGCCACCAGGACGTTGGTCTCGACGGGTTTGACGACGTAGTCGTCGGCGCCCGCCTCCAGCCCGGCGATCACGTCGAGGGAGTCGCCGCGGGCGGACATCATCAGGACCGGCACCAGGCTCTCCTCGCGGATGCGGTGGCACAGCCCGATCCCGTCGAGCTCGGGCAGCATCACGTCGAGCAGCAGCAGGTCGTGGCCGCCCGCGCGGAAGCCCTCCAGCCCGCTGAGCCCGTCGGCGGCGACCGTGACCCGGTAGCCGTACCGCTCCAGGGAGAGTTGGACACCGCGACGGATCGTGGCGTCGTCCTCGACGAGCAGGACGTGTACGGGGGCGGGTACGGGGTCGTTGGCCCGGGCTTGCGGCACGGTGCCTTCCTGGTCGTGGGGGGTGTCGGTCGTTCGCATCGTAGCCCCGGCTCCGGGCGCCCGGCGGTGGGCGGGGACGCATCTCACAGCGTGAGGGAGGCGGCGACGGGGAGGTGGTCGCTGCCGGTGGCGGGCAGCGTCCAGGAGGAGCGCGGGGTCATGCCGCGGACCAGGACGTCGTCGATGCGGACCACCGGGAACGCGGCGGGCCAGGTGAACCCGAAGCCGTCGCCCGCTTCCCGCTGGGCGGAACGCAGCCCGGAGGTGAGGGGGGCCAGGGCACGGTCCCGGTCCGTGCCGTTGAGGTCGCCCAGCACCACGACCCGGGGCAACGGCTCCGCGTGGACCGCGTCGGCGAGCAGGCGGGCCGCGTCGTTGCGGCGCTCGGTGGTGAAGCCGTGGAAGGGGTGGACGCGGACCGAGGCGAGGTGGGCGGCGTAGACGGCGACGGGTCCTTCGGGGGTGCGGACGGTGGCCCGCACCGCACGGGTCCACGGCATGATCGGCACCACCTCGACGTCCTCCAGCCGGTGTCGGCTCCACAGTCCGACCCCGCCGTGCACCGTCCGGTGCGGGTAGGCGCCGGCCAGTTCGCGGGCGTAGACGGGGGTGGCGTCCCGGGCCAGTTCCTCCAGGGCCAGGACGTCCGCCCCGGTCGCGGCGAGGGCGCGGGCGGTGTGCTCCGGGTCCCGGTTGTCCTCGTCCACGTTGTGGCTGACCACCACCAGTCGGCCGGCGCCGCCGTCGTGCGCGCCCGACTTGTCGGTGAGCACCCCGCCGAAGAGCGAGGCCCACACCACGGCGGGAACCAGCGCGGCGACGGCGGCGAGCCGGGAGCGGCGCAGCGCCGCCAGCGCGAGCAGGACGGGCACGCTCAGACCCAGCCAGGGCAGCAGCGTCTGGACCAGGCTGCCGAGGTTGCCGACGGTGTTGGGCAGCGAGGCGTGCAGTGCCATGAGGGCCCCGCTGAACAGGGCGGCGACCACCAGTCGGCGGCCACGGAGGCGGGGCGCGCGCCGGGGCGCGGGGGCGGCGTCCGCCGCGGGGCGCGGGGGCGGGTCGATGGGCGCGGGTTCGGGCGCGGTGGGCGCGGTGGCGGGCGCGGAGGCCCTCGGAAGGCTGGGCACGGCAGGTGTCTCCCCACTGTCACGGACACCCGGGGCCCGGGTACTCCGACACCTTCCGGGAGGTGCGCTTCCGGCTGTTCAGGGGAGCGCTTCAGGTGGCGCGCGGCTGTGTATCGACTCTGTATCGACGCTCGCCGGCCGCCCCTACGGGTGGCACCGGGCGCCCGGGACCCGTCAGCCCGGGGCGCCCGGGTGGGCGTCCCGGCAGAGCAGGGCGGCTTGGACCCGGTTGGCGCAGTCGAGCTTGGCCAGCACCCGGCTCACGTACGTCTTGATGGTCATCTCCGTCATGTGGAGGCGGCGGGCGATCTGGGCGTTGGACAGTCCCTCGGCGACCAGCGCCAGCACCTGGGACTCACGGGTGGTCAGCCGGGTCAGCCGCTGCACCGCCTCCTGGCGTCGGGCCACCCGTTCGGCGCCGACGGTGTCCAGCAGCAGCCGGGTCACCTGGGGCGAGAGGAAGGCGTCCCCGGCGTGTGCCGCGCGGACCGCGCGGATCAGCTCCCCCGGTTCGCAGTTCTTCAGCACGAAGCCCGCCGCGCCGTGTTGCAGGGCCGCCATGACGTGGGGCTCCGCGCCGAAGGCGGTCAGGACCACGCACCGGGTCGACGGCGCCTTGCCGCGCAGTTCCGCCACGGCGCCCAGCCCGTCCAGCACCGGCATGACCACGTCGAGCAGGGCCACGTCCGGCCGGTGGCGCACCGCCTGTTCCACCGCGTCGCGCCCGTCGCCCGCCTCCGCGACGACCTCGATGTCCGCGGCGGAGGTGAGGACGGTGCGGATGCCCGCCGTGATGAGCGGCTCGTCGTCCGCGATCAGGACCCTGATCATTCAGCGCACCCCCAGCATCAGGGAGCCGGGCACCACCACGAACACCAGCACGGCGACGGCGATCCCCTGGACCACGGACCGGACGGTGCCGACGGGCACCGCGGACAACGGCGGCATTGGGCCGTCGAGCGCGAAGTCCCCCGCCGCGACGGACCGCGCGCCGGGGCCGTCCGCCGCCTCGGGGCGCCGCGCGGGCAGCATCGCCAGCAGCCGGAAGCCGTCCCCGGTGGGCCCGTGGTCCAGCAGGCCACCGGCGTCCCGCACCCGTTCCCCGAGCCCCGCCAGACCGTGTCCGGCACCCGGCGCGGTGCCCCGGTCGGGCCCGGTCGGGCCCCGGCTGACGACGGTGAGCAGGGCCGCGTCGCCCTCCCAGTCGAGCGCCACCGTGACGGGCTGACCTGCCGCGTGCTTGACCGCGTTCGTCAGCCCCTCCTGCACCACCCGGTAGGCGGCGCGCCAGCCGGCGTCGGTGAGCTCCAGCGGTTCCCCGCCGCCGGACAGCACCACGGGCACCCCGGCCTCCCGGAACTCCGCGACGACCCGTTCGACGGCGGCCGGCCCCGGTTCGGGCGACGCCTCCTCCGCCCCGCGCAGCGCCCCGACCAGTTCGTGCAGGTCGTCCACGGCGCCCCGGGCGGACCCGGCCAGCCGCCGCACCCCGTCCCGTTGGGCGGGCGGCAGGTCCGCCACCTCCAGCGCGGCGGCCTGCACCGACACCAGGCTGAGCCGACCGCCCAAGGAGTCGTGCATGTCCCGGGCGATCCGCAGCCGCTCCGCCAACCGCTCCCGTTCGGCGAGCAGTTCCTGCCGGCGGACGAGTTGCCGGTTGCGCTGGGACAGGGCGGCCACCAGTTGGTCGTGCTGCGCCTGGTGACGTCCCACCAGCAGCGGCATCGCGACGAACACCAGATAGCCGGTGACGACGGCGAGGAGCCCCACCCCGGCGGGTCGCAACGTCAACTGGGCCGCGAGACCTCCGCAGGCGGCGCCCACGGTGACCGCCGTACCGGCGCGGGTGGCGGGTGCGTGTCCGGCCCGGTACCCGCTCCACAGCAGCAGGGCGTACGCACCGGGCAGCGCCGAGACCACCACGGCAGCCGCGAAGGCCCCGGCCGGGGTGCGCCGCCCCCACCAGATGAGGGCGACGGCGAGCGCCGCGTACCCCGGGACCGTGACCCACCGCGGCGGGCCACCGGAGTGGACCGCGGCCAGCAGGGCGGTGTCCGTCGCGACCACGACGGGCGCGGCGACCGCGGCGAGGCTCGGGCGGATCATGGCGAGCAGCGTAGGACGCGCCGCGCGGACGGCGCCACACCACGAAGGCGGATCGCCTCCGCCCACTTTCGGGGGCGGTGCCGCAGCGGTTCGCGCCCCTAGCGTCGCAGCATGATCAACGTACGGAACCTCGCCAAGAGGTACGGTCCCCGGGTCGCGGTGGACGACCTGACCTTCACGGTCCGCCCCGGGCAGGTGACCGGGTTCGTGGGCCCCAACGGCGCGGGCAAGTCCACCACGCTGCGCATGGTCCTGGGGCTGGACCGCCCGACGTCCGGCACGGCACTGATCGGTGACCGGCCCTACCGGGAGCTGGCCCGTCCGCTGTGCCACGTGGGGGCGCTGCTCGACGCCGGCGCCCTGCACGGGGGCCGGCGGGCCCGGCACCACCTGCTGTGGCAGGCGCACAGCAACCGGATACCGGCCCGCCGGGTGCGCGAGGTGCTGGACCTGGTCGGGCTGGGCGACGCCGGGGCGCGGCGCGCCAAGGGGTTCTCACTGGGGATGACGCAGCGGCTCGGGATCGCCGGTGCGCTGCTGGGTGATCCTCCGGTGCTGATCCTGGACGAGCCCGTCAACGGACTCGACCCGGAGGGCGTCCGCTGGATCAGGAAACTGCTGCGGGGGCTCGCCGCGGAGGGTCGCACGGTGCTGGTGTCCAGCCATCTGATGGCCGAGATGGAGCTCACCGCCGATCATCTGTTGGTGATCGGGCGGGGCAGGTTGCTGGCGGACGCGCCGCTCGCCGAGGTGGTGGCCGCGGGGGGCGGGGGCACGCTGGAGGAGTCGGTGCTGCGGCTCACCGACGCCGCCGTGGAGTACCGGGGGGCGGGACGATGAGCGTGTTCCGCGCCGAGCTGACCAAGATCCTCACCGTGCGGTCGATGCCGTGGTCCCTGGCGGCGGTGGTGGCCGTCGGCGGGGGCGGGGCGACGCTGATCGGGCGGGCGTTGCGGGCGGGCTGGGAGGACCCGTCGGCGGACGGTCCGGGGATGGTCGACCCGGTCTTCGCGAGCACCTACGGTCTGACGCTGGCCCAGTTGGCCGTGGTGGTGTTCGCGGTCCTGGCGGTCGGCGGCGAGTACGCGACGGGCACCGTGCGCATCTCGCTGGTCACGATCCCGAGCCGGGGCCGCTACTACGCGGGCAAACTGGGCGCGGTGTCGGCCCTGTTGTCCGTCGTCTGCCTGGTGACGGTGGCGACGGCGTTCGCGGCTGCGCAGGCGGCCCTCGGCCCGTGGGGGGTCGAGTGGGGGGAACGGGACACGTACCGGACGGCGGTCGGCTCCTGGCTGTACCTGATGCTGATCGGGTGGTTCGCGTTCGGCGTGGCCACCGTGGTGCGCAGGCCGGCGCTGGCGCTGGGGGTGTTGTTGCCGCTGCTCTTCCTCGGTTCGCAGGGGCTCGGCAACCTGCCGCAGCTCCAGGAGGTGACGCAGTTCCTGCCGGACTCCGCGGGCTCGTTCATCATGCACCTGTCCGGGCCGCCGGAGGATCCGGCCTTCCCCCGCGCGTACGGGCCCTGGACGGGGACCGCGATCCTCGCGGGATGGGCCGCCCTCGCCCTCGCCGCGGGGTACGCGGCGCTGCGGCGGCGGGACGCGGGGTGAGGCGGGCTGCCGCCGGGCGTGCCGCGGTCGGCGCGGTCGGGTTCGAGGGCTTCGGCCCGGAACGGGTCTGGCGGAGTGCGGGCGGGCGCCCTACTGTCCGGAGTGCCGCCGCAGGGGCGGTGTCCGCAGCCGCTGTCGGCCACCCGGGCGACGGCGGCCCGTGTCCCAGGGGGCTCCCATGACCGTCCGACGTCTCGCGCTCGCCTTCGCCGCCCTCGTGGTCTCCGGCTTCCTCATCGGGGCCGCCGGACAGCTCGCGAAGATCGTCATTCCCGAGGACCGCGGGTCCTCCTCGGTGAGCGCGATGAACAAGGCCGAACTCGTCGGCTGAGAACCGGCGCCCGGTTCGTGGAGCCGTGCCCCGGCCGCCGGGTCCGGGCCGGGGCGCTGCGCAGTTCCGCGCGCCCCTTCGGGTGCGTTCCGCTGCATGTGCGCTGCTCCGTGCGGGTGCGTCGCGGTTGCCCGCGCCGTTCCCCGCGCCCCTCTGGGTACGTTCACCTGGCGGTGCGCTGCCCTGCACGGGTGCGCCGGTGTCGTGCGCAGTACCCCGCGCCCCCACCGGGGCGGCTTCCGACCCGTGCGCCACAGGAGTGCCCCGTCAGGGGCGGGGGGAACTGCGCGAACGGCCCCGTCCGAGGCCGGCGCCCGGGCCGATCGGTGGGCCCGGGCGGACGGTCACAGCAGTTCCCGCAGCCGCTCCGCCAGCAGGTCCCAGCGCCAGCGCTCCTCGACCCAGGCCCGGCCGCGCTCCCCCATCCGCCGCCGCAGCTCCGCGTCGCCGAGCAGGGTCACGATCCGGTCGGCCGCCTCCTCGGGGCGTCCACCGCGCACCACCCAGCCGGTCTCGCCCTCCAGGACGGCATCCGGAGCGCCGCCGGAGTCCCCGGCGACCACCGGCAGCCCGGTGGCGGACGCCTCCAGGTACACGATCCCCAGACCCTCGACGTCGAGTCCGCCCCGACGGGTGCGGCACGGCATCGCGAAGACGTCCCCCGCGCCGTAGTGGGCGGGCAGCTCCGACCACGGCACCGCCCCGGTGAACCGCACCGAGTCGGCGACCCCCGTCGTCCCGGCGAGCGCGCGCAGGTCCTTCTCGTACGGGCCGCCGCCCACCACCAGCAGCACCGCGTCCGGCACGGCGGCCAGGATGCGGGGCATCGCCTCGATCAGGGTGTCCTGCCCCTTGCGCGGCACCAGCCGGGAGACGCACACGACGACGGGCCGGTCCGCGAGGCCGAGGCGTCGGCGCACCAGGTCGCCGCCCGAGCCGGGGTGGAAGGTCTTCTCGTCGACGCCGGGCGGCAGCTGCACCATGCGGGCCGCGGCGGCCGGCGTCAGCGCACCGGCGATCCGGGAGCGGGTGTACTCACCGAGGTGGGTGAGGGTGTCCGTCGACTCGCCGATCCGGCGGAGCAGTTGTCGGGCGGCGGGCAGTTGCGCCCAGCCCGCTTCGTGGCCGTGGGTGGTCGCGACCAGCCGCTGCGCCCCCGCCGCGCGCAGTGCGGGCGCCATCAGACCGAGCGGGGCGGCGGCCCCGAACCACACCGACTCGCAGCCGTGCTCGCGCAGCAGCGCGGTGGCCCGACGGGTGACGCGGGGGGTCGGCAGCAGCATGGTGGTGCGGTCGCGGACGACGGTGAAGGGCTGTTCCGCGTCGAAGGCCGCGGTGGCCTCGACGCCCTCGCGGCTCCGCTTCCAGGTGGAGGCGTAGACGACGATCCGCTCGGGGTCCAACCGTAGGGCCATGTTGTGCAGGAACGCCTGGATACCACCGGGCCGGGGCGGGAAGTCGTTCGTGACGATCAGGGTCTTTCGCATCGGCCTCGACAGTACCGAACCCGGGGCGCCACCGGGTCGCCGGCCACGGCGGTCGACGCGGCGCGCGGTCGGGCACGCCGCCCGACCGCCGTGGCCGGGAGGGCCTCAGCCCGCGAGGGCCCGACGCAGGACGGTGCCGAGTTCGGTGAGTTGCCGCTGGGAGACCTCGGCGGACTGGAGCGCCTGCGACCCGTGGAAGGTGCCGGGCCACTGGTGCAGTTCGACCGAGACCCCCGCCTGGAGCAGGCGCTGCGCGTAGGTGATGGCCTCGTCGCGGTTCGGGTCGAACTCCGCGGTGGCGATGTAGGCCGGCGGGAGGCCGGACAGGTCCTCGGCGCGGGCCGGTGCGGCGTACGGCGTGGCGGGCTGGGAGCCCAGGTAGTGCCCCCAGGCCGCGCCGCGGACGGCCCGCGTGTTCCAGGGGGTGTCGGTGAAGTTCTGCGCCGACCAGGTCTGTTGCCGGTCGTCGAGGATGGCCTCGTTGAGCAGTTGGAAGCGGATGGGCGGGCCGTTCTCGTCCCGGGCGCGCAGGGCCACCGCGGCGGCGAGGTTGGCGCCGGCGCTGTGGCCGCCGACCGCGATCCGCTCCGGGTCGATGCCCAGCTCGGCCGCGTTCTCGAACGTCCAGGCCAGCGCGGCGTAGGTGTCGTCCAGGGCGGCCGGGAACCGGTTCTCGGGGGAGAGGCGGTAGTCGACGGAGATCACCGTCGCACCGGAACGCTCCGCGAGCAGGACGCCCCAGTGCTGTCCGACGTCCAGGTCACCGACGACCCAGGCCCCGCCGTGTAACCACACGACCGCGCCCTGCGCCTGGTCCGGACGGTGGATGCGCACCGCCACGTCGGGGTCGGCGTGCACCGTGCGGTCCTCGATCTCCAGCCCGACGGCCTCCGGCACCGACTTCTCGGTGGCCAGTGCGGCATAGACCTCGCGGAAGGCGACCGGGTCGGTAAGGTCGGCAGGGGGGAGCAGATGGACGAATGCTTCGAGTTCGGGATCCATGGCGTCATCCTCACCACCGGCTGCCCGGTGCACACCCGCCAACTGTCGGGCATTCCACCCGGATCGTGCGCCGGTCGGCGCTTCACCTTCCCCGTTCCGGGGCCTACTCTCCTGCCATGGAGGCACTGGCCGTACGGCTGTCCGGACTGAATCCGTACGTCGACGGCGCGCTGCGCATCGTCGCGTTCTACGACACGCTGATCCATCGGCGGGTGAACGTGTCAGCGCTCGCCCGGGCCTCGGCCGGCCTGGCGGAGTGCGTGGCCGGGATACGTCTGCACGGCACCGGACGGGCGATCCGGGTCGCCCCGGACGGCGAGCCGGCGCCCGCCGCGTCGTCACCCGCGTCCACGACGACGCCGATCACCCTCGACGAGGAGGAGATCGGCACGGCGTGGCTGGAACGCCCCGGCGCGCCGAACGCGCTCGACGGCATCCTCCTGGACCGGCTCGCCATCGCCGCCGCGACGGCCGTCGAACGGTACGGTCCGGCGCGCACCACCATGGCCGACCCCGCCCTCGTCGAACTGGCGATCAGCTCCGACAGCGACGAGGCGGCCCGGGCCCGGGCGTTACGCCTGCTCGGTTTCACCGCCCACTCCCCCGTCCACGTCGTCGCCGTGCACGCGCGGCTCCCGCTCGACCGGATCGCCGCGCTGATCTGCCCGGCCCGCCCGGTCAAGTCGGCGCCGCTCGCCGACGTGGGCGCCGTCCTGGCCGCCGCCGTGGACCGGACCGGGTTCCCGGACGGGGTACGCGCGGGCATCGGTTCCGGCGGGAGCCCCGACCGGTCCTGGCAGCGGGCCCGCACCGCCCTGCGCTTCACCACCGCGCGCCGGCCGGTCGTCCACCACGACGACCTGGGGGCGTTGGCGCTGCTCGCCCAGGTGTCCCGGGACTCCACGCACGACAACGCCGACGTGGCCGCCGTCGCCCGCATCGCGGGCAACTCCGAGGACCTGGAGACCCTGGACGCCTACTGCGCCACCGGTTCCCTGCGCCGGGCCGCCGACCTCCTCCATCTGCACCACAGCAGCGTCGCCCGGCGGCTGAAGCAGATCGCCAAGGTCCTGGACATCGAACTCACCGAACCCCGCGGTCTGATGCGGGCCGCCCTCGCCCTGACCGCCTGGCGGCTGCACGACGGCTGAGTGCGGGCCCCCGGGTCAGGGTCAGCCCAGTGTCCGGGTCAGATGCTCCCGCCACCGTGCCGTGAACTGAGCCTCCGACACCCCGAGCACCTCCCGGAGCGCGTCCTCGACCGCGCCCGCACGGTCCGTACCGGCGCCGACGGCCCGGTAGAAGGCGTTCAGTTCGGCCGCGCCCCACTGCTCCTCGATCAGCCGGCAGGCCAGCCAGCCGCCCTCGTAGGCCCGCGCCAACCGGGCCGGGTCGCGGGCGAACCCGAAGTCGGCGTCCCGGGGCAACCGCTCCGGAACCCGGCCGTCCCGCACCGCCCGCTCCAGTTCGGGGGCGCGCTGGCGGTCGGTGCGGGTCCCGGAGCCGGGCGCGGCGCGGTACCCCACCCAGTCCGCGTACCCCTCGGAGAGCCACAGCGGGGTGGCCGCGGAGGTGTGGGCCCGGGTCGCCACGTGGACCGTCTCATGGGTGAGGACGACCCGCTGGCCGAAGGCGCCGAGCGCCCCGTACGCCCGTGGGTTGACGACGATCCGGTCGGCGGGTCCGCGCCCGCCGACCTCACCGGTGGTGACCGCGGCGATCCCCCGGTACCCGGCGGCCGGCTGCCCGAGCAGCGCGCCCATCCCGTCCAGCGACCCCGGTACGAGGACCAGCACCCGCCCGGCCCAGTCCTCCCCCCACTCGGCGCTCACCCCCGGTACCGCCCGGTCGGCGAGCGCCGCGAACTCCTGGAGCCGCGCCCGGTCCTGACCCGTGCCGAGGACCAGTGACCGCTTCCCGCGCACCGCCTCCACCGGCCCCTGCTCCCACAGGTGACGGGGCGCCCCCGCGGCGGGCCGGTCACCGGCCACGTACCAGCGGTCCCCGCGCAGCCGCAGGTCGAGCAGGCGGGCGGTGACCACCGGCGCCCGGTCGTAGCCCTCGATCCGGTGGGCGAGGTCGGCGCGGACGGCGGCCCGGTCGCCGGACCGGTCGACGCCGGTCACGCGGTAGCTCCAGGAGTCGAGCGGCACCCGGGCGAGCCGGTCGAACACCGGATCGTCCGGGGGTGCCGCACCGCCGGGGCCGGGGTCGCCGGTGGCCCGGTAGCCGGCGGCGTCCCGGGCGAGCACGGCCCGCGCCCGCTGGTCGAGGACCCGCTGCGCCTCGTCGACGCGGAGCGGGGCCGGCGCCGCGGGGGCACCGCAGCCGATCGGGCCGGCGAGCAGCGTCGCGCCCGTCATCAGCGCGAGCAGGGCGGACGTCCGCCACCGTCGCGCGCTCCGCCCGCCGGGCCCGTGCGCCGCCATGCTCCGAGCGTACGGGCCCTCACGGGCGAGCCCCGTCCCCGACCCCGGCCCGGGGCGCCCGGAGCGGACTCAGACCCGGGTCACCGACGAGACCGGCATCATCCCGACCGGGTCGTAGCGCACCGGGGCACCCGGGTAGGGGGCGTGCACGACCTGACCGTTGCCGACGTACATCCCGATGTGGCTGGCGTCGCTGCGGTAGGCGACCAGGTCACCGGGCCGGGCCTGGGACAGCGGCACCTGGCGGCCGGCGTACCGCTGCGCCTGGGAGGTGCGCGGCAGACCGACCCCGGCCTGTGCGTACGACCACTGCATGAGGCCCGAACAGTCGAACCCGGTGGGCCCGTTGGCGCCCCACACGTAGGGGCGGCCGACGGCGGAACGCACGGCGGCGACGGCGGACGCGGCGCGCCGGGAGGGGGCCGCCGGGCCGGCGTCGGGCGGGGCGAGCGTGTCGCGTCCGGAGCGCGAGGCCCGGTCGTAGGCGTTGCGCTGCGCCCGGGTGAGGGAGTTGAGGAGTTGGCGGGCCGCGCCGAGCTTCCGCTCCACGACCTGCTTGCGGCGGGCCACGTCCGCCCGGCTGCGCTCCAGTTCGGCGAGGGCGCGGGTGGCCTCGGCGCGCTCCTGGGCGAGGGTGCGCTGCGCCTGCTGGAGCTGCTGGAGTTCGCCGACCTGCCGGGTGCCGATGCGGTCGAGGGCGGCGACCCGTTCGAGGTAGGAGTCGGGGTCGGAGGAGAGCATCAGCTCCAGCGAGGGGGCGACGGCCCCGGAGCGGTACTGCGCCCCGGCGAGCGAGCCGAGCGCCCCGCGCATGGTGTTGATGCGTTCCTGGCCGCGGGCCACCCGGTCCCGTGCCCCGGCCACGGTGGTGCGCAGCCGATCGGTGCGTTCGTCGGCCTCGTTGAAGGCTTCGGTGGCCTGCTCGGCCTGCGCGAACAGCCGATCGACCTCGGCCCGGGTCTCGGCGGGGGTGTCACGGGGTGCGGCGTGGGCGGAGCCCGCGACGAGCGCCGCCGCCGCGGTGGCCGCGGCGGCGGACAGGACGGTGACGCGGGCGCTCCGGTCGAAACCGGGTTGCGCCGGGCGGCGATGGGACCCCACGGCTGGCCGCACTCCTTCCGCTGACGTCCCCCGAGGCGGGGGAATGCGCGCCGACAGTAGCCGGGCGACCCCGTCACGACCAACGACCGGCTCGCGCACGCACGGTGACGAGGTGCCGCAGACGCAGGTCATCCGGGGGGTGCGGGTCAGCGGACGATTCGGGATTTCGCCCGTTCGGAGGGTGCGGCGAACGTCAGCACGCCGTGGGGCGCCCCGCCGCTCGACGCGCCGCCGCCCGCGGGCCTGGACC
>NZ_JBHXEN010000031.1:80666-97534 GCF_042724695.1 Streptomyces sp. NPDC127068 | reverse complement strand
CCCCGTGAGGTCACGGGGCGCTCCTCGGCGTTCAGGGCCCCACCGGGCCGGCCAGGGGCGGCCACAGGGCCTAGATGAGGCCGTGTTCGCCCAGGTAGTCCAGCTGGGCCCGGGTGGACAGCTCGGCCGCGGGCCACAGCGAACGGTCCACGTCCGCGTACACCCGGGCCACGACCTCCGCCGCGGTCCGGCAGCCGTCCTCCACCGCGGTCTCCACCTGGGCCAGCCGGTGCGCCCGGTGGGCGAGGTAGAACTCCACGGCGCCCTGCGCGTCGTCCAGGACCGGCCCGTGCCCGGGCAGGACCGTGTGCACCCCGTCGTCGACGGTGAGCGAACGCAGCCGGCGCAGCGAGTCCAGGTAGTCCCCGAGCCGCCCGTCCGGATGGGCGACCATCGTGGTGCCCCGGCCGAGGACGGTGTCCCCGGTGAGGACCGCCCGGTCCGCCGGCAGGTGGAAGGAGAGCGAGTCCGCGGTGTGCCCCGGGGTGGGCACCACCCGCAGCTCCAGCCCGCCCGTGGTGATCACGTCCCCGGCGGCCAGCCCCTCGTCCCCGAGCCGCAGCGCCGGGTCCAGGGCGCGCACCCGGGTCCCGGTCAGCTCGGCGAAGCGGTGCGCCCCCTCCGCGTGGTCGGCGTGGCCGTGGGTCAACAGGGTCAGGGCGACGCGCTTGCCCGCCCGTTCGGCCGTCGCGATCACCGCGCGCAGGTGCGACTCGTCCAGCGGGCCCGGGTCGATGACGACGGCGAGCGGGGAGTCCGGCTCGGCCACGATCCAGGTGTTGGTGCCGTCCAGGGTCATCGGGGACGGGTTCGGCGCGAGGACGTTCACCGCCCGCGCGGTCGCCGCCCCGGAGACCACCGCACCCCGCGGCTGGCCGGGCAGGGGAACCGTTCCGGTCATCGCGCACCTCCCGCGCCGGACTCCGGCGCACCGTCCGGGACGGCCCCGGACACGGGCACCGCCTTGGTGAACTCCTCGTGGCCCGGCCAGGTCAGCACCACCCGGTCGCCCTCCAACCGCGCCCGGGCGAGGACGGGGGTCAGGTCCCGACCCGGAGCGGCGGCCAACGCCTCGGCGGCCGTACCGAAGCCGACCAGCTGACGCAGGGTCGCGATGGTCGGCGGCATCATCGTCAGCTCCCCCCGGTCGTAACGGGCGGCGGCTGCGGCCGGCGCGGTCCACACCGTGCGGTCGGCCTCCGTGGAGGCGTTGCGGGCGCGCTGCCCCGCCGGGAGCACCGCGACGAAGAACCAGGTGTCGTAGCGGCGCGGCTCGAACTCGGGGGTGATCCACCGCGCCCAGGCACCCAGCAGGTCCGAGCGCAGCACCAGGCCCCGTCGGTCCAGGAACCGGGCGAACGAGGTCTCACGGGCCGCCAGGGCGGCCCGGTCGGCCTCCCAGTCCCCGCCGGTGGTGTCCGCGACCACCGCGTCCGGCGCGGGACCGGCGAGCAGCACCCCGGACTCCTCGTACGTCTCCCGCACGGCCGCGCACACGATCGCCTGGGCGGTCGCCTCGTCGGTGCCGAGCCGGGCCGCCCACCAGGCGCGCGGGGGGCCGGCCCACCGCAGGTCGCGGTCGTCGTCACGGGGGTCGACGCCACCGCCCGGATACGCGTACGCGCCCCCGGCGAAGGCCATGGAGGCGCGGCGGCGCAGCAGGTGCACCCGGGGTCCGTCGGGGGCGTCCCGCAGCAGCATCACGGTGGCGGCGCGCCGGGGCGGGACGGCTCTCAGGCTGCCGTCCGCCCACGCGCGGATGCGGTCCGGCCACTCGGGTGGGTACCACTGCCCGTTCACCATGGCGGGAGGCTATCCCGGGGGGCGCCGATGTTCGAGGGGGCCGTGGGGCCCGGCACCGGGGCTCACCACCGGCGCCGCGGCCCGCTACGGGACCTCGACGGAACCTAGTCGGCGACCAGCTCGACCAGGACCTCGATCTCGACCGGCGCGTCCAGCGGCAGCACCGCGACGCCGACCGCGCTGCGCGCGTGCACGCCCTTGTCCCCGAAGACCTCGCCCAGCAGCTCGCTGGCCCCGTTGAGGACCCCCGGCTGACTGGTGAAGTCCGCCGCCGACGCGACGAACCCGGTGACCTTGACCACTCGCGCGACCCGGTCCAGGTCCCCGGCGACCGACTTCACCGCGGCCAGCGCGTTCAACGCGCAGGTCCTCGCGAGGTCCTTCGCCTCCTCGGCGGTGACCTCGGCGCCGACCTTCCCGGTCAGCGGCAGGGTGCCCTCCACCAGGGGCAGCTGGCCCGCGGTGTACACGTACACACCGGTCCGCACGGCGGGCTGGTAGGCCGCGAGCGGCGCTGCGACCTGCGGCAACGCGAGTCCCAGCGCGGTCAGGCGCGTCTCGACCGCCCCGCTCATTCCGACTTCTCGCGCTTCAGGTAGGCGACGAGCTGCTCCGGGTTCGGACCCGGAACGACCTGCACCAGCTCCCAGCCGTCCTGCCCCCAGTTGTCGAGGATCTGCTTGGTGGCGTGGACGAGCAGCGGCACGGTCGAGTATTCCCACTTCTTGGTCATGCGGCGACTGTATCCGCTGGGAAAGGCGGCCTCCTGCGTAGGCGGCGGTGCCAGTGGTTAGGCTCGCAGGTGTGAGCAGGTTCCAGGTCGTCAGCGGCAAGGGCGGTACCGGCAAGACCACGGTCGCCGCCGCACTGGCGCTCGCCCTCGCGACCGAGGGCAAGCGCACCCTCCTCGTCGAGGTCGAGGGCCGTCAGGGCATCGCGCAACTCTTCGAGACGGAGGCGCTGCCCTACGAGGAGCGGAAGATCGCGGTGGCCCCCGGCGGCGGCGAGGTGTACGCACTCGCCATCGACGCGGAGTTGGCCCTGCTGGACTACCTCCAGATGTTCTACAAGATGGGCAGTGCGGGGCGGGCCCTCAAGAAGCTCGGCGCGATCGACTTCGCCACCACGGTGGCACCCGGCGTACGGGACGTCCTGCTGACCGGCAAGGCGTGCGAGGCGGTCCGCCGCAAGGACAAGGCCGGCCGGTTCGCGTACGACCACGTGGTGATGGACGCGCCGCCCACCGGTCGGATCACCCGCTTCCTCAACGTGAACGACGAGGTGGCCGGGCTCGCCCGGATAGGGCCCGTGCACCACCAGGCGCAGGCCGTGATGCGGGTCCTCAAGTCCCCGCAGACCGCCGTCCACCTGGTGACCCTGTTGGAGGAGATGCCCGTCCAGGAGACCGTGGACGGCATCGCCGAACTGCGCGCCGCGCACCTGCCGGTGGGCCGGGTCTTCCTCAACATGGTGCGCCCCCGACTGCTGGACGGGGCATCGCTGGAGCTGCTGGGCGCGGGGGACGGCGGCGTCCCGCGCTCCGCCGTCGCCAGGTCGCTGTCGGCGGCCGGACTCGGCGGGGCCCGCAAGGGCGGCAACGCCGAGAAGCTCGTCGATCCGCTGCTGGCGCAGGCCGCCGAGTACGCGGAACGCCGCGCCCTGGAACACACCCAGCGGGCCGTGCTCGAAGGCTCCGGCCTCCCGCTGGCCGAACTGCCGCTGCTCGCCGAGGGCGTGGACCTCGCGGGCCTGTACCGGCTCGCCACGGACCTGAGGAAGCAGGACAGCGCATGACGGCACCCACCGAGCGGGCGTTGGCCGTGGACCCCCTGTTGGACGACCCGCGCACCCGCATCGTGGTGTGCTGCGGCGCGGGCGGCGTCGGGAAGACGACGACGGCCGCGGCGATCGGGCTACGGGCCGCCGAGCGCGGGCGCAAGGTGGTCGTGCTCACCATCGACCCGGCCCGCCGGCTGGCCCAGTCCATGGGCATCGACTCGCTCGACAACACCCCGCGCCGGGTGAAGGGCGTCGACGACGCGGCGGGCGGCGAACTGCACGCCATGATGCTGGACATGAAGCGGACGTTCGACGAGATCGTCGAGTCGCACGCCGACCCCGAGCGGGCCGCCGCGATCCTGGGGAACCCCTTCTACCAGTCCCTGTCGGCCGGCTTCGCGGGCACGCAGGAGTACATGGCGATGGAGAAGCTGGGGCAGCTGCGCGCACGGGACGAGTGGGACCTGATCGTGGTGGACACCCCGCCGTCCCGGTCCGCGCTGGACTTCCTGGACGCTCCCAAGCGGCTCGGGTCCTTCCTGGACGGGAAGCTCATCCGGGTGCTGATGGCCCCGGCGAAGGTCGGCGGCCGGGCCGGGATGAAGTTCCTGAACGTCGGCATGTCGATGGTGTCCGGCGCCCTCGGCAAGGTGCTGGGCAGTCAGTTGTTGCGGGACGTGCAGACGTTCGTGGCGGCCATGGACACCATGTTCGGCGGCTTCCGCACCCGCGCGGACGCGACCTACCGGCTGCTCCAGGCGCCCGGTACGGCGTTCCTGGTGGTGGCCGCGCCGGAGCGGGACGCCCTGCGCGAGGCCGCGTACTTCGTGGAGCGGTTGGCCGCCGACGACATGCCGCTCGCGGGGCTGGTGCTGAACCGGGTGCACACCAGCGGCGCGGCCCGGCTGTCCGCGCAGCGGGCGCTCGCGGCGGCGGAGGGTCTGGACGAGCGGGTGGCGGCGGACCGTGCCGACGAGCGGGCGGCGGAGGGCTCCGACGCGGAAAATCTTGCCGGGCGGGGCATTGTCGATCAGGGGGACGGGAAAGCTGGTCTTCGGAGCGGTGTGGCTCCCCCCGAAACCCCCGAGCCCCCCAGCTCGCCCCGATCACGCCCGGAACGTCCCGAAACCCCCGATCACCCGCGTGGCGCGAGCGACCCGGGTGACCCCGACCCCCGCCCGAGCGACCGCGGTGGACCCGACCGTCTGACGGCCGGGCTGCTGCGACTGCACGCCGAGCGCATGCAACTGCTGGACCGCGAGTGGCGCACCCGGGACCGGTTCACCGCGCTGCACCCCGAGGTGGCCGTCACCGAGGTGACCGCACTGCCGGGCGACGTCCACGACCTGGCGGGTCTGCGGGACGTCGGCGAGCGGCTGGCCGCGCCGGCAGCCGCCACCGGTGGGACGGGTACGACTCCCGCCGGTTGAGCGGACGCCCCGCCCGACCGGCCCGGGCCGACCCTGGCCGACCGGTCCTGTCCGACCGGCCTTGGGCGACCGGTCCTGACCGGCGGGCACGAGGAAGTACGAGGAGACAGAGGAGTACGGAGTACGAGGAGTACGAGGAGTACGGGGAGTACGAGGGGGTGGACGGAGGACGGAAGGCACTCGGCAGAACGATCACCGTGGGCCGAGCAACCTCCGACCCCGCCCCCACGTCTTCCTCCACAGCACGACCCGGCGCCTCCCCCGGCACCGTCAGTACCGCACGAGGGTCACGGACCACCGTTCCCGCGGCACCCGCACGACACACGTACCCGCACGACGCGTACCGACACGGCATGCACACGTACGGCACAGGGCACACGGGCATCAGCGCACGTCGCATGACTGTTCAGCGCGCCGGCGCACGGGTGGTGCACGCACAGGGCCCGCACGGCGATGCACCCGAGCGGCGCACGCCCGCGCACACCAGCGCGCGAGCAGGGTCACGTGCTCCCGTACCCACGCACGAGCCGCTCCCCGTACATCCACTACATCCACCGAACGAGTGATGCTCGGTGCGCTCAGTCCACGGTTCCGTCTACCCGACGGCGGCGTAGCTCTCGTACCGCTCCTCGTACGAAGCGACTTCGTCCATGTCATCCATCTCGCGCATGTCGTCCACGTCGTCGATGTGCACGGGCAGCAGGCCCGCGCCACGTTCGTACTCGGTGCGCGCGGTCTCCAGCAGTCTGCGCCAGGACGTGACCGTCGGGCGCCGGCGCAGCAAGGCGCGGCGTTCCCGCTCGGTCATGCCTCCCCAGACGCCGAACTCGACGCGGTTGTCCAACGCGTCGGCCAGGCACTCCGTACGCACCGGACACCCGGTGCACACCGCCTTCGCCCTGTTCTGCGCTGCTCCTTGTACGAACAGTTCGTCCGGATCGGTAGTGCGACAGGCCGCCTGCGCACTCCAGTCGGTTACCCAGCCCATACCGGCGCCGTCCTCTCCCGAATTCGAGGCTCCCCCACGGCGGCAGCGGCATATTCACCGCCGCCAGTTGAGGACGTTACGGAAGGCAGGCACAGCGCAACACCCCCTTCGGGCCCAATCTTGAATGGCCCGAACGGACTATGCGTACGCGGCAGATCACCCAACGGAGTGACGCCTGGACATGCGTGAGGGAAGCCACAAAGCAGGAGGGTTCCCCTACGTCACTTCGGACGCGGGGCGACACAGGAGGCGGAATCGGACGCTGCCCCGCGGGCCGCCGACGTCTCCGTGCGCTCGGGGGAACTTTCCTCGGGCGGAAGGGGTTTGACCAACTGAAGGGTTGATGTCCGGCCGTACTGCTGTGACAGTCGTGAGCAGCTTAGGCCAAGGCATATACGTGTGTCCGGCGAATCAGAACGTAGGCTGCCTCCATGCCAAACAAGCGCTCGGGCGGTGGGCTGTCCCCCACGCAGCAGGCCGCCAAGTTCCTCGGTGTCAGCGTGCTCGCTGGAGTGGTGCTGGCCGGTATCGCGCTGCCCGCAGCGGGCGCGCTCGGCCTCGCGGCCAAGGGCTCGGTCGACAGCTTCGACGAGATCCCCGCCAATCTGAAGCGCCCGCCGCTGAGCCAGCGCACCACCATCCTGGACTCGGAGGGCGGCCCGCTCGCCACGGTCTACTCGCGCGACCGCACGGTGGTCCCGCTCAAGGACATCTCGCCTTACATGCAGAAGGCGGTGATCGCGATCGAGGACTCCCGCTTCTACGAGCACGGGGCGATCGACGCGAAGGGCATCCTGCGCGCCCTCAACGAGAACGCGCAGAGCGGCGGGGTGGCCCAGGGCGCGTCCACCCTGACCCAGCAGTACGTGAAGAACGTCTTCGTCGAGGAGGCGGGCGACGACCCGACGAAGGTCGCCCAGGCCACCCAGCAGACCCTCGGCCGCAAGATCCGCGAGCTGAAGTACGCGATCCAGGTCGAGGAGGAGCTGGGCAAGAAGCGCATCCTGGAGAACTACCTGAACATCACGTTCTTCGGGCAGCAGGCGTACGGCATCGAGGCCGCCTCCCAGCGCTACTTCTCGATTCCGGCCAAGAAGCTGAACGTCGAGCAGGCCGCGCTGCTCGCCGGCATCGTCCAGTCCCCCAGCCGGTACGACCCCGTGAACGACGAGGCGGAAGCCACCAAGCGGCGCAACGTCGTGCTCCAGCGGATGGCGGAGGTCGGGGACATCACCCAGGCCGAGGCCGCCAAGGCGAAGGCCAAGCCGCTCGGCCTGAAGGTCAAGCGCCCGCAGAACGGCTGCATCACCGCCGTCAACGGCGGCGGCTTCTTCTGTGACTACGTGCGCAACGTCTTCCTGACCGACCCCGCGTTCGGCAAGACCAAGGAGGACCGCGCGAAGATCTGGAACCGCGGCGGCCTCACCATCCGCACCACCATGGACCCGCAGGCCCAGGAGTCCGTGCAGGACTCGGTCAAGAAGCACGTCTACAAGAGCGACAAGGTCGCGACGGCCATGTCGATCGTGGAGCCCGGTACGGGCAAGATCCTCGCCATGGGGCAGTCCCGCCCCTACGGCCTGGGCAAGGGCGAGACCGTGCTCAACCTCTCGGTCGACAAGGACATGGGCGGCGGCGCCGGCTTCCAGCCCGGTTCGACGTTCAAGCCGATCGTCGCCGCGGCGGCCATCGAGGGCGGCATCCCCGCGACGAAGGTGTTCCCCTCGCCGTACAAGATGCCCTTCCCCAGCCCGGTGGACACCTGTGGTGGCGGGAAGTACGTGAACACCTCGAACGAGGAGCTGGAGAACGAGAACGAGAGCGAGGTCGGCCCGTACGGCATGAAGGAGGCGACCGCGAAGTCGGTCAACACCTACTACGTCGAGCTGATCAGCGAGATCGGCATCTGCCCGGTCACCACGCTCGCCAAGCAGATGGGCGTCGAGCGCGCCGACGGCGGCAAGCTGGCACAGGGCCCGTCGATCGCGCTGGGCACCGAGGAGATGTCCCCGCTCACCATGGCGGGCGCGTACGCCACCTTCGCCTCGCGCGGCACGTACTGCACCCCGGTGGCCATCCAGTCGATCACCAACGCCGAGAAGAAGTCGCTGCGGATCCCGAAGACCACCTGCTCCCGCGCGATGTCCGAGCGGACCGCCGACACCGTGAACACCCTCCTGCGGGGCGTGGTCGAGGCCGGTACCGGCAAGGAGGCAGGTCTGGGTTCCCGCCCGAGCGCGGGCAAGACCGGTACGACGGACTTCCGCTACGCCGCCTGGTTCGTCGGGTACACCCCGAACGCTGCGGGAGCGGTCTGGGTCGGTGACCCGGCGCACAAGCAGCGGATGGTCAACATCACCATCGGCGGCCAGTACCACGACAAGGTCTTCGGCGGTCAGGTCCCCGGTCCGATCTGGCGCGACGCCATGACCGGGGCGCTCGCCGACAAGGCAGCCCCCGACTTCAAGCTGATCAACATCCCCGACACCCCGCGCAAGCCGAAGAACGAGGACGGCGAGGGCGACGGGGGCGACGAGGGCGGTGACGGCGACAACGAGGACGGTCGACCCGGCGACGGCCTGATCGGCGGACTCCTCGGTGGCACGAACGGCGGCCGGCCCGGTGGCACGGGCGGCCCGGACACCGATGTCCGCCCCGGCACGAGCGGCGGCAACGGGGGCGGTAGCGCCGGGCGCAGTGCCGGCGCGGGCGACGGGCGCGGAAGCGACTGATCCGCGCCCCCGCCGCCCACGGGTGGTGGCGGGCACCGGACAGCGCTGAGGGGCGCCCCGACACACGCGATGTGTGCCGGGGCGCCCCTCAGTCGTACCCGCCGGGCCCGCCACGTCCGGACACGCGTCCGGACAGGCGTCCGGGCCGGTCCCGGTGTCGAGCCGCCGCAGGCTTCGTCAGCCTGCGAGGAGCTGCTTGACGAGGGCGGCGACCCGGCCGCCCTCCGCCAGACCGGCCACCTTCGGATTCACGATCTTCATGACCTGGCCCATCGCACGGGGCCCCTCGGCACCCGCCGCACGGGCCTGGGCCACGGCCTGCTCGACGATCTCCCGCAGCTCGTCGTCGCTGAGCTGCTTCGGCAGGTACTCGGCGAGGACCTCGCCCTCCGCCTTCTCCCGCTCGGCCTGCTCGGCCCGGCCGCCCTGGGCGAAGGCGTCGGCGGCCTCACGACGCTTCTTCGCCTCGCGGGCGATCACCTTGCGCACCTCGTCGTCGGACAGCTCACGGGCCTGGGTGCCGGCGACCTCTTCCTTGGTGATCGCCGTGAGGGTCAGCCGGAGCGTCGAGGAGCGCAGTTCGTCGCGCCCCCGGATGGCAGTGGTGAGGTCTTCCTTGAGCTTGGACTTGAGCGTGGTCATGGGGGGATTGTCGCAGGCGGGACCGACCGGACGCCCGGCGATTTACGCAGCGCCGCGGGAACGCCCCCCGCCGCACGTCCCCCCGCAGGTCCGGCCGCAGGTCCGGGCACAGATCCGGCCGCAGGCTTGGGCCGGGCCGGACGCCGCCGAATGATCACACCGATCGCGGAAGAGTTGTTCGAGTCTGACACGATGGGGGGCATGCGAGCGCGTTATGGAGTACCCCTGTCAATCGCGGCAGTCGGCGCCGCCGGCCTGCTCTACTCGGCGGGTTTCGAGGCCCGTTCGTACCGTCTCCGGCGAGTGACCGTTCCGGTCCTCCCGCGAGGGATGCGTCCGCTGCGGGTCCTCCAGGTGTCGGACATCCACATGGTCAGCGGTCAGCGGAAGAAGCAGCGGTGGCTGCGTTCCCTGGCGGGCCTGCGCCCCGACTTCGTGATCAACACCGGGGACAACCTGTCGGACCCGGAGGGCGTCCCCGAGGTCCTCGACGCGCTCGGCCCGCTGATGGAGTTCCCCGGGGCGTACGTGTTCGGTTCGAACGACTACTACGGACCGACCCTGCGCAACCCCGCGCGGTACCTGTTCGAAAAGGCCCGCGGACAGCACGGCCTCAACGGCAACCCGCCCGCCGTGGGCGTGGTCCGCAACCCGTGGGAGGACCTGCGGGACGGCTTCGACGCGGCCGGCTGGCTGAACCTCACGAACACGCGGAGCACGCTCAAGCTGGCGACGGGCGCGAGCGGCGTGGAGATCGGGCTCACGGGTTTGGACGACCCCCACATCAAGCGGGACCGCTACGCCCAGGTGGCGGGCGGCCCCGACCCCTCGGCCGACTTCTCCATGGGCATCGTCCACGCGCCGTACCTGCGGGCGCTGGACGCGTTCGCCGAGGACGGCTACCCGCTGATCCTGGCCGGCCACACCCACGGGGGCCAGCTGTGCATCCCCTTCTACGGTGCGCTCGTCACCAACTGCGACCTCGACACCGACCGGGTCAAGGGCCTCTCCACGCACACCGCCGCGGGGCGCACCTCGCACCTCCACGTCTCCGCGGGCTGCGGCACCAGCCGGTACACCCCCGTCCGGTTCGCCTGCCCCCCGGAGGTGTCCCTGTTGACCCTGGTCCCCGCGCCCTGACCGGGTACGCGGACGCCCACGGGGGCCGGGAAACCGGATTTCGTCTCCGGCCCCCGGTGGGCTAAAGTAATCGACGTCGCCGCTGATGCGGGGACATCGGGGTGTGGCGCAGCTTGGCAGCGCGCTTCGTTCGGGACGAAGAGGTCGTGGGTTCAAATCCCGCCACCCCGACAGCTGAGTAGCAGGTCAGGGCCGGTTTCCCTTAAGGGGAACCGGCCCTGACCTGCATTGCATCTGGGTATTGGGTGTCAACCGGATGTGATCTTGGCAAACGGCCAAGCCATCCCCGGCACACCGCTGCAACAGGACAGCACTCCCGGCGCAACAGACAGTACCGTCCGGGATAGGTCCAGTTGACCTGTCCTCCCGTGAACGGAGTTCCCTCGCGCTGCCGATGGGACTGGCTCAGATCACTGAGGTGGTGGGGGCCAGATGCACCAGGTGCCCGATCCTGCAGCCGTGGTGAAGGGGCCGGCGTTCGTCGATTCCTGGCTGATCTTTGCCGGTGGGCTCTTCGTTGCGTTCGACGGAGGGCAAGCGGGCCGTCACGACTTCACGAGTCAGGCAGTAGCCGCAGGGGCAGCGGGTGTGCTCGCTTCCCGGCCGGTGGCGAGGCCGGTGACGGTGCTGCTGGTGTCGGGGCGTCTGTCGTCCTGTCGTCCGCTGTAGCGGGCGATCGGTGGTTGACCTTGCCGCGGGGGCACTCACTCGCTGTCGTCGGCCGGGAGCAGGCCGGCCAGGACCCGTCGTCCGATGATGCCGGCGGCCTGGAAGACCTGCTCGTGGGTGGTCTGGAAGGCGATGGTGAATCCGTAGCGGTCCGGGTCGGTGCCGGGAAGAGACTCGGCGGATCGACCATGACCGTCCATAGTGCCTGGTACGGCGTCGGCGACGACCGGCGTCCCGGCCAGCCCGGCGGTCAGCTGTTCCAGACGAGCCAGTGGCCGACCTCGGGAAAGAGGCACACCGCGAGCAGGAAGCAGACCCCGACCGGGGAAAAGAGATCACGCAGCCGCCGCTGCACGGCCCGTGTCTCCGACAAGACCGCGTCGACCAACTCGAACGGCACAATCGCCGTCAGCTCGCCCAGATGACCGGGCGCGAACCTCCCCGGCGCCACAGTGACCGTACGGTGGTGGGCCACCGCAGCGCCGGGTACCGCCCCAAGTCAGTGGCCCCTCACCCTCAATTCCCCACATCCGCGAAAACGCCCCAGAAATCCAGAGCGTATCCTCTCTCTGCTCCGGGCGAACGCTCGTGGCTAACCGAAAGCGCGATCGTACTTCTCGCACATTTCCAGGCCGATGCGTGCACGCATTTCCGGGTCCTTGAACCACGGTTTCGCTGCGACCTTGATGGGCGGGAGATTACCGGACAAGACGATCGCGACGTCCTTCGGCAAGGTGCGCAAATATTCGATCGGCGCCAGCCGCATGTCCTCGACGCCGTCGGTAACCGTTATCCGTCGGTCCTGGTCCTGGTCCGAATCCTGATACGAGTACCCGACCTTGAGTTGCGAAACAGACTGATCTCCGATCAGTCGGGAAAGTCGGCCAAGTGTATTGTCGTCCGAGGATCCGGGCAAATATAGTCGCGTGGTGTGATTCCCTAGAACCGTGGGGGCCCGTGGACCGTACAGCGTGCTTATCTGCGACTCGTCCTGCCAGATCGACATGATGACGATGCCAAATCCGCGATAAGTCGCAACCATCTTGTCGAGAGTCGGCAACGGGGCGACGTTGGCGGCCTCTTCAAGCAAGAGCAATGGGGGATTCAGCAGAGGGCCGGCAGCCTGTCGCTGCTGCCGCTTCCGGGCCGCCCGGAGATAGGAGTTCGCCACCGTCTGGAATACGGGGCTCAGCAATTCCTGTTCTTCCTCGTCGCTGATGGCATAGATAGTACCGCCCGTATCCAGTACGTTCTCGATGTCCAGGATCTGGCGCCCGAAAGGGCTGTACGGCTTCCCTTCTTCGTCAAACCGGATGTCCGTTGTGGGCGCCATTTGCCCCGAAACGAACGGCTTGAGGATGAGGTCTGCATTGGCAAAAATGTATCCCAGGTCCTTGGGATGACGCCCCTGAGTCGCCGTCATTCCGCGACGAGCCAACGCCAAATCCTTCTTCGCCGATGGGTCCGTGACGGTGGTCTCGTATTCGTCGAAAAGTGCCTCGATCCGATCAAAATCCTTGTAGCCGCACCAGTCGGCAATGTCCAGCATCGAATTGTTGGTCTTCCGGGCGATCCACAACATCGGCGCCAAGGCGATCTGGGTCAGGTTGATGTTGTAACGAACCGCCCCGCTCTCAGTGGCACCCTGCATCACCGCCTCGGCGAGCCATGAAGCGACCTTGTCGGCGTCGTTGAATTCATGAATCGCCATAAGCGGCGACCAGGCGCACAGATACTTTCGCTGATGTTCCGGCCATTCTCCGGCGGGGTCGAAAATGTAGACCGGTCGACCAAGTCCCTCGCCCCGGAAGTTCAGCGTCAGATCCGCGACGTCATTCTTGGTAGATGTGACGAAGACGGAATCGGGCCAGGTCAATATGGTCGGTACGACATACTTCACCGTCTTCGACGAACCTGTCGGCGCGATGACCGCGATCGAGGTGTAACGCGAAGTCGCCACCTTGACCGACGGCTTGTCCGCCATCTCGCCCAGGTAGACCCGCCCGGAGAGGGTCTTCCTGTCGGGGACCACCAGGGATTCAATATCCGCGGGCTGCGCCCATATGGCGGATTTGTCCCGCTGCTCCTTGCGTGCCTTGACGGGGCGTGTGCGACGGTACTGGGCCATTGAACGAGAGACCCGTGAAACCACGATCTTCACTAGGGTCCCTACCGCGACGACCAGGACGAGGAAGGTCGACCAGAAGAACCAGTCGGGTCCCAGCAGGGAGCGGTCCTCGGCCGGCCACGCGAGCGTGCGTTCGTCCCAGTGCATGGCCAGCTGGACGGGCAGCGAAAACGAGGCGGAGAACGGCTGGTCGGGCCAGGAGCCATGGGTGGTCAGCGCGACGAGACCTCCCGATATCCAGGCCAATACGCCGAGACCCCAGGTCAGACCAAGCAAGCCGGTCACGAGCACGCCGATCAATTGATCCGTCGACCACACGTGAGGGGACCTGTCAATAACGGACTTACTCATCATGCTCTTGGACACGTCATCGGCACCTCTCTGTTCAGGTGAGATGTCCCGTTCTCCATCGAGGACCCTTCACCGCGAGTCTAGTGGAGACGTTCCGGCCAAAGAACGTACCTCTTAAGCGACTTGGCCATCCGGATAGGAACGACGGCACGCACTGAGTTTCCCGGGTCAGGGACGGTAAGCCGACGTCTGTCGAGCCGCCTACCTCACGGGCTCGCGCACGGTAGGCAGTGAGACGTCGAGCCATTGATGGTTGATCACGGTTGGGTGGTGGGGAAAGCGACTCGTGAAGTGATCATCAACAACTGCCGGATCACGGACCTTTCGGCTGGTGTTCACGACGGTGCGTCCCTCTGAACGGCGCATCGCCCGACCCGGCCGAGCCGGGTCGGGCGACCTGTTCCGTCGATCCGCCCGGGTGCACGAGAAGAAGGATCGTGCTGGCCAAGCGGGCGTCCACGATGGCCGCCAGAGCAGGCCCCCAGTTGCTGGGCGCGCTGCTGGAGGATCGACAGGATCACGTCCTGGATGTCTCCGTAGGGCGGAGCGGTCACCGGAACGCCGTCGACCAGAGCGGCATTGGGCGAGAAGACCCGTGTCTGAGCGCCCTGCCCATCGACTGTGCCTGAGGGGTGAGTCGATTCGCTCATCGGTTCTTCCCTCCGGCCGGGGCCACTCCGGCGCAGGTCAGCTGTTGGTGGCCTCGTTGCCGTCGGCCAGGTCGTGGAGGCGGGCGTACCTACCCCGCGAGAGACGTTCCAGCTGACCGGACTTGACCAGGGTGGACAGTATGTTGCTTACGGTCTTCCTGGTGGCGCCGTACCTGCCGGGCGGCATCAGGTGTAACACGTCCCCGGCCGAGAACGCGCCCGGGAAGGTCGCCACGGTCCGTACCACGGCGGCACGGACACTGGACGTGGCCGCCGCATGATCGCGCGGCCCGGCATCCGGGGAACCGACACCGCGCGAGGCGCGCGGCTGGGAGCCGTTGCCGTCCGGCGGGCAACTCGCTTCGATGCGTGGGAGGAAGGCCTGCAGCTCGCGCAGCGCCGTGCGGACCGTCTCCAACCGGGTATCGCGGTCCCCGTCGGTCGTGGCCGTCAACATGGTGGCGACCTTCTCGATGTTGGAGAGGGGAAGAAGCAGATCCCGCAGCAGCGGTCGCAAGAAGTCGCGTCGCAGCGCGGCCACTGGGTCGGTCATCGCGAGCTTGACGCCCACGGAACTGGTGAGAAGGGACGGGGCACTCGCCTCGTCGGTCTCGCCCGAGGGACCTTCGTCCGTAGGTAGCATGGACGCCAGGGCCACCCGCAGCTCGCGGATGCTGTTCAGCGTCTCAGGCCCGACATCGCCGCCGGGCACCCTTGTCAGCATGGCGGCGACCTGCTCCACGCTGAGCACCGTGGGCAGTGCGGACCGCACCAGAGGGCCCAGTACGGCCTGTTGTACGGCCTCGGCCGGGTCCTCCAGCGAGAAGACGATCCGTTGTCCGGAGTCGACCCCTACCATCGGATCTTCGCCCTTGTCTTCCAACGGTGCTTCCGTCCTCGACGGGATATCCGATCGCGCCGGTGCGGGTGCGGGTGCGGGTGCGGATGCCTCGGCGTGTGCCTCTTTCAACAGGTCCCGCTGTCGCTCCCATTGCTCCTGCAGCATGTCGAAAGCGTCCAGGATCTGCTTCAGTTCGGGAAAATCGTGATCGCCAAGAGGCCGGAACGGAACCGAACCACCAGCACGTGATCGCAGGCGTGCGAGTCGCCAGGCTTCGGAAGTGCAGCCGGACCGGGTGGTGTCGCGGATGGGAAGGTCGCCGTTATCGTCTCCGATCCCGAGCCGGCGTCGGATCCAACGGCGGTCCTCGGCGGTGGTCGCCGCCGTGTAGCCGTAGGGCTCGGCGTGCGCGATCGCGTCCTGGAGGCACTCGGCCCACAGCGGACAGGACGCGCACAGATCACGTGCAGTGTGCAGAAGTACCAGGTGGTGGTGGCGCTGACTGGCGGAGTCCTCGGATTTGGGCCGGGCGTTCTCCAGCAGTGGGTGCTGGAACACGTCAGGGCGCCGCTGACAGGACACCGCGACATCGGGGACGCGAGACCGTATGGGCTTGCGCGAGGATGGTAAGGGTGGTGCAAACAGCGCCGCATGGCTTGCCATACGCATGTATGTAATCCCCCGTGATGATCTATGATCACAAGGAACTCTAGTGCAATCTGTCAACCGTGCGCAACGAACATGCAAATGATCCGATTCGATCACGCATAGGCGAATCGAGACATTCACGGTTCCATCAACTGCCTTCAGCTGTAGTGCCCTTGCGGCCGAGCCGCCTGTTGGAAGCCTTCCGCAGCCCGTTGCTTACGACTCGTACGCGGCCGCGGAAAATCAGGACCAAGGTGACCCCCACGAAGGCGATGGGGACGCCCGCCTCCGGCCAGACCATTCCCACGCCCGATGCGACGGCAATGATCAGATCTGCACCCACGACCGTGATCCCGCGTCCCCCGCGGTGGCCCTTCGGGATCCAGGCGCCGAGGAGCGCCATGCCGGCCAGCGCCCAGTACCCGAACACCGCCTCGCCGCTGACGATTGCCGAAGTGCCCCAGCGGGCCGCTTCGCCTGCCGCGGCGAAGTAGCCAGTCAGCCCGGCGGTGAGCAGAGTCGACGTGAGGGCCAGCAGCAGTTGTCGGCGCCGCCGCATGAACCAGATGACCAGCCCCAGCGCGAGCAGCCCGCAGATCGCAACGAAGGACGAACCGCTCGACGACGCGAGGGCGAACAAGGTATAGGCGGCGGCGAACCCGAAGGCGACACGGGGGAGGAGCCTGACAGCCCACGCGTCGTTGCGGTCCTGGCGAACGATGCGCCGGAGCAGGGCCGTAGCGCTCCCCCTCTCCACGCGCTGCCGTCCAGTCGGGCCCGACTTCGCCGTCGGCCCCCTTCCCTCGCGCGGGACCCGTGCCCCCGTCCTCATGAGAGTTCACCGGTGGCCAGGCGTCCCACGGCTACACGCGCGGTTGCCTTGGCCCGACAGCCGTACGGACGGCCGGTAATCAGTGCGGGCATGATGCCTCCTCGATGGGTACGACAGACGGGCGGAGAGGGGCGCCGTGGTGGAGCCGACGCCCATGGGTCTGCTACGAGTTGTCCGAACCACTGACACGACCGCCGCGCCCCGAACCACCACCATTGCCAGCAGAACCACCCGA
>NZ_JBHXEN010000031.1:0-80566 GCF_042724695.1 Streptomyces sp. NPDC127068 | reverse complement strand
ACCACCGGAACCACCGGAACCACCGGACGAGCCACCCGAGCCCCCGACACTGCCGCCCGAGCCCCCGCTCCCGCTCCCGCCACTACCCGAACCACTGACACGACCGCCGCGCCCCGAACCACCACCATTGCCAGCAGAACCACCCGAACCACCGGAACCACCGGAACCACCGGACGAGCCACCCGAGCCCCCGACACTGCCGCCCGAGCCCCCGCTCCCGCTCCCGCCACTACCCGAACCACCGAGACGACCGCCGCGCCCCGAACCACCACCATTGCCAGCGGAGCCGCCGTTAGAACCTGAGCCTCCGTTGGACCCCGAGCCTCCGGTCGCCCCCCGGGTGCCGGTGCCGCCCGAACCGGGTTGGTTCGCCCCCTGGTTCGGGTTCTGCGGCGTGTTGCCGCTGTTGCGCCTGCGCTGAACGGCCTCCCGTCCCGCACGCCAAGCACGACCGACCGTCTGTTCCCCGGTCCAGATCGCTGGCTTCTTCGCTGCGGTGGCAGCCACGCGGCCTGTACCCACCGCAGCCTTGGCCGCCGCCTGGCCCGGACGCTGCACGGCACCATGGCTCTTGCGGGGTCGCCAGTCAGAGTCTCCCCTGGTGATGGGCCTGGGGGTCGGATCAATCTGACCGCCTCCGAACGCAGGGGTGAACTCCCCGTTCGTCAGCTTCTCGATGAGCTTCCGGATCATCATCACCACGGCGATGCTGACGAGCATCAGCAGCAGCAACTGGCTGCCCAGCGCGATGTCCGCCGGAAAGATCATCTGGTAGAGGACCAGCAGCAGGGTCAGGATCACGCTGAAGCCCGCTCGGAGCACGAAGCTGTGTACGAAGGCCTCCAGCCAGCCCTTGAGCAGTTTCTGCTGTGAGGGATGCATACCGATGGCGGCGACCAGGGGGAGCATCACGATGAGGATCAGTGTGACGGCGTGCCAGAGGAGGGTGAGTCCGCTGAGAATGATGACCATCGTGCCAACAACAAAGGACGCGAGGAGGGAGTAAAAGGCCACACCCACCCGTCCCCCCGCATTCTTGCCCGCCCAGGTGTCGAACGCCACCGGGTAGATCTCCTGGTCACCAGTGTCATCGGTGTCGATGTCCTCACCACCCGCGATGTCCTTGCGGATGGGCACCCACTCGTCGTCCATCTTGTCGAGATCCTTGCCGAGGTCCTTGTTGGTCTCGGACTGGGCCACGAGCTGACGGACGCGGAGATCCTCGCAACGGGCGCCCCTGCCGTAGGAGCAGCTGTGGTTCTTGTCGTCCGGGACGCACACGCCCTCGCTGACCTTGCCGTCGCCCTTCTTCTTGAAGATGCAGTTCTTGCCCGGCGCACCGAACTGCCCCAGGGCCCAAGGGCGGAAGATGAGTGTGTCGTACATGGCACAACTCGACTGCCGCAGTCCCTTGTTGTAGTTGTCCTTCAAATCGCAGGGCGGCTGCATCTCGCCCGAAACGCCGGCCAGCGCGGTCGACATCAGGGCCGTGTTGGCATCTCCGATATGCGTGTCGGACCACGTCACGAACTTGTCGTAGTTGCTGCCGGTGAGGAAGGCCATGACGCCGATGATGCTGAGCGCGGCCCAGGAGACCCCGGCCCATACTTCACGGGTGTCGCCGGCTCGCCACTTGGTGAACACCCACAGGCCGACGAGCAAGATCATGACGACTACGGCCGGCTGCAGCACGTTGACCTTCAGCGTCTTCACGACGCTGTCGCGACCCTCGTACAGGCCCGCCATCGGGCTCGGGTTGGAAGCGGTCTCCTTGATGGAGATCGACATCCGCGTGAAGAACTTGGTGAACGTGAAGATGGTGTCGGCCGCGCCGTTGTAGACCAGGTCCATCACGGCGCAGTTGTCGGCTCCACTCCCGAAATCGCCGTTGTCCTCGGACGCGTCGCCCCTGCCCTTGAAGGTCTGGGAGAAGTTCAGCCCGCGCAGGCCGTTCAGCTCGTACATGGTGTACATCTCGGGGGGGCGGGACATCTCCACGGGCCCGGTGACACTGCCTCTGATGTTGAGGCCCTGCTGGTTCTTCTTCTCGTCCGTCGCCCCCTTGTCCCACTGGTTGTAGGCGGGGAAGACGCTCTCGGCGTCACCGGCCGTATCCATCTGGTACTGGTCGTCGCCGGTGAAGTTGCAGGAGAAGTCCGCGTAGGCCGAGGAGGGCGCGGCGAGGGTCAAGGATATGAGGGTCAGCGCCACGAACAGGACGGCGCGGACAGCCGAGCCTGTCCGGCCGAGAGTGCGGTGCAGCGTGTGGCGCGAGGACATCTGGATTCCTTGGACGAATGCGGGCGACGAGTGCCGGCGGCGCACGAAGCGGTCAGCCGGTCGGGAAGTGATCGGTGAGGAAGCAGCCGGAGACGAGCCCCTGCTCCTTCTCGGAGCCGCTCGGAGCGGTGAAGTCCGGATCACAGGTCAGATACTTCAGGCGGGATGCCTTGAGGCCCTCGACCGTGCCAGGACTCACCGGCACAACGGCGAAGTCCTGTCCCACCAGGAAGCTCGCGTTGCCGTCCCGGTCGGCGGCGGTCTGGAACTTCTTCATGTCCTTGATGGTGAGCAGGGCGATGGGGGCATCGTTCCCGTCCAGGCAGACGGCGCGTTCCCCGATGGCCCATGAGGCGTCCGCGGCCTCCTCCTCGCCCCACGCGGTGCTGCGCCCGGAGTCGTCGTATTCGTCGCCCGTAGTGAGGTTCTCGCAGGTGACGAAGGTAGTGAGGTACTCCTCGACGGACGCCATGTCTGACGCGCTGGGCAGATCGTTGTCCGACGCCCCCTCGTCGCTCCCGCATGCCCCGACCGCGGCCAGAGAGACGAGGGCGGCGCCGAGCGCCAGCGTTCGCTTGATTCGCATGCTGTCCGTTCCGTTCCCCGTGCTGATGAGTGGTGGTGGGTGCTCCGATGGCTCACGCCGGCTGGGCCTCGGTCCGCTCGGCCGGCCGTACCGGAGCGGGTTCCGCCTCCTGTATGAACTTCCAGTCCAAGACGCTCGTCGGTGGGTCGACCGACTGGCGGGCCGGACGGCTCGTGCCGTTGGTGTCCGTGGCCGCGAGGATCTCCTGGAAGACGAGGTCGACCGCGACCGTGCCGACCCGCTTGTCGGCGTCGCGCTGAAGACACACACCGGTGCGCAGCTCCTGAAGGGCCGCGATGACCTTGGGGTCGTCCTCCGATCGCCCGAGCAGCGGGGCCACCAGCGACGCCTCCTGAGCGGACTTCTGCTTGAAGGCGAAGACGGTGTGGATCTGGTTGGCGCCACCGCTGCGAGCCTCGGAGTCCTCGATCTGGACCAGGTCGATCGCCTGCTGGGTGATCAGAACGGTGACCGCCATGTAGGAACGGCCCTGCTTCAGCGCGCGGCGCATCAGGTCCCGGCCGCTATCCGTGGCCGTGACGACGTAGGCCTCGTCGACGAAGAGGGCCTTGGGCCGCAGACCGACCTCACCCGTCACAGGGTTCTTCTCGTAACCGACGTCGAGCATCTGGCTGCCCAGTTCCACGACCGCCATCAGTGCCGTGGCCGCCAGGCGCTCAGCCGGGTTCCAGCTGCGTGGGTCCGAGGCCGCAGGGGACTGGAAGCCGCGCAGGGTGATAACCGTGCGCCGCTTGCGCATGCTGGACAGAGGCTTGGGCCGGTCCGAGAAGGCGAGCCGCGCGTAGGGCAGCGTGCGCAGCTCGGTGAGGAGCATCTGCGCCAGCTTCAGGTCCTTCTGGGCCTCGCGGTCCCCCTCCGCCACGGCAGTGTCGTACGCCGCGACGACCTCGTCGACCACTTGCCACAGCGTCGGGCGCTGGGTACTGCGTTCGGCGTCCCGTGCGTCCATGCCGTGCTCGACGGCCTGACGGATGGCGGAGTTGTAGCGGCTGACGACCGTGGCCATCGCCTCGATGACGGGCAGCCGTACGCGCTGGTAGTCCTCGTCGCCGAGGAAGCCACGGAGCATCGACTCGGCGAGCAGTCGGCCGGCCGGTACGTCGCGGGCGATCACCCAAGGGTCGAGCACGCCCGCCTGGCCCTTGAGAAGGTCGACCACCTCGGTCTCATCCCAGAACTCCGGGTTGATCGGCCGGAACCGGCTGGCGGAGGTGCCGAGGTTGCCCGCTTCGGCCTCCGCGGCGAAGTCCGGGTCGTTGACCTGGGAGCCGAAGGCCAGGTAATAGCAGAGCTGGGCGAAGTCGGTCTTGGGGTCGATGACCAGGCAGCGGACACCTGACTCGGACTCCTCGTAGAACTTCTGCAGCGCCAGGGAGGATTTGCCACCACCGGAAGCGCCCACGATGGCGAGGCCACCGCCGTCGTTGCGGGCGGGACCCACGTGGAGCGAATAGTGCACGGGCATCTTGCCGGCCCAGCCGACCAGACTGCCGACCCATCCCAGACGCCGTCCGGAGCGCGTCTCCGGGTTGTCGCCCAACTCCGTTCCCGCGGTGGGCAGTCCGGCGCCCAGTTGCTCCACCTCCTGCAGGCGAAGGTACGGGGCGATGGGTAGCTTGGGCGTGTCTCCGGGAAGCTGCGATTGCAGCAGCCGCCACTGCTGGCGCGTCGGGCGCAGCAGGGTGACCTTCAGGTCCTGCTTGAACTGCATCTCCAACACCCGGCGCCGACGTTCCAGCTCCTTGAGGTCCGGAGCGGAGATCGTGAACCGGATCTGCGCCTCCATGCCCGGCATCTTGTGCTCGTCGATGTCGTCGACGAGATCCTTGGCACGGGCGACCTGGCTGGCCAGTTTGGTGTCCGGGCTGCGGCCCGAGGTTGCCATGTCCTTTATCTCGTCCATGAGGTTGCCTTGGATCTTGTCGGCCCGGTTCTTGAACCTCAGATACGGGATGAGCGTGAACCGCATGTCGATCTCGACAGGGAATTCCACGTTCTGCGAGGTGTAGCGGGCCCATGCCGTCGACTGACGGAAGCGGGTCTCGGTTGGCCAGTTGGCGGCCACCAGCGTCGTCGTGTAACTGGTCTTCCGCTCGCCGGAGATCTCGTCGTACTGATGCAGGACGATGTGCGTCTTGCGGTTCTCACCGGAGAAGTCGACGACCAGGTCGAACTGGTTCGGCCCCCAGGCGCGCGAGCCGAGCACCGGCTCGGGCGGCACCGGCAGGTCGCCGTGCAGGGGCTTGCGGATCAGCCAGACGAGCTCTTCACGGGTCAGCGGGGTACCGCCGAGCCCTTCCAAGCTCTCGTGTACCTCCGTGGCGACCTGTGTCCACTCGGCGAGGAGGGAGGGGGACAGGTATTCGTCCGAGACGCCCGTGGCCGACGCCGCCGCCCGGTCCGCCAAGTTGTGCACACCCTGGAGCAGCGAGGGCTCGTCGTGAGGCTCGTCGTCGCCCGCCATCACGCCGCTCTTGCCGTGGCGCTTGAGCGAACCCAGTTTCACCAGGAGGATGTTGCGCTCCCGGTTGGCGCCGATGCGCTCCTGGTACTCGGCCTTGCGCAGGTTGTATGCCTTGTAGTTCTCCGTCGGATCCCAGGCGACCGTGTTCAGGTCTTCCGCCCAGCCCACCGCCGTGATCGGCTGGTAGACCTTGCGGTAGTGGCACTCGACGTTGCGGTCACCGCGGGCAAGGTTGAGCAGGCCGCGCGCCGGCGCCTCCGCCATGGCTTGCAGCTCGGTGGCGTTCAGATACTCGTCGATGGCTGTGGGCAGCACCAGGCCGGTCCACACCGAGTCGCCGTGCACGAAGAGCGAGTCGTCGGCGTAACGGTAGGGAAGGCGCAGTTCCTCACGGTGTCCGGCGGCCGAGCCACCGGACGAGGACGGGCTCTGTCGCTTCGAGGCCCGGCCCTGCTCCTGACCCTTCTTTCCCGAACCGGCCGCCATGATGAGGGCGATCACGAAGAAGGCGACCGCCGCACCCAGGATGATCAACAGGAACATGGACAAGTCACCTTGCGGTTAGCGGCGGTTGGCATCGGATGGTGGTCATCGGACCCTCGCGGTGAAAGTCGAGCCACGTGGGGCGGCGGCCTGGCGCGCGGCGTCGTACCGCGCGTGCCAGCGCGGTGCTCCGGGCTTCCAGAGAATGACCTGCCAGTGCAGTTCCTCCGGCTCCTGGTCCGCGGCGAGCCCCTGGAGCCGTTTCGGCTGCAGCCACCAGTCGGTCCACACGACCAGTTGCTGGCTCAGCGTGAGTGCCGAGGGCAGGGGCCTTCCCCAGACGAAGTAGACGGCCAGCGGCGGCCCGAAGTAGAAGACCGCCGTCAGCATCGACAGACTGAGGAACGGGAGGAACGTGGACGTGGTGAACAACAACACGAGCCAGAACAGCCCGAAGCCGAAGGCCGCGCCCAGCGCGGGCAGCAACAGACCCGGAAGCGGGATGTTGCCCCAGTTCCAGATTCGCTTCGGGCGGTTCTCCAGGTCGGTGTGGTCGTATGCGACCAGCGGCGCGGGAGCTTCCTGCGTCATCGCTCCGAACCCCTTTAGTAGTGGTGGTTGAGCGGGATCAGCCGTTGCCACCGATCTGAGTGCCCAAGGAGATGAGCGCACCGGCAAGACCGCTCGCGCTGCCGATGATCAGTGCCGCCAGGGCGATCATGCCGAAGCCCTGGAAGGCCTCGCGTAGGCCCTCGCCCTGCTTCATGGAGATGAGCATCCGGATGCCCAGGATGAGGAGCGCGATGATGGCGACCGTCGCCCCCGCGGTCTGGAGAATGTCCTGGATCTCCGTGAACATGGAGTCCAAGGTGGCGGCCAACTGCATGGTGGTTCCTCTCACAGAACGACTCGTGTGTCGTCTTGCTGGTGGATGGGGCCGAGAAGGGTTCCTGGCCCTCAGTTCGTGTCGGCCCCCACGTCCTGCGGGGACCGGCCGCTCGGCGGGGAAGAGGCGGCCGGAGCGGAGGCAGTGGCCTCGCCGGTGTCCGGCCCGTCCTCGGCCGGCCCGGTCTGCTCGTCATCGCCCCTGCCACCCTGGGGGTCGAGCAGCCCACCCCGGATGTCCTTGATGAACCAGCCCTGGCCCGTGTTCACCACAGTGGTCCGGTAGGCGCGACGCACGGTGTCGCCCTCGGGGTCGGCCCAGTCGACGATCACCCGTAGTTGTACGGTCTGCCCGGTCTTGTAGGAGTACGGAGCGGAGCCCTGGACGCCCCTCGGCACCAGCGCCACCACGTCGTTGACCTGTGGTTCGGACAGGCGGCCTGACAGTCCCGTGGTCGCGGCGAGCGTGGCGCCCTGAGCGGTGAAGCGGGCCAGGGTGGTGCTGTCCGATTTTGCCCACGCCTCGAAGTAGCCCGGAAGCACTGTCTGTTGCAACTGCTGGCCCAGGGCGGTGTCGACGTCCTCGCTGTCCTGGTCGACCTCCGGTACGTCCGAGCGAGGGGGCATGGGCATCTCGCCGACGTCACCGGCGACGCGTATGCCTTCGCCGGACGCCAGGTTCTTCACATACACGGGGACGGTCAGCGTGGTGAGCCCACCATCGTCCGTGCGCACCTGAATACCCAAGTAGCGGCCGTGAGCACCGTACTCGGGCAGGTTCTCGCTGGTGCCGTCCCAGGTCGCGGTGAGGGCCTTGAGGGTGCCCTTGCCGCTCCAGCCGCACTCGGGATCGACGCCCGAGGACGTGTACCGGGCGAGCGCCGCACGGCGCTCGGAGGCCTTCTCCGGGGCGTAGGTGAGGCAGACGATCGCGTACTGCTCGGCGAACGCGGCCGCCTGCCGCGTCGGAAACTCGGTGAGCCCGTAACGGGCCACGTCGTCCGTGTCCAGGCCGGCCGTGTCCGCTCCCGAGGACTTCCCGATGATCAGTCCCGTCACACCGCACGAGCCCAGCGCGAACAGGCCCGTGGTGATCAGCAGAGCCGCGCGCAGGCCGACGTGGGTACGGCGCCCACCGGATGGCAGGCGGCCGCCGGGCCTGGCCACGTCGAAGTCGCCCGCGGGCTTGCGTGCGACGGTCTTCGCACTCTGGCCCGCAGCGTCGGCCGCAGGTCTCACGGTCGTGGTCACGGATGCCGGGTCGGGGGCGGGGGTCTGTGTCGGTACCGCCGTCTGCGCGGCCCTTCCGGCCCGGCCGTTCCCGGCGGCCGTCCCGCCCTTCTGGCGCCGTTCCTTCGCCGCCTTCTTGGCCTCGTACTCGACCTTGCGGGCAGCCCGTGCCTGCTCGCGCTTCTCCTTCCTGGACTCCGTCGTCGGGCGGGACTCGCGGGGCGGCAGTGCGGGCACGGCGGCCTGCCCCGCCTGGGGCGCGTCCCGGACCCAGGCAGCGGCGACGTGTGTGCGGGCCTGCTCCGGCGACAGTTGCCACGGCTGCTGGGGCTGCCCGCCCTGCTGGGCGTGGGCGGCGTGCGGGTCGTTGGGCACCTGGCCCCCGCCCTGCGCGGGCTCCTGCCCCTGCCCGTCTCCCAGTTCCTGCCAGGGCTGCTGGGAAGGACTGGAGGACCCGGGCTGCCCGGCGGGCTGGCCTCCGCCGACCGCGCCAGCAGAGCTGTTGTGGTCTGTCATCGAGTCCGATACTCCAGCGAGTTGAGTCTCCGTCAGCAGTCGCGCCCGCATCACCGGGCTGTACGACGGGCCCTGGTCCGGCCAGGTGCGCTGGCAGTGTGACAAAGACCGGTCGCTGAACCGCATTCCTTGTCCCGCCGGGCTTCTCCGGGACTCGGCGGAGTCCCGAACGGATTCCCCGAAAGTGGAGGCGAGGAATCCGTTCGGGACAACGGGGGTGACACCGTGTGCCGTCGCCCCATCCTGGATCACAATGCGCGGGGCGCGTCCGCCCGGCGTACCCGCATGTGCCCCTGGACCCCGCGGGCCGTACCCGTCATGCGGATCACGTCGGGTTCGGCACGACCCGAACGACAGACCCTAGGCGGAGGACGAGAGTTGAGCGACCAGAGCGAGCAACCGCCCGTACCCGACCCGCGCATCGGGGAGAGGGCCGCGCCGCAGGCCCCGCTGGCTCCGGCCCACGTTGCGCAACCCACCCCGGTCCCGCCGCAGACGTTCCAGGCCGGCCGGACCTGGGTCGACGGCTACGAGCCGGGTAACCCCTGGCAGGCCAGGCTGTGCATGGAGACCCCGTACGGCACGTTCGTTCATCCGCTCACCCCTCACACCATTCCCGACCTGCTGGAGCCCCTGGTGCTGGTGGCGCAGGAACAGCAGGGCATGCCGGTGGGCTTCGAGCCCGACGAGGATCCTGAGCCGGTGGACGAGGACGTCGACGACGTGGTCGACGAACAGCACTGGAGCCAGCGTGTCCACAGTGGCCGGGCCGCCCGGCTGAGCGGCTGGTCCGCGGTCCACAACCTCTGGCAGCGGGAAGACCCGACGGCCCGGATCGTCATGGGCGCGATCGTCGTCGGGGTACTACTGATCGGCATCCTCGTCTCCTGAACCGGGCTCGCGGGAGGGACACCGCGGCGGATCGGGGCGATCACGGGGGCGCGGGCCAACGCGTCGCATTCCCTCTCGTCTCCCACTCCTTTCCCGCAGAGGAAAACACCGGGCTCTGCTCGCGCGCCTCCCCCTACCGTGGCGGCGAGCACCCTGGCCATGCCGCCGCACGGCCCAGTACACGAAGGAGACACGGCAACGTGGAGCTGCCCGCGGACGACAAGCGCACCGGGCTTCTGGCGCTGGGGGTGCTCGGCGTCCTCCTTGTCCTTGTGATCGTGATGTTCACCGTTTTCGACGAGGACGGCGAGGACGGCGAGGAGGAGGGTCCGGCGACCGCTGCGACCGGGCAGGCCGACTCTGCCACGGGGGCCAAGAACTCCTCGGGCCCGGACGCGCCGTCCGCCGGCGGGCCCACCCCGATCGTCACGGGTACCGAACTGTCCCGGGCCCACGCGGTGATGGCCCAGTACATGGCCAGGATCAACACGTACGACCACCGCAGCGACAGCAGGGCATGGAGCGTGCCGCTGCTCGAACTCACCACGGAGGACACGCGGATGAAGCAGGTGACCGCCCTGCCGACCGGCAAGGCCTGGGACACCTGTGTCGTCGAGAAGTGCACTTCCAAGGGCGAGGCCGACGTCGTACGGGACGCGGTGATCTCGGTCGACCTGGTAAGGAACAGCGGCCGGAGCATATCCAGTGTGGTGAAGGTGACGGCCACGGTCACCTCGACCGGCGACACCAGCACCCAGACCAACCGGTGGCTCGTGAGCGTCGAGGAGAAGAGCGGCCAGTGGGTCGTGTCCGGCGTCGACGTCTTCGGTCTCGGGGACGTCGGCGCCTCCGACCAGGCCGGGGAGTGATGTAGCGATGGTGGCTCCCGCCGTACTGGCGGCCGCCGCGAAGGCGGCAAAGGCGGCCAAGACCGCGCAGAAGGCCAAGCAGTTGCTGGACGGTCAGCGCGGCAAGAAGGGGAGGAAGAAGCCCAGTCGCATGGCCAAGGGCGCGGCGGTCGGCGTCCTGCTGAGCGGCGGCGCGTGTTCCGTGGCCGTCATCATGGTCATCAACATGGTCGGAGGGTTGGGGGCGGGGAGCTCCAGCGCCTCCTGCACCGACTACGCGGACAACGCGGATTCGGGGAACACTGGCGCTGCGGCAGCCACCAATCCGATCATGCCGGCCGGAAAAATGTACATGCCGAGCGAGACCGCGCGCAATGAGATACCCCCGAAGATGATTCTCGCGGCCATGCGCGCCGCTGCCAACTACGAGGGCCTCGACTGGACGATCATCGCCGGGCAGATGTACCAGGAGACCAAGTTCGGCCAGGACGAGTCCGCGGCACCCGGCGGTAAGAACTCGGCCGGATACATGGGCATCCTCCAGTTCGGCAACCCGGCCTGGCAGGACTACGGCGACGACGGCAACGGCGACGGCAAGAAGGACCTGTACAACATCGACGACGCCTCCTGGGCGGCCGCCAACTTCTTGCACGCCAAGAAGGTCGAGAGCGCGCCCTGGCAGGCGCTGCTGAGCTACTCGGGCTCGAACGCCTCCAACACGATCTACCCGCGCGTCGTCCTGACCCAGGCGGCCCGCTACCGCGGCGAGCTCACCGGTGACAAGGACCTGATCGAGCGCTGGTACGCGCATCTGAAGGCGACCGTCGAGAAGAACCCCGGCTTCCCCACTCTGGGCCGGCAGTCGGACATTCCCGAGCCGGTGGGCAACAACGCACAGGTGGGCAAGGCCCTCAGCATCGCCGCCTCGGCCCCCCGGGACTGGTCGACCCCGCCGCTGAAGGGTACCGCCAACACGGGCAACGCCGCCGACGCCGGTCTGACCACCGCGATGAGCCCGATCGGGTACACGGTCGCCGCGGATGACACCACCATCCTCGCCGCGCCCGAGGAGCAGCGCGACGGCTGGCAGTGGCCGATGGAGAAGGGCACGTACGTAACCGGTTCGCCGTACCACAAGTCCGGCAGCATGTGGAGCCTCGGCTACCACACGGGACTCGACCTCGTGGCCCCCACCGGCACCCCGATCCATGCCCCGGCGGACGGCACGGTCGTCTCGGCCGGCCCCGGCGGCTCGTACGGCAACATGACGATGATCGAGCACAAGGACGGTGTGATCACGCTCTACGCACACCAGGTCCGCATCGACGTGACGCGCGGCCAGAAGGTCAAGCGTGGCGCCCGGATCGGCCTGGTCGGTGCGACGGGCAACGTCACCGGCCCGCACCTGCACTGGGAGGTCCGCGTACCGGGGGTGGACAACCCCTTCATCGGCGGCCGTGACTCGGGCCCCGGCATGGTGGACCCCGCGGCCTGGGTGGAGGGCCGGCTCAGCGCCAACCCGGACTACGGGACGGTGCCCGGCTCCAACGAGCCGGCCAAGGACGCCCAGTACGCCGACTGCGCGGAGGAGAACGGCAGCGCGGCCGTCGCTCCCGACGGAGCGGGCGCCACCGGTGTCCTGCCCGACTCCGACGACCCGGTGATCCGGGCGGTGCTGGGCTGGGCCCAGCGCGGCCTCGGGACCCCGTACGCATACGGCGCCCCGCGTCTGCAGGGCAAGAATCCCAAGAGCTTCGACTGCTCCAGCTTCACGCAGTGGGCGTACTACATGGCCAGTGACGGGAAGATCGACATCGGAAGCACGACGTTCGATCAGCAGCCTCACCTCAAGGCCTACAAGGTGCCGTTGTCGCAGGCGCAGCCCGGAGACGTGATCTTCTTCCGGCCCAACGGCGACGGAACGTCCGGACATGTGGGTCTGGTCTGGGATGAGAAGGGACACCAGATCATCCATGCGCCGGGTTCGGGCAAGCGGGTGTCCTTCAGCAAGTGGGACTACCAGGACGAGATCACCGGCGTGTACCGCGTACCGATCCCCGAGGGCACCAACGTGGTCGAGGGCGACGGTCGTCGGTCGGCGCCCTGACGGGACCGGACGGTCCGGACCGGGAGGGCAGGCGTCCGCGTCAGGTCTGGTCGTCCACTCTGCGCCGCTCGAACCGGGCGAAGAGTTCGCCGCGGTCGTGCTCTTGCGCGCAGGCCGGTAAGCGGATCACTCCGGGCGGCAGGCCTCACTGCTCCCGTCGCCGGTCGAACTACCTTCCCAAGGACCCGGCTTCGGGCCACCCAACCCGCACGGCCAACTGCCGTGCAGAGACGGAAGATTTCCGTTGAGAACTGCATTGCGCGCGAGCGCCGTTCGGCGTGCCTTCACTGCGGCTTCTCCCGCCGGAAAGCGCCCACGACGACTGACCACCGTGGCCTTGTCGGTGTCCCTGCTGGTCGGCACCACAGTGGCGCTCGCACCGACCGCCTCCGCAGCGCCGTACCGCTGCAAGACCAGCAGCGCTGGCGTCGACAATCCCGCCTACTCCGGACCATGGGCCGACAACATCAACTTCAGCGTCAAACTCTGTGCCAAGCGCGCCAGCGGCTACATCTACACCTATGCCAAGGTCGACTTCGAGGGACCCGTCGCGGACATCAACATGACCGGCACATTCGGCGGTGCCCGCTTCCGCTTCCAGACCAAGAAGTCCGTCTCCGGAGGTGACCCCGTCGTGAAGTCGGCGAACTACACCGGCCTTGAGTACCGGCTTGAGCACGGCGACACAGCCGGCAACGGCAGCTTCACGACCGGGACGCTCAAGTACAGGGCCGGCTCGGGCCGATACCGCGCCGACGGGGCGGTCCAACTGGACTGGAACAACCACGGCAAGGGCTACCGCACCACGAACTTCAGCGGGTCCCCAACCGTGTAGACGCCTCCCGGTCTCACCAACTGTGTCCGCGGCACGACTGTGGGATCCCCCGACCCCGTGACGCGGACACGGGTCGGTGGGCGCCGTGCCACGACGCCCACCCGTCACCACGGACAGGGGACCCGCTGGCAGTTCGACGAGGGCGATGCCGTCATGCGGGCAGTCGACTCCACGCAGCCGATGAGCAAGGTCAGCATTCCTGAGAACGCCACGGTGCCACCGGAGCACTCCCGATTCAGCGTCGGCATCAACTGGTCCTGCTCCCCGATCGGTTAGCCCCGGCGGCTGGCGCAAGGGAAAAGATCGCGGAGATTTCACGTCCCCTGTTCAACGAACAGTGGATCATGTGTACGGTCTATACCGACATACGTTCGATCGGTCACTCCTGGGACGGTGTAGCGCAATGCAGGCAAGTCACTGCACGTCGGCGAGGACGACAGCAGCCGCGGGTGCCAGCCTCGCCGACGCACCGATCCATGGGGGGTACACCGAGTCTCAGATGCTTGAGCTGTTTGGTCGAGCGTGCGCCGCAGCCGGATTGAGCGCCAGGGACCCGGTATACCTGCGCGGTCAGACGAGCGCCGTACTTCGGGTAGCGCACACACCCGTTGTTGTGAAGATCGCCCGTTTGGGGACAGACCCAAGCGAAGTCCAGCGAACCATAGATTTCGTACGCTGGCTCATGGGGCTGGGCTTTCCGACCGCCCCCCTCTATCGCCCTGACATGCAGCCTCTGATCCTCGACGGTCATGCGATCACTCTGTGGACCTATCTGCCGCAACCTGAACGCCCCGTGCCAGCCGAGGCGATGGCCAAGCCCTTGAAGCTCCTGCACGGCCTCAGTCAGCCGCCGGTCGCAATGGACCGCATCGACATGTGTGCAGGGATCCGAGACTCCCTCGACCGGACCACGGTCCTTCCGGAGCACACCGTTCGTTTCCTGCGCGAGTGCGTTGACCGCCTCGAAGGCGACCTCGTCAATGTCGGCTTTGAACTCGACGAGGGAGTACTGCAAGGCGACCCCCAGCATGCCAACGCCCTGCACAACGGCGCGAGCACCGTCCTCTGCGACTGGGACAACGCCGCGGTGGGCCAACCGGAATGGGACCTCACGACCGTCGAGATTCGATGCCGGCGATCTGGCTACAGCTCCTCCCACTACCAACGGTTCGTCGAAGCGTACGGATGGGACGTCACCCGCTGGTCCGGACATCCTGTGCTCCGAGACCTAAGAGAACTCCGTGTGATCACGACCTACGCCAGGAAAGCCAGGAATCAACCCGAGAAGATCTCGGAGGCTCTTAGCCGTATCGACGGTTTTCGTAGAGCCGATCTCGGCCACGAATGGAACTCTCCATAGCCGATCTGCATTCCAGGGAAGCATTTCGACACTTCAAGTGCATAAAATCATTCCTTAGGCTAGGGAGAGCATGTCCACTCAGTCGGATAAACGATTTGAAGATGCAGAACTTGTACGCGCCCGAGTAAACAACGAACGTGAACGCGTCGTCCACGAACTGACCCAACTCCTTTCCCCTATTGCGCTGGAACTTGTACTGCGGCGCTTTGGTGACCACGAAACCACCTTGTCTGGCCTGCCGCCTCTCAAGGCGGCGATAAGATTTCAAGACGCGGCGTTGGTGCATGCGCGGGCTCAACATGTGCCTGCCGAGAGCATCCGGGCACTGGCGGCAACCGTAGCAACTGACCAGACTCTTCGCTCTGTTGCGGAACCTAAGCCTCTATTCGACCGCGCCATCTTCATTTTCGGATTGCGTCGAGGGGCGAACCATGCGATCTCGGAATGGATGCGTAGCCACTTCGACGACGCGGAGGTCCGTTACCTGAACAGTGCAGAGATTTCCCTGTTCGAGACAGACGGAAACCTCCTGACCGTTGACCGTGACACGTACGCTCGCATGGCCATTAGCCCTCAGGAGCGCGTCCTAATAGTCGGCTATGAAAATCTGGATGCGGCAACGTTTCCCCTGTACCACAATGCACATGTCGCACACCGCAGTGACGTCGTCGTGGTTCTCCGGGACTTCCCCAACACAGCAGCCTCCATAGCCCGACAGGCGCAGTCTGACCCTGCTTTCGCCTATCGCTACCGCATCCGGGATCTCCTGGATCTGTGGAAACGCTACGCCGGCTACTTCGAGACCAACTCCTATGGTTACACGTACGTCGCCTTCAACTCCTGGTTCAGCGACGCTACCGAGCGGCAAAGAATCTCCCGGAGCCTTGGGCTGCAGCACTCTGACCACGGACTGAACAGAGTGAGCGCATACGGCCAAGGCAGCTCGTTCGACGGCCTGCACCATGACGGCCGTGCACAGGACATGGCGGTTCTCAACCGGTGGGCGACGATGCTCGACGACCGCCTGTTCCAGTTCCTGTTGCTCGCCGACGAGGAATCTCTTGAGATCAATGAGCGGCTGTTCGGCGACTTCCCCTACGACCGAGCCGCCCTGCTGGACCGCTGGCGTGCCGGAGGCATAGCCCAGTGAGAGTGCTCCATGTCATCAAGGGTCTGACCAACGGCGGCGCCAGCATGGGGCTGCTTCGCATGTGCGTCGGCGGTCCCGTTGACGCAACTCCGACCGTGGCTTCACTGGTTCCCCCTCGACCGGAACACAGGGCGACGTTTGAAAGAGCGGGCATTGAGGTCATTGCAGGGGTAGAAGCGACCCGCATCGCTGTGGCGGCTGCGGACATCGTGCAGGTCGAATGGTGGAACAACCCCTACGTCAACGACTTCCTGGTGAACACCGACCTCTCGGCCAGCAGAATCCTCCTTCACTCCCGAGGCCATTTCGACGCACCCGGGATGTGCCCCAGCGTGAGCCTGCTCTCTCGCGTCGATGGCTGCACCGTCACCACCCCGAGTGCGGCGGCGAACCCGCAGTTTGAGAGGAACCGCCGGCTTGTCGGCCTCCCTCCCGCGCGCTGCGTCTTCTCAGAGGCTGGTCTGGGAACAGACGTGCCCCTGAGCGGCTCACCCCGCGTCGGCAACAGCAACAGGATCACGGTCGGCTACCTCGGCACGGTCGAGCCAATCAAGATGCACGCCGCCATGCTGGAGATCGCTGCGCGCGTCATTCGAGCCGCGCCTGAAGTCGACTTTGAGTTCGCTGGCGACGGCCCACTGGACGCCTACCGTGCGGAAGCCGACCGGCTTGGCCTGGGCCAGCGAGTGCGCTTCCTGGGCTTCCAGTCCGATCCCGCCGCGTTTCTGAACCGTCTTGACATCTTCTGCTACCCGCTCAACCCCTACACCTACGCAACCAGTGAGAAGGCTCTCCAAGAAGCAATGCTCACCGGTTTGCCCTGCGTGGCCTTTCCCGTGGGAGGAGTGCGCGATCTGCTCACGCCCGACAGCGCCCTACTCGTCCGAACTCCACAGCAGTGTGTCGACGCTTGCCTCCACCTCGTCGGCTCGCAAGAGGCACGCCGACACTACGGCGAGCGAGCCAAGCGCCGGATCGACAGCCTCACCGAGCGCAGGGAGTGGCGCGCTGAACTCACCCGCGCCCGCACCGAAATAGTGTCGCAGGCCCTGAGGCCCCGACCTGGAATCGGCGTCCCACCACAGGACCTCTTCGACTTTTGCACCGACCCCCGCGCTTGCCCTACAGAGGCGCTGGACACTGAACAGCAGGCGGACTTCAACCGCGTTGCAGCCTTCGTTGATGACGACTATGCGGAATGGCTGGATGCTAGGACCGAGCGTCCCCACAGCCACTCCACCACTACAGAGAGGATCCCATCGTGACCGACGCTGACTCCCCCTTCCATGGCATCAAGAGCATCCCGGTCCCTCGCCTCAGCCTGGACGAATTCCTGACATGGGGGCGACAAGCCATCATCAGGGCCGACGTTCCCATGATTATCGACGTACTTCCCCAAGTGGATCCCGGTGTGCGCAGGGATGCCGTGCTTGAGAAGCTCGGTGACTCCAACGTCGCCCTATTCACAAAGCAACGCAGTTCGGGAAACGACCAACGCGCCGTGGTCACGAAGATCCGACTCCGGGAATTCTTTGACCGCGAGATATACAATGCGCACACGGACGGCTCGTACCGCATCGTGTCGAACATCAAGAACCAGCCCGAAGTTATCGATCACCTTCTCGGCTTCGACACGCGCCAGATGTTCGACTATCAGGCCCCTTTGAACTCAGCGAACATCTGGGTCAGTTACAACGGTCTCCTTGGCCGGAACCACTTTGACGAGTTCGAGAACTTCAACCTCCAACTCGAAGGCCGTAAGCGATTCATCATGCTGCCGCCCGGCCACAAGGACTATTACATCCGATCAGTGCTGCATGGATACGGACACCACTCGAAGGCCCGTCGAGTCGACAACCTGGACCCTAGGCGCTTCCCCCGGCTCGTGGCTATGCTCGCACAGCGTCGCGATATCGTTCTGGAGCCGGGACAGATGTTGTACCTCCCTCTGGGTTGGTGGCACCAAGTCGACGGGCTCGACCGGGTAAACATCAACATAAACTTCTGGCTGCGCGACGCGAAGATCCTCCGCCGCCCCTACGTGTTGGGTGATGCGCTCTACAAGGCCGCGTTCCGGAGGCTGAACGGCTTCTATGACTACCAGGCGGAGGAAGCTCCCATGGGCGGCAAGAAGTGATCGGCCCGAAAAAAACAATCCAACCATCCAATCGATTCCGGAACAATGAAAAATCAGTTGGCATCGGAAACGCCTTCTGGGATACATCAGAACGAAACGGCCTAGCCGGCATCGTTGCCGAGCTCAGCGACGGCGTTCTCCGCACGGCAACCGATCACGAGTTCGTCAACTTCAGCTGCTGCTCCTATTTGGACCTTGACTCCCACCCGCGGGTGATCGAGGGGGCTGTCGCCGCACTGCGCAAGTACGGTGTACTCGACCACTGCATTCCTCGCAGCCGCGTACAAATACCCGCCCTGTTGGAGCTGGAGGATTCACTCGGCGAGCTGTTCTCAGCCGACGCCGTCTCGGCCATCTCGGCTAGCGTCGCAAGTGCCGGCATACTTCCGCTGATCGCCTCCGGTCACATCGGGAACGGCACCCGCCCTCTGATGATCTTCGACAAGAACTGCCATGTTTCGATGGCGCAGACCAAACCAGTATGCGCCGATGAAACAGAGGTCGTCACCTGTCGGCATCACGACCTGGACTTCATTGAAGACCGATGTAAGGAGTACTCCCAAGTCTGGTACATCTGTGACGGCAGCGACAGCTTGGGGGGGTACGCGCCTGTCAAGGAGCTCGCCGTCCTCCAGGAGCGATACGGCCTGCAGGTGTTCTATGACGACTCCCACTCGGTCTCGGCCTACGGGGCACGAGGCATCGGATACGTCCGATCGAACAGCCCGGTACTCGATGACAGAACCATCGTGGTGACCACTCTGAACAAGGCGTTCGGGACGAGTGGCGCGGCCGTCCTGCTAAATGGGCGTCCCAAAGAGATGTTGCGGATCATAGAGCGTTTTGCCGGTGCGCTCAGCTACTCACAGCCACTGAACACCGCAGCCGTCGGTGCCGGACTGGCGTCTGCTGAAATTCATCGAACTTCTGAACTCACCACGCTCCAAGGGCGACTGCAGGAGAACATCGCCCTGTTTGACTCTCTCGTCGGAACCGAGCAGTCGGGGTCCGCCTTCCCGATCAGACTGGTTCCGATGGACGACGAGACGGTGATCGATGCAGGCCGTCGAGTGTTCGAGGCGGGCTTCTACGTGTCGCCGGTGTTCTTCCCCATCGTCGCCCGCGGAACGGCGGGGCTGCGAGTCATGATGCGGGCCGGCCAGACCGATGAGCAGATCCGTGGCTTGGGCTCGGTACTTGTAGGAGTGGGGGCCGAGGCGGCGTCCCCGACACACGCGAGGCTGGTCGGATGACCACTACGGCGCGCGCCATTCCTCGCAGCATCCTCTACACCCCCGCGCTGTCCCTGGACAGATTGCTGAGGGCACAGTCGTACGACGCCGACGTTCATCTGATCGATCTGGAAGACTCAGTGCCCGCCTCGGCCAAGCCGGAGGCACGGGACTTCTGTCGCGAGACGCTCGACCAGTTGCCCGATGTCACGAACGTTGCCGTCCGCATCAACCCGCTCAGTTCAATCGAGTCCATCCGCGACATCACGATGCTCACTGCAGGGCCCACGAAGCCCGGGTTCGTCTTCATGACCATGGTCCAGTACCCAGCCGAGGTGGCGCTGCTACGGGAGACGCTCGCCTCGACTGGATGGCATCCCGAAATCTTCGTGACCATCGAGACCATCGAGGCAGTCGACAAGGTCGATGAGATTGCTGCGGCGAGCGACGGGCTGATTCTCGGCTCAGCGGACTTGGCGGCCACGTTGGGCATCGACATTAACTGGACCGGACTGCTGGCTGCACGGCAAGCCATGGCATTCGCTTGTGCTCGCCATGGAACCGCCTGCATCGACACCGGCAACTTCCAGCTTGCGGACCCTTCGATACTGCACAAGGAGATCGAGCAGGTTCGCTCACTCGGCTTCCACGGCAAAGGTACGGTCCATCCGAAGGAACTCGAAGCCATCAACCGGGGCTTCCGGCCGGGCGGCGTCGAGATGAAGGAAGCCCGCCGGGTGATGGACGCGGTGAGCGCGGCCGGTGACGGCGTCACCCTGGTCGACGGCCGCATGGTCGGCCCCCCGTTCGTGCGCAAGGCCCGCGAGACCCTGGCGCGAGGTGAGGCTTGGGCGGCGCGGTTCGGGCAGGGCCGCCTGCCGGCCTCAGACCCACGCCCCACCCCCACGCACGGTATGAGGGAGCCCGCATGACGCTGCGACGTGTCGGCGAGAACGAGTACGTAGAAGAACACGGTGGCGACTATGAGGACTTCGAGCCGGGCATGGTGATAAAACACTGGCCGGGTCGGACCATCTCGGAGGCCGACAACACCTGGCTCACGCTGCTGCTCATGAACCAGCATCCGCTGCACTTCGACGAGAACTACGCGGCCAGTACGGAACACAAACGGGTCCTGGTGAACAGCTCGATCACTCTGGCGCTGGTCGGTGGGATGACCGTCCAGGCGCTGTCAGCCCGCGCAGTCGCCAACCTGGGCTGGGACCGCGTGCGCCTGGCCCAGCCGGTGTTCGTCGGTGACACGCTCTACGCGACCAGCCACATTCTGAGCAAGCGGTGGTCCAAGTCCCGCACCGGCCAGGGGATCGTGACGGTGGAGACCACTGGCACCAAGTCGACCGGGGAGACCGTCATCGCGTTCGAGAGGTCGTTCCTGGTCTGGTCGCGGGACGCTCGACCAGACCGGACCGACGGCTGACGTCTTGGCCCCGTAACCGGCCCGTGCAGCCTGTTACGGGGCACCGCCAAGGGTGTCGTACACGGCTGCCGCAGCAGCCGTGTCCTCGATGGCCAGGCCCACACCGCGGAAAAGCGTGGTCTGGCCAGGCTTCGGTGCCGCCTCGCCTTCAATCAGCGCGGCAAGATCGTGGAGGTGGACGGTATCGATGAGGCCGTTGGCGATCGCTGCCCGGACCTCTCCCGCTTCTTCCAGAGCATCAGCCTGCTGTTCGACCACGACAAACGCTGTGGGCAACAGTTCCGGCGGGACCTCGACAGCGTCCTCGTGAGTGCCACCGATGACGTTGAGATGTGCCCCGGCTGCAACCCAGTCAGCCTCGATCAACGGTGCGTTGCTGTCGGTGGACGTCGCTGTGCAGATGATTTCCGCGTCGCGCACGGCGGTGCGAGCGTCATCGCACACCACCACTGCGGTACGTGGGTCCATGCGCGCCTGAATCCACTCGCCGAACGCCTCGGCTCTTTCCCTGGTACGGGAGTAGAGCCGAACGGAACGAACCGGGCGCACTGCGGCCATGGTTCGCAGCAGTGCGTGGGCCTGTACGCCTGCTCCGATGATGGCCAGATCACCAGCATCCGGTGGCGCGCACAGCTGCGTCGCCAGGCCGGCGACTGCTCCCGTACGGACGGCGGTGAGTGCGCCGCCTTCCAGGAGCGCGGTTACACGGCCTGTCTCTAGGTCGACCAGGGCAACGATTCCGTGGATCAGAGGCAGTCCACGGCTCGGATTGTCCGGCGTGAGCGTGGTGATCTTCAGTCCTGCGACCCCCCGCTGCTCCCAAGCTGCCGGGCTGACCAGTAGCTGGTTGGGCGGCTCATGGCCGGTCTCCAGCAGGGTGCGGGGGGCGGTCTGTGCCTGGCCGGCACGAAGCGCACGGAAGGCGTGCCGCAACGCGTTGATGACGGGATGGAGAAGTTCGTCACGCTCCAGCTCCGGCCCGTCAATGACCCGCGGTGCCCATCCGGCACTCACAGTACGACCTCTCCACCGTCCACGGCCACGTCACCGCCTGTCATCCACCCCGACTCGGAGGAGGCAAGGAACACGGCGGCGCCGGCGAGATCCTCTGGACGGCCAGGTCGCCCCAACGGGATGTCCTTGCCCCGCGCCTGCCAAAGGTCGGGGTCGTCGCGCCATTGCGCGGCATTGGACTTGGTGGCGGTCAGCCCCGGTGAGATGGTGTTGACGCGGATACCGAAAGGAGCCAGCTCGTAGGCTGCTCCGCGCGTCAGCATCGACAGGCCGGCCTTGCTGCACTGGTAGTGGGCCATGGCGCTGATGGCGCTGGTGGCGCTGAGCGAGCTGATGTTGATGATGCTTCCCGGAGCGCCTGCGGTGCGCAGCCGTGCGGCGAACGCTTGGGTAGCGAAGAACGGGAACTGCAGGTTGACCGCCATGACGCGTTCGTACTCGACGGGCGTCAGGTCCAGGAACGCTGTGCGAGTAGCCGTGGCAGCGTTGTTCACCAGGACGTCGGCGAGCCCGAGCGCCTTCGACGCCGATTCCATCAAGAGCGGGACGGCATCAGGGTCGGCGGCGTCCAGCAGCATGTAGTCGGCCTGCACCCCGTACCCACGAAGTTCGGCGAGCGTGGACCGGGCCGCCGGTTCGTCGTTCAATGCGGTGAAGAACACATCACAGCCCTCGCGGGCAAAAGCCGTCGCTATGGCGCGGCCGATGCCGTTGGCACCACCGGTGACTATCGCCCGCTGTCCACTCAGTCTCTCCATCGGGTGGTTTCGTCTCCCCATCAAATCTTCGGCGGGCATTCGACGTGACAGAGGTCCAGGCCGTTGACCAGTACCGTCTGCACTGACTTCGTGATGAGGAGTCGGAACTCGTTTGCCTGGTTGGCCTGCAGGACGGGCGCGCTGGCGTAGTAGGAGTTGTAGATGCCGGCGATGTCGAGCAGGTGTCGGAGCAGGACAGCCGGGTCGTCCTCGTTGGCAGCCTTTGCCACCTTCTCCGGGTACTCAAATAGGCGGAGGAGGAGGAGGGCCTCCTGGTCATTGAGGTCGAAGGAAGCAATGTCAGCGGCCTGGGGCAGTGGGCGGTTGTACCGCCGCAGGATCGCCCTGGCCCGGCAGGCGGAGTAGACGGCGTAGGCGCCGCCAGACTTCTCGAAATCAGCGATGACCGAGTCCAGATCGTCCTTGGCAATGCTGACGGATGCCTTCATGTCCTTCTTGAGGTCGTTGAAGACTACCGAGCCGAGCGCGAGCTGCCGTGCAGCTTGGTCGATCTCTTCCTCGGTCATCCCGCCGCTTTCGGCGGTCTTGGCACGGAAGTGCTCCACGGACCGGGCGAGCAGTTCGTTGACGCTGGAGACGCTGTCCCGGCTGGACAGTTTCTTGCGGGTCGCAGCATCGACGTAGAAGCCGAAGTAGGTGTGCTTGAGGTTCAACTCGTCAGGCTTGGCCAGGCCGAGTACCTCAGTGGCCTGGAACAGGCGGGAAAAGTGAACGCGCTGCTCTTGTCCCACCACGTAGTTGATGTCGGTGGGATCGAAGATGTCGCGCCGTAGCTTGATCGCCCCCACGTCACGGGTTGCGTAGATACTTCGACCGTCGGAGCGGCGGACCACCAGCCGCTCCCCTCCGGGCAGCGGTACGACGATCGCGCCGATGTCCTTCATCAGGAGGGCGGCGGACTTCGCACTTACCTCGGGCGTGATCTCCCCGTTCTCGACTGCGACCTCAAGTTTCGCGACCTCTTCGTCCACCATTTCGTCGGTAAGCTGGTACGCCCGACCGCTGCGGACCGCTTCATCTACCACGGCGTTTCCGGCGTCGAGGTAGAAGCTTTCTCCGATGGTGAAGTCGATGTCGATGTCAAGTGCCTCGTAGAAGGACTTGAAATCAGCCAGACTCCACTCCACCATGCGCAGCCAAAGCGCAACCTCCTCCGCGTGGCCCTCCTCCAACCGCTGGAATTGGGCATCGGAAGCCGCCACGAAGTCCTGGTACGTCTCCTGTAGCGCGTGGGCTGTGGTCACCCCAGGGAAGTAGGTGGTAATGACCTCGCGATCGGATTCGGCGGCGTCCTCCAGGTGCGTTCCAGCAGCCACGGTCCGCTCCAGGCTCCGCCGGATGGCGTAGATCGCCAGCAGGCGATCATTGTTGCCCATCTCCTGCGGGAAGTGGGCCTCGAACCGGCGGTATCCCTCCAGCATGAAGCCGAATCCACCGAAGTCGTTGATGTGGTTAATCCGGTAGACCAGTGCGCCGCAGGCTTCGTGGAGATTGCTGAGCACATGGCCGATAATCGTCGACCGCAGGTGGCCGGCATGCAACACCTTGGCCACGTTGGGTGACGAGTAGTCCACGATCTGCGTGTGGTCGGATCGGGAGTCGTTCTGACCAAACCGATCACCCAGGGCGATGATCGACGCAACGCTGGATAGGTACCAGTTGTCAGCCAACCGGATGTTGACGTAGATACCCTTCTGGCCCACCTCGGCCACGGCATCACTCAGCGCGGGAGATTCCAGGGCTTCGACAATCCACGGCACATGCGAGGCGATGTACTTCTTGGCCCCGCCCTCTTTGAGTAGACCAGTCAGCCTCACTGCCAAGTCGGCACCGAACCGCGACCGATCGAGGACGTCGACCTCCCAGGCCCCCACCTCGTGACCAAACCGCTCACTCAGCGCCTGCTCGATCCGTACTTTGATGTTGGCCAGCGGATAATTCCCGGCGACCGGAGGCACCGACGCCCGTCGACGTTCCTTAACGGCATCGCGAAGGGCTTCCGCTTCCTGGCGGCGGGCTTTGTTCTGCTTGGCCAACTCGTTCATGGATTCGACTCACACCGTAGAAATAGTCGTTATTTGGGGCGAATGACTTCTTCTGACCGCCATGTCAGGGGAAGGCATCGCGGCCAGCCTCACGCCCCGCTCCGTCATGATCGCGGATCTTGGTGCCGTTCCGCAGCTCCATAACGACATCGACGATGAGGTCTTCCTGCCCTGCGACCGCCTGCCGCCTGCCCAGTTCGAAGAAGACGTCACGCGGGTCGACCCCCGCACGGCGGGAGGCCTCCTGCACCCGTGTTTTGAAGCCCGAGAATACCCCAGCGAGTCCACTCACTATACTCTCAGAGCTGATCGTCGGCGGCGTTGGCATGAGCTCTCGCTCCGCCAGGTCCGCCGCGTCTAGCAGGGCGTAAAGATCGATGCCGGTCGAAAACCCCACGCGCTCCAGCACCGGCACTAGGACCTCCAGCTGCGTATTGCCGGCTCCAGCACCGAAGCCCCGGGCGCAACCGTCGATGATTCCAGCTCCTGATTCTGCCGCGGCGACCGAATTGGCCACGGCCATGCCGAGGTTGTTGTGGCCGTGGAAGATCACCGGGACATCAACCGCCTGGGTGATGGCAGCGATACGTTCAGTGACGTCCCGGGGCAGGTAGTGGCCGGACGAGTCGAAGATGCCCACGGCTTGCGCGCCGTAGGCCACCAGGTCAACGCACTGCTCAGCCAACCGCTGGGGTGTGGTCATGTGGCTCATCAGCAGCACGCCGTGCGCCTCCACCCCGGCGTCACGCAGAAAGGCCAGGTGGCGCTCGGCGACGTCGCTCTCGGTGCAGTGGGCCGCGATACGAACCACGTCGGCGCCTTGTGCCACGGCTTTCTGCAGGTCGGCAGTGGTGCCCCAACCGGGCAGCATGAAGACGCCCATGCGGCTGTTCGGCAAAGCCTCGCGGACGGTCGACAGCATCTGGTCGTCGCTGAGCTTGGCCCGCCCGACTTGCAGAGAGGATGCGCCCAGCCCGTTCCCGTGCCCTACCTCGACCACAGGGACGCCGGCGGCGTCGGCCGCTGACGCATAGGCACGCAACTGATCACGGTCAAGTTGATGACGCACCGCATGGTGACCATCGCGCAGCGTGGGGTCGTGGATCAGTATGCGCCGCCGACTGCCTGCGCGGTCCTCGATGGCCTGACTCACGACCGCTCCTTAGTGGCCCCGACAAGATGCTGGCTCGCGGCGTACTGCTCGGCGATCAGGACGGCAGCCGAGTTGATGATGTTCAGGTTCCCCGCGTACCTCGGTATCCGGTCCCCGGCGGCCGTCACTTCGACCGCAATGAACACGCGCTCATCCGTTACCGTGCAGGCCGTGATCTCATAACCGGGCGCGTAGCTGCGAACCTCCTCGGCCGCTGCCGCAACGAGCGCGCTCACGGGTCCGGCTTCAGCGCCGGGCAGCACCACGGACATGGCGACTCTGAATGGCGCCGGCGGCCGCGCGGGGCTCAGGTTGACGATCGCCTTGACGTCGCGCACACCGGTGAACGTTCGCACGGCGTCCTGAGTGGTCTCGATGTATTCGTCCAGGTTCAGGCGGGTGGCCCGACCCACGCTGAGGCTGGCGGCTGTGGTGACCACCTCGACGTAGTCCAGCGTGTACCGCTGCGAGAGCGCATGCAGGATGGGGACGGACGCCTGGCCGCCGCAACTGACCAGGTTGACGTTGCCGTGCTTCAACGCGTCGGCTCCATTTACGGTCGGCACCACCATGTGCCCGACTCTGCTGGGGGTGAGGTCGACCAACAGCGTTCCGTACGGTCGGAGCCTGGCCCAGTGCTCAGCGTGGGCCATCGCATTGGTGGCGTCGAAGACGATGTCGAACGGCTCCGCACTTGCGACCAGCGAGTCGATTCCCTCCGCTGCAGTCGCGCAGCCCAAACTGGCCGCCTGGCGAAGGCCCCTGGCCTCGCTGTCGCGTCCGACCACCAGCCCGCAGCGCAGCGACGGGGACCGCTGGATCTTGGCCACCAGATCGATACCGATGAGGCCGGCGCCGAGCACGGCCACACTCAAGGGTTCACGTGGAAGCATCTACTGAAGCCTTTCCGCCAGCAAGCAGCAGCCTCTCCGAGAGAAGGTCACGGACTATCTGAAGAGCCCGGGAACGTTGGCCCGACCCAGTGCAATGCAGCTTGAGCAGGTCACGTAGCGGGGTCACACCGTCGGCCCCCGCCAACAGCAGGAAAGCGAACAAGGGGAGCTCTCGGACCAGACCGCTTCGCGACCGACTGGTCAATTGGTACTCAGGGCCGTGATCGCCCACGTGAGCGGACAACTCCACACCTGGGCCGCGAACGATCAGACGGTCTTCGATGGTCTCGTGCATCACGGTGGCTGGCGCTACAACACGATCTTCCATGACGAGTGCGTCCATCTGCGTGGCAAGCAGCGCATCGATCGCCTGCGTCGGCGTCTCGACGATCGGTTCGCCACGGACGTTCATGCTCGTGTTGACCAGCACGGGTATCCCCGTGCGTTCTCCGAACGCGGTGAGCAGGGCATGCCATCGAGGATGGCGGATGCGGTCGACGGTCTGCACGCGTGCCGATCCATCGACGTGAGTCACGGCACCGAGCCGATCACGCCACTCCGGGCGCACCTGCACAACCCGCAGCATGTAAGGGCTCTCTTTGTCTGGCCCCATGTCGAAGAAAGTGTCGGCGGCTTCGACAGGCACGACTGGTGCGTAGGGCCGGAACTCTTCTCGGTACTTGATGGATCGGTTGAGGTGCTCCCACGTGGAGCGTTCGAAAGGGGCGGCCATGATGGAGCGATGGCCCAGCGCACGAGGCCCGAACTCCGAGCCACCCTCGAACCAGCCGATCACATGCCCCTGCACAAGCCGCTCGACGATCTGCCGCAGGTCATATCCGCCGGTGCTGAGGAAGCCGCTCCACCGGTTCAAAGCGGCGTCGACCTCCTCAGCCCGATAGGGCCTGCCGAGGAAGTCGTGGCTGACGGAAGTTCCCTTGGTTTCGCCAGTCAGCAGGTAGTGAGCCGCGGCCGCGACACCGATGGAGATCCCGGCATCGTGGCTGGCCGGCATCGCGTAGAACCGTTGCACCCCGGATTCGCGAACGATGCGCTGGTTCGCGACGCTGTTGAGCGCCACACCGCCAGCGTAGGCAAGGTCGGCCTCGCTTGTCAGGGCCAGGACTTGGGAAGCACGCTCGACCAGTGCGACCTCCAGATCCGCCTGTACTCTCGCGGCAAGGTCGCGATACTCCATGGGCTTGCCGCGCCGGTTGGCACGCCTTAGCCGCTGCTTCCATTCGCTCGTGAAGCGGGAGATCCCTGATTCGTCCCTCGTGAGCAGGCTTTCTCCGAACCTGGAAGCCTCGCCGTAGGGGGCGAGGCCCATCAGTTTCCCTCCCTCCTGCCAGTCACCGAAGACATACTGGGAAACCGATGCGTAGGTCTCTCCCAGGGACGATGAGCCGCACATGGGATGGAAGGACGCCGCTACACCGCGGTCGATCAGTCGGTAGCCGGAGCGGTCGAACACGTACGCCGACTCGACGTGATACGGAGGCCGCGGAACGGGCATCGGCCTGTTCACGTACTCGGCGAGCTCCGGCCCACGCAGGAGAAGATCATCGGCGCCGATCACGCTTCCTCCGGAACCATCCACTACCCACACTGCTGAGCGGTCGAAAGGACTGGAGAAGAACGTGGCGAACGCATGGGCCAGGTGATGGGATACGAACACCGAACGTTCGCCGACTGGGTCGAAGAGGTCGAAACACTCGTCTGCGAACGGAAAATTCAATCCCACTTGAGTGGGAACAAGGTTCTGTGAATTGAACGCGAACAGGTCGACGTCATCACGAGTCAGACCAGCCGCGTCCAGGCAATAGTCGGCGGCGGCACGCGTGTTGAGGAACGGCCGGCCGTCACGTTTGATTCGGGTGAGGCGTTCGAGCTGGATGGCAGCGACAATCTCGCCGCCGCGCAGGAGACAGGCCGAAGCGTCGTGGCTGCACGAAATGCCGAGAACGACGGGGCCGCCTTCTCTGACGTGGCTGGACACCATGGAGGGCATTACCGCCTAGGACAGTTGGTGGTGCGGAGCACGAAGAGGCAGCGTCGAGCCGTAACGCGATGTCTGCGTTTCACTCTTCGGCTGCGAGTAGTAGTTCACGACGGCGGCAAGCCTGTCATGGTCGGAAAGATTCTGCGCACTAGCGTGAACGGTCATGACGTCCAGGAACAGCGCGTCACCGGGCTCCATGATGGCCGGGCGAACCTGGCTCAGATCCAGCTCCTCCTCTCGCACCTGGTAGTCGTCCAAGTCTTCATGCGGAAGCAATCGCTTGTGCGAGCCGGGCAAGAGCTCGATCCCGCCGCGCTCAGGTGTTGCAGGATCTATCGCGCACCACAGTGTGACCTGACGGGCTGACATGTCGGTCCAGTACGCCAGGTCCTGGTGCATGGGCTTACGGCGGCCGCTTCTCGCCGGCTTGAAGATGAGCTTCGAGGAGTGGAGATAAATGCTGGGGCCAATCAGATCCTCAACGTGGTCGAGCGCGCGCGGCGAGCCGAATATCTCTCGGAAGCCGCGGTCGTTATCGAAAGGCGCTGGCACCCTACGGAGTACTGGTGCCTCGTTGTCGTCCTGGTCCCAGGCAGTGCTGTCCTGCTGCGAAGTGGAAGCCTGCGCCGCTGCGGATCGTGCGTAGTAGTCCTTGATGTAGTTGAGATCGCTTGGACTCAAGAAGGCCGGAATGATGCAGTATCCGTCGCGGTTGAACTGCTCGATCTGATCAGCAGTGAGAGCCTTGAGCGTCATGTGACTGAGAGTACTGATGTTCCCTCCTGCGATCAATGGGCTTGTCTGTAAAGGCGGTTCAGTAAGAGCGTCTCTCACGTGCGGTGATGACTGTGCGGCATGACGTGAGCCGTGCGTGCCGATCCGTCGAAGCCTCTGGTTCAGATGAACTCTGGTAGCTGGTCGTCCCGTTGCAGCCGTGGCCCACTGCTCGCCCACAGGGCGGAGGGACCACGCCGAGTGACGAACGGGCTAAACGCAAGGCGGTGTGTACGTGTTGACCAGCGGATGCGCCTAGCGGCATCAACCCACGGCGTTCGGCGCATCGTCAGTTCACGGTACGGACCGAGGCCGGCCCTGTGGCATCAGCCACACCGGGTCGCGCTCGACGAACTCGGTGCCTGGGGCTGGGGCGTCACCCGGCTTCGCCGTCGCGTGCGGTCGGGCGAACCGTCGTAACAGACGTGGTGATGAAGCCATGCCCTTCGGCTACAGGGAGGCCGTTATGACACCTCGCCGCGTTGTCGGATCGCCCGAATACACTCAGCATGAGGACGACCCTTCGCCTTGCAACGCACCGCAGCTGACAACGCGCGCTGATCCACCGCGGATTACGGATCAGCCCTTAGCGTCGACGAAGCGAAGTCAAGCCAGTAACAGGGTTGGGGCGTTCCCCGGCTGAAGCGTCACTGAGAGTTGGGCTCTCGACCCGGTGAGGCAGGTTCAGGGTTGGCACTGTTCAGTCAGACTCGTCCACTCCGCTGGCCTATCAAGTGAGCGAGGTCGGCGACCGTCGCGGCTTCGAGCAACTCGTCATCACTAATCTCGATACCGATCCGTTTGCTGAGCACCATAGACAACTCCACCATGGCAAGGGAGTCCAACCCGGCCTCATCACGGCTAGCCTCCGGCCGTATGTCTTCCTCCGCGAGGTGGAGATCAGTGATCAAGATGTCCTTGAGGGTGTCGTACACGGTTTCTCCCTGAGCTGCTGACGACGTGACAGATGAGTGTGTGGCGGGGCGGGACGACTACCGCTCGCCCTCAAGGGGGACGACGCCCTCAAGTTTGGGCCACACCACAGTGGTGGCACCCCATGTCAGGCCGCCGCCGAAGGCTGTGAGTAGGACTCGGTGCCCCGGGGCTAGGTGGCCCCTGGCGGTCGCTTCTGCGAGCAAGATGGGGACCGATGCCGCAGCAGTGTTGCCCACATGCTCGATGTTCTGGGCCTGGCGGTCCGAGGGGATGCCCAACTCTGAGGCGACGAAGGAAGTAATCCGTGCATTGGCCTGATGCGCGACGAACCTGTCGATCTGGTCGAGTCGCCAGCCAGCGGCTTCCACGGCGACGGTCGCCGCAGTGCTCATCCGCTCAACGGCATGACGGAAGACCTCACGTCCCTGCATCCGGAAGTACCCCTCCTGCCCGGTGGTGAACTGCTTCTGAGATCCGGCTGTTTCAACGGCAATCAGGTCACTGAGCTCGCCATCGCTTCCCAGCACCATCTTCCCGATTGCGCCGGGCTCATCAGCGGTCCCTCGGCGCAGCACAAGCGCGCCGGCGCCGTCTCCGAAGATCGGAACAGTGGTGCGATCTTCGGGATCTAGAAGAGTTGAAAAGGTGTCTGCTGCGATGAGCAGAACTCGTTCCGCAAGGCCGGCTGCGATGAACCCCGAGGCTGTCGCAAGCCCGTAGAGGAAACCCGTGCAGACTGCGGAGACGTCAAAGGCGGCGATCCCGGTCAGTCCCAACCGTGATGCGACCTCGGGAGCCGTGGCCGGGCAAGATCGGTCGGGAGTCGTCGTGGCCACTATCAGTGCTTGGACCTCGGCGTTGCCAGCAGACGCCAATGCTCGCGTTCCTGCTTCCACCGCCAGGTCGGATGTAACCATGCCGGGGGGCACCACATGACGAGATGAGATCCCAGTTCTTCTGTAGATCCACTCCGTAGAGGTGCCCAAACGGGCGTGCAGGTCCTCGTTGGTCACCACGTTCGGCGGCAGCCAGTACCCAAGGCCGCAGATGACCGCTGCCTTGCCCGGTAGTGCAGCCTGCGGAACTATGCCAGCCATCAGAGGCTCATGTCCGAGTAGCGAACGTTCCAAAAGATCCGTCGCAAGACGCCTCCTCCGCTAGTCAGTTGATGATCACATGATCAGTGTATGTTCAGCTCTCTCAAGCACCGTGCAATCGCGAAGCCCTGTGGTGCTCCCGCCGGCGACCGCGCCCGCGGGAAGGACGACACGAACCTCGAAGGCGGGAGCTGGACATCGCGGTCAACCCGTCGTTCCTCCTCGCCGGCCCGACCGCCCTGGACACCGAGCACGTCCAGTTTCAGTTCATGCCCCCAAGACGTCCGCCGTCCTGCGCCGGACTGGCAGAGCCGGCTGCACAGCCACGGCCGCGTGCATCAGCCTCTGTTCCATGCCCGTCCCACTCCAGGGAGGGCAAGGCTGTCAGACCGTCTAGCACGGCCGACCCGCCCGGCACACGGTCACGGCGATGCCGCAACCGTAGGCGCCCGGCACCGACGACCACTGGGAGCGGGCGTTTGGGGGTTCTCCTGGCACCCGCCTGCGCGGAAGGCATGGGCTAGGGGAGCACTCAGTGCGGGCTCTGACCGCGATCGCCGAAGGGCCGCGTCCGGCCGGGCCCGTTGATGCTGCCCAGCCAGAGCACGTCGCGCGCCCGGGTCATGGCCACGAACAGCTGGCTGCGGGCCAGCTCGTCGCGCTCGCGGCCCGTTTCCGAGACCTGCGGGTCGGCCGAGCGGACGCCGTTGGTCAGGGCGGCATCGTGCACGGGCAGGAACACGCGTTTGAACTCCAGGCCCTTGGCCCGGCGGTAGCTGCCCAGCTTGACGGCGTCGACCGGGCGCCCGTCGTAGTGCTCCAGGAGGCACACGGGAACGCCCGCGCGGTCGAGCAGCCGCTGGTAGTGGCCGATGGCGCGCATCGACAGGCACAGCACCGCGGCATCGGCACGGGCACCCGACGGCAGGGTCCGCAGGGCCTCCAGGAGCGCCTCGTCGTGCTCGGCCTGCGTCGGCTGCGACACCCGGATCACCTGACCGTCGTGGTAGGTGAGGTCGACGTCCCGCCGGCCCGACGTGTTCGACCCGTCGATGTCCTCGAAGGAGTCCTCGGCGACGACGGCGAGTGCCGTGTCCAGGATCTCCCGGGAGTTGCGGTAGTTGGTGCGCAGCACCTGCCCGCGGTCCCCCCGGATGTCGATCCCCGCGTCGGACATGCGGAAACCGCCCGGGTAGACGGCCTGCTGACCGTCCCCGACCAACAGCAGTCCGTTGGGCGCGTCGCCGACGAGTGCGTGCAGGAGCCGCACCCCGACCAGGGTCAGGTCCTGGACCTCGTCGACGATGACGGCCGCGTAGCGGCGTTGGCCCGTGCGGAGCCGGGCCTCCGCCAGGGCGAGGGAGAGGACGTCGTTGAAGTCGTGCACGCCGCGCTCCGTGCGACGCTCTTCGTACGCCTCGTACAGCGCCCAGACGGCCTGCCGGTGCGGGCGTCGCAGGCTCGCACGGCGACGTCTGCGGGGCACGGTGGCGTACTCCTCGAAGGAGACGATGCCGCGGCCCTTGATGACGTGGTCGATCTCCTCCTGCCAGTAGCCCGGGGCAGGATCGATCTCCGTGAGGCAGCTGCCGCGCCCCTGGTGCGCCCAGGCGAGGCTGAACGCGGTCCCGGCCTTGGCCCGGTGCAGCCGGACGGGGACGCCGCAGTCCTGGAGGAACTCCTGTGCCCAGGAGTGCAGGCTGCGGAAGTCGACCCGGTCGGCCACCGCGGGCGCCAGGTCCTTGAGGAAGGTGGCCTGCACCCGGGGGAGGTTGTTGGCGAAGGTGACGTACAGGATCCGGCCGGTGGTGCGCTGGGCCAGGTGGGCGGCCCGGTGCAGGGCGACGACCGTCTTGCCGGTGCCCGCAGGGCCGCTGATCCGTGCGGGGCCGGCCCAGTTGCGGCGTACCAGGGCCACCTGGTCGGGGTGCAGGAAGGTCATCCACTGTTCCACGGGTGCCCGCAGCGCCTCTTCGATCGCTGCGTCCCGCAGAGCGGCGAGGTCGATCAGGCCGTCGGACGGCTCCTGGTCCGGCGGCCTCCATGGAATCGGGGACGGCGACGGCGACGGTGTCATCTGCGGCAGGGACGATCCCTCGTACTTGGGGAAGACCCGTTCCAGGTGGTCGGCGATGGCACGAACGGACTCGGCGCGCAGTCGACGGGGCTCCGACAGCAGGGCCGGCCCCACCTCGCGCTCGCCCAGCAACCGGATCCTGCCGAGTTCCGCGTCGACGCGGCGCCCTGCGAAGACCATGAGGGGCTGGACCGCGACCGGGGACATCCCCAAGGACGCCACCGCCGACTCGGCCACCTTCGTCACGGCCAGGAGCTTGGTCGCGTGTTCGTCGCGCGGCTCGCCGTCGACGCTCAGCCTTCCGCCCGTGGTCTGCGGGGCGGAACGCCAGTTCTTGACGTCCAGGACGAACACCCCACCGGGGCCGACCAGCAGCATGTCCACGTTGGCGGTGCGCGTCCCGGGCCATTTGCGGTCCACCAACAGCCGCCAGCCACGGGCCACCAGGACCAACAGCTGGGCCGCGACCTTGCGTTCGCCCTCGCTCGCGAGTTCCCAGCGGCGGGCCTGCTCACGGGCCGTCTGCCACTGCTCCCTCAGTAGCCGTTCCTCCCTCCGCACCTCCTGCGCCCGCCGCGAAGCCGATCCACCAGCCGTCATGCCACGCCCCCTCGTACGCAGAGTAGCGATCATAGGACGATCAGCCATGACGAGACAGGGCGAGACGCAGGGGCGTGGCCTGTCAGGGGCCGGCGAGCAGCGCCAGGGCAACGACGACGTCTGCCAGGACGAGGGTCCCGTAGAACAGGCTCATCGTGCGCGACAGGGCGACGATGCGCCACGGGACGGACTGTGCGTAGCGGTCCGTGTCCATGCTGAACAGGGGGGTCTGGGCTGCGCCCGGGGCAGCCGAGCGCTCGTACAGGGAGCGGAACAGCCTCTCCTGCCCCAGGTAGTAGGTGTCCAGCAGCCAGAGCCCCGACGTCATCATGAGGGCGATCAACGCCCCGACCCATCCTGCGCCTCCCATCGCGGCGGCGATCAGCCCCCCGGTGAGGGCCATCGTCCATCCTTTGATCAGGAACGAGTTGGTGCCGAGGCGGCCGATGGTGGCCTGGAGCAGTTCTAGGTGCTTCACCCTCATCTCGTCCGGGGACTGCGGCACGGTGGTCATCTGATGGCCTCCCTGTCCTACTGGATCTCGGTCTCCTGCGCACTCCCGCAGGTCCTGTCGTCGGATGGTTCCGTGGTACCCCGCTACTGGTCGAGTTCCCCCAGCGCCGTCCGAAGCCGGCTGGCGAAGTCGTCCGGGCGGTGGTCGGCGAGCACCTTGCGTACCTCGTCGAGCATGTCGAAGCGGAGCTCCGGTCCGCCCTTGAGCTGCACCGGACCGAGCACGTCCCGGATCGTGTCCTGCTCGAAGGGCCATGCGGACGAGCGCAGGGGGTAGTCGAAGGCACCGGCGCGGCCCGTGCGGGCGCGTTCCTCCACGAGGCCCGTGGCGGCGGCCTCGACGCACGTGCGGGCGCTGTGCTCCGCCTCGTCGGCAGCGGCCTTGAGATCGAACCAGGTGGCGACGTGGGACACGAGTGCCTTCCGTGCCGTGTCGGCCAGGTCGTCGGCAACCTTGGTGCGCCGCTTCAGCGCCTTCTCCCCGGCCTTGACGGCCCTGGTCTCCTCGGCGTGCTGGGGCGCGTGGGGATCGTGCGACAGCACCTTGGTGGCAACGGAGGCGGCGCCCAGGAACAAGAGGAGAACCACGATCACCGGGTGGAAGGCCGCCAGGTAGGCGTCGTCCGAGCGCACCGCTATCTGGGTCCGCACGACTCCACAGGCCGCGATGAGTCCGAGGACCGCAAGGACGAACAGCCAGGGGGCCACCAGCAGACGCCGTCCGTGCCGGCCGCCACGGCCCGTTTCGGCGCCCTGGCCGGTCGCCGGGACGGACCGGGCCCGGCGGACGACGTCCAGACGCTCGGCCAGGAACGTTCCACCGACCAGCAGGCAGACCCCGATGGCAAGGCCGGGTAGGTACGCCAGCCAGTACGGCATCGTGCCGGGTCTCGTGTCGAGGACCTGCTGGACCACGGAGCCCACGAACGCCGAGTCGAAGACCGCACCGGCAACCGTCACGGGCCAGACCAACCACCGCCACAGGGCCGCCGGCCGTGGCTGCCGGGGTGTTCCGGGCTCCTCCGCAGCCAACGCCTTCCGTGGGACCGGCAGTTCCCCGGCGCGGGCGCGGCGGAGCCGATCAACGGCGCTGATGCCCCGCTCGACTCCCTGTGCGGACGTGACCACGGCGGCGCAGGCCGCCCCCAGGGCCCCGAAACGGTCTATCAGCTGGGTGTTGCCGTCGGTGAACGCTCCCATGAGGACCGCACGTTCGCGACTGTCCGTCCGGTCGACGAGACGAACGGGCGGCACCGTGCCCTCACAGGCACCGTCCTGACCGTTCCCGCCCGGACAGTCGATGGCCGAACCCAACAGCACGCCGTTGCGTGCACGGCCGTTCCCGATGCTCATCCGGCTCACTCCCTCATCGCACGACCACGATGTCGACACGGCGGTCGCACCGCAGCTTCTGGTTCTCGTTCAGATCGCCTCCGGAACCCGGGCACCCGTCGGCGACGCCCCTGCCGACGGCCGTCACGCCCCGCACGCCGAGCCGTTCCAGTTCGTTCTTGACGGCATCGGCGCGCGCCTGCGAGAGGCTGCGGTTGTTGGCCGTGCCGCCGCGTGGATCGACGTACCCGAAGACCCGGACGCCGACGTCGTCCTTTCCGCGCAACCCGACGGCGATTTTGGTGAGTTCGGGCAGCGCTTCCGGCAGGAGGACGGAGGAGTTCGTATCGAACAGGGCCCTGGCACCCGCCCGCTGGTACGTGCGCTGCGGGAACTCGACCGTCTGGTCGTCGGGGCGCCGCGCAGCCGCCTGCTCGTCGAGCGATTCGGCAGCGGCGGCGGTCAACGTGCAGTCCTCGGGACGGGCCGGCTGCGGGTGCGCTGCCGCGCAGAGCCGCTTCCACAGACCGCTGATCCACTCCGACTGCGCGGGCGAAGCCTGGGGCTCGTCGCGTGCGGTCCGTCCCAAGCCGACGAGCACGGTCCGCACGGAGCCCAGGACCTCCGGTGTGACCTCGCCTTCGGCCAGGCACCGCTCGACGATCGCATCGGTCTCCAGGCTCCCTTCGAAGCCGGAGTGCCGCAGATCGGCGCAGCCCTTCGTCGGCAGGCCGTCGGTGAGGACGATCAGTCGGCGAACGCCCTCGTCGTCGGCGAACGCTCCACGCGCCTCCCGAAGGGCCCCCAGCACGTCGCTGCCGCCGCGCTCGGGAACGGTGGACTGGGCCTCGGCCACCGCCCGCCCCAGGCACTCGGGTACGGCGGCGCTGCGCCGTCGCTCGTTCTCCTCGTTGCCGCCGCCGCGCGGCTTGGCGGCCCAGCCGCGCGCGATCCACCGGATGTCGTGCACGTCCCCCCCGAACGCGGCGACGGACACGGTCCCGACATCGGCGAGCCACGGGCCGATGTGCCGGGCGACGGCGGCGCGGTGGTCGAAGCCGCCGGACGTTGGAGCGGAACCGCGTACGGAGGAGGAGGCGTCGACGAGGATCACCGTTTGCCCCCCGCCGCGGGGTGCGTCCGTGGCCGCCTTGCGCATCCAGTCGCAGGCGACCTGCGGATCACGGCTCGTGCTGCACCCCGAGAGCAGGCCCGAGACGAGGGCGACCAGCAGCGGCACGGCGCACGCCTTCCAGGTCGTGCGGGCCGTGCGGGAGCCCGGCGCCGACCGTGCGCCTCGACGCGCCCCGGTGACGGGGGTCGCTGTCATTCGGGTCCCTCCGTCGTGTGCGAGGCGTCGAGAATCCACGAGAAGGGGGTGAGCCCCATCTGCTGGGAGAAGCTGTTCAGGGCCTTGTCGTAGGCATTGGCGAACTCGAAGAGTCCGACCTGTTCGTGGTTGGTGGTGGCCTGGTTGAGCACCTCGGCCAGGGCTTCCGTGCCCAGGCGACGTGCGGTCCTCAGCTTGTCGACCGCGGTGGCGAAGTCCCCGTCCGCGAGGACGGCCGCGAACGGTACGAGGAACGTCCGCTGCACCTGGGTGAGTTCGCCGCCCTGTTCGAGCGTCGCGATGACCTGGAGCCATTCCTCCGTCAGTTGCCTGGCGTGCGCGGCCTTCAACAGTCCCAGGCGAAGGTCCTCCTTCATCCCCTGTTCGGCCAGTCGCGCGGGACGCACGCGGTCACGCAGGACGGGGTCGACGCGCACCCGAGCGGTGGGCCGGCACTTGATCAGTCCCTCCGCGTCGTCGTAGCACCACCCCGCGGCGAGACGCGTGTTGATCAGCGTCTCGGCCGCTACGGGGTCGTCGGCGTCGCAATCGCGCGCCAGTCCCCAGGCCCGCCTGAGGAACTCGTCGCGGGCCTCGGCCGACAGCGCAGCGGCGCGTTCCCGCAGCCGCTCGACGGACATCTCACTGCTCTGCCACCGGAAGTGCGGCAGCACGTGGAAGTCGAAGGCGTCGCCGCGCGCCACGAGCAGCACGGGGTCCTCTCCGGGCGCCAGTTCGGCGTAGGAATCGATCTGGAGGGGGTCCACCGTGCCGAGCTGGGTCGACCCCGGGTCGACTCCCGTGCTCGGATCGTCGGCCGCGCGAGCGCGGCGGCGTTCCCGGCGGGCGCTCCACCAGGCGAACAACCGGGCCAGCAGGCCCCGCTTGTGTCGGGTCGTCATCGGTGTGTCCTTTCGTCGGCTCCGGCGGGTCATCCGAGGGCTTTCAGGACCCGGTGCAGGGTCGGGGAGTCCGGGTGGCGCAGCCGCCAGACCTGGTTCAGTTGGAACCGGGCCCGTTCGGGGAGCGGATCGGTGAAGATTCGCGGGGCGAGCGCTTCGTAGAGCGCGGCCAGGTCCTCGTTGCCCGCACCGTCCGCGTCCGGCAACCAGCGGCCGAGGTCGTTCCAGGCGCGGGTGGACGTTCCCCTGGTGGTCAGGGCGAGGTTCCAGAGCGCGACGAGCAGATCGGCGTTCTTGGCGTGGTCCAGGGCGAGTTCGGCGAGGGCGGGCCTGCTCGGACGATCTATGAGGGTGTATCGGGCCAGCGCGAGCATGGTGCGGACGGCGTGCCGCGGGAGGTACTCGTCGCCCGACGTGACCCAGCGGTCGAGCTCCGCCATCACCTCGTCCACCCGGCCCGCCAGGAACAGCCAGGCGGTGGAGTAGGCGACGGAGCTGGATGCCACGAGTCCCGGTTTCCGGCCCAGCCGGCCGAGTGCGGTGAGTGTGGCCGGGACGTCCCGCAGGCCGATGGACGTTCCGTAGGCGCGGGCCGCGCTGTCCTGGAGGGCGGCCCCGGGGCTGCGGGCCCAGTCCTGCACCTGGCGCGCGACCCGGTCCGCCGCACCGCCCTCGACCGCGGCCATCTCCAGCGCCAGGGCCGCGGACAGCCGGCGGACCCCGGATTCGGACCTGGCCCAGGGTCCCACCCGCTCCCGGTAGACGAAGTCGAACTCGTAGCCCATGAGGAGGCCGACGACTTGGGCGGCCCGGACCCTGATGCGTACCCGTCCGGGCCCGCGTCCGCCGACGAGGAGGTCGAGCCAGGCGAGCAGCGGAATCCGCAACCTGCCGTACGCGTCCCAGGTGGTTTCCAGCATGCTGTGCAGGAGTTGTTCGTGGACCAGCAGCGCTTCCCGGGCACTGGTTCGGGCGTCCGTCCCGGCGGCTTCCGGGGACCGCATCTGCGGCGGCACCAGTCGGTTGATGTTCTGCTCGGCCATGTGAGGCGCCAGGTCCGCCCCTGACACCCCGAAGTGGGGGAGGATGATTCGGCTGAGCAGGTCACCCGCCTCGACGACGTCGGACAGCGGATGACCGTTGAAGAGGGCGTAGGCGATCCGGAACGCCTGGTGGTGCGGGTCCGGAGCGTCTTCGTCCCGCCGGGCGTCCAGCCCCAGCATCTCCCGGGCGAGCAGCCGCAGCCAGTCGCGCCACCTGCCGATGATGTCGCCGAGTTCCTCGTCCGGCGCATGGACGTGATCGGCCAGCACCCGGGCGAGTTGGACGACCCCGGTGACCGAACGGGCCAGTCCCAGCGTGCTGTTCAGCTGGGGGTCCCCCGTCACCCGGGTGACGAACGCCTCCGTGCTGTTCGTGTCGCACGGGTGCCCACCGTCCTCCTCCCCCTGCCGGCAGCGGTGGCGGTGGCGGGCGAGCAGTGCCCGGAGATGGTCCTCAAGCACCTTCGCGGGGTCGGGCCCCCGGTGCTCGAAGGCATGGGCGTGGTGGGCTTCGTCGGGGAAGCACGACTGCGTGCCGGTGATCACGAGGTAGGACCCCGCGCGGGCCGCCAGTTGGGCCAGGCGCTCCAACGTCTCCGGGGTGACGGGCCGGGCGCCCGCCTCCACCAGGTAGCCGTGGCCCTTCTCCAGCACCTGGCCTGCCTGCTCGCACACGCCCCTGACCACGTCCGTGTCCTCGCAGTAGAGGGCACTCAGTGCGTAGCGGGGCCTGCTGCACTGCATCAGGACGGCCATCGCCGTGGAGCGCCGCCCTGTTCCTTCGTCTCCGTAGATCGCGATCACGTGGTGGCGACGGAGGCCGGCCTCCATCTCGTCCTGGCCGGGGACCTTCACGTGGATCGCCGTGACGACGGCGTCGGTGAACGGGACCACGTGGAGCCGGGCGGCCGAGGGGCTGCCGTCCCCGCTGTACATGCTCTCGATGTAGACGGCGCTGCCCGTCGTGCCGAGGTGGACGGCACTGCGGCTGGGCTTGATGAGGCTGTGCCGCTCCCGGGCCGCGCTGGCCTCCTCGAAGGAGACCGGCTGCTCTCGTGCAGACGTCCCGCCGGTGCCGCGCGACGTGTCCCCCGCCGCGGCCTCCCTCCCGTCCTGCGGGGAGGCGGCCGGGTGCGGGTCCGTGCTCTCGACGGGGCCGGCGGCGGTTCGCCGGCCGGGACCTCGCTCGGTGTCGCAGCAGGACCGGGTGCCGGCTCGGGGGAGTGGTGGGCGGACGCCGCACCCTGAGGGGGTGGTTCCGCGGGAACGTGGTCGGGCTGGTCGTTCATTCGGACTGCGCCCCGTTTCCGCGTCCGTACCGGGGGTCGGCCTCCAGGTACCTCGGGTTGTTCCCGAAGGCACTGCGCTTGATGGTGTAGGTGTTGTCGAAACCCATGTCGAAGACCGCGCCGGGATCGGTCCCCCCGCCGTTCCTCTCCTGACCCTCCCGGCCCGTCTGGCCCGTCGGGCCTGCCTTCTTCGCGGCCTTCTTCGCAGACTTCTTGACGGACTTCTTGACGGACTTCTTCTCGGGAACGTACTGCCGGAGTTCCTCGACGATGGCGTCGAGGTCGAAGTGTGCGTACCCCTCACGCAGGTGAATGGCCTGCCGGAATCCCAATCCGGCGATGGACGGGGGCAGTTCATCTGGCGTAGGAATCTTCGCGTCGAGCAGTACCGGAATGACGATCTTGTTGAGGTCGAGCGCGGTCTTGATCTCGTCGTGAACGTAGTCGTTCGGTACGTCGATCCGGCGGGAACCGGTCACGTCGTCACGGATTCCGAGCCAATTTCGCCCGATCAGGGCGAGGAGCACGGTGCAGTTCTCCAACTTCTCACGGAGGTGGTCGGGGAAATCCGTCCCCGGGCGCATGGACCGACGATCCCGGAACACCCTCCCCTTGCCGAATACCTTGACGAGTCGCTCGTCCACGAGTTCAGGGGCCTTTTCCCCGTCACCCGTCCTGTAGTTGATGAAGATCCTGGCCATCGGGTGACTCCTCACTTGTCGTGCACAGAGCTCTCCCGGGCCATCGCCGACGGGATCGGCGGCACGCCCGTACCTGGCGAGATTTCCATTACGAAGAGAGCCGGTCAATGCGTTTCCCGGGCCCACTTCGCCCGGGAAACGGAACACTCTCAAGAGGGAATGAAGAAGGCGCTGCGGCAGGCTGCGAAGTGTTTCCCGACGCGACGCCGGTGAACGGACTCGGCCGCCATCGGGCAGCGCAGCGCAGCCGGACGGACGGGAACCGGACACCTTCCGACCCCGGTGCGAGGGGCGGGGGCGAGCGCGGTCAACGACCACCGGTGTGCAGGGCTGCGGCGATCTGGTCGACCGCGCGTCGGGCATCGGGATCGCGCGGCCACCGGTTGAGCCTTCTGAGCAGCCGCTGGAGGTCGGCCCGGATGGTGGCCGAGTCGACCACCGATACCGAGGACGTCACCGCGTCGACGAGTGTGTAGACGGACTTCAGGTCCCCGGCCTCGGCGAGGGCCAGCGCCAAGCGGGCCGCGTACCGCGCCCTGGCCCTGCGGGCGTGCACGGGGACGGCGTCGAGGCCACTCTCCAGGTGCCCCAGCGCCTCGGCCGTCCGCCCGAGGTCATGGAGGCACCATCCGGCGACGAAGTCGGCCAGCCCGGCCAGGTGCATGCTGCCGATCACGGGCTCCGCCCCTGTGCTCGGCGCCTCGTCCAGACCCTCCTGGGCCGCCCGGGCCATCAACTCTGCCGCCCGGTCCAGGGATCGGAAGCAGGCGGCATCCTCACCCAGGAGTGCGTGCCCCTGAGCCCTGCGCTGGGCGGCGAGGCCACGGATGCGGTTGTTGCGCGACTGCTCCTCGGCACGTCGCGCGTACTCCACCGTTGCCCGCCCGTCCGTCCGGTACAGGGCGACGTCGGCCCGCCGCACCATGGTGTAGGCGACGAACTCGGCGTCGCCTCCCGTGTCCGCCAGGGCTACGGCGCGGTCGGTCCACCACAGTGACGCGGCGTCGTCACCGGCCTCCTGCTCCATCCACCCCGTGTACTCGGCGTACCGGGCGGCCAACCGCAGGGTCGCCTGCCGGTCGGCGTCGCGTGATGCGGACCGGGCCACGCCGCGCAGGGCGTTCATCGTGGCGACGAGCATCTGGGTGACGATCACGGGGCCGACGGACTGCCCGAGCCTGCGGTACTCGGCGAAGAGGGTCGAGAAGTGCGTCAGCGCATCGCCCGCCTCCGCATCGAGGTCCGGAAAGGAAGCCATCTTCCAGGACATCAGTCCGGGGGTGCGCGAAGAATCCGCCGAGGCCGTCTCGTCGTAGGCCACGAATTCGTTGCCGCGGTCGACGGACATGCGCAGCATCCAGGGCATGGTCCATTCGGTCGGCGCCCCGGCGGCGGGGATTTCGGGCTGCCCCTGATCGGATACCAGGGCACTCAACTCTCCTTCGGCACGGAGCGCCCGATCACACGCACGAGCGAATTCAAGACTGGCGTTCTTCTGCCCCCGTTCGACCTTGCTCACATGCCCTTTCGAATATCGGATCTGCCGCCCCAGTTCAGCGAGCGATCGCTCCGCGGCGATCCGCCGTCTACGCAGCTCGGCACCGAACGAAGCCGTCCGCCTCACGGTGTCCCCCCTCATCAACGGAGGTTCACTTCGGCCCCCGCACCCTGGTAGTACTCACGTCTTATCCCATGAAGGGTGGCCGAAACGCCGCGGTCTCTGCCGGAACTTGCCTCTCCGGCTCTCTCGCCGCGACGCGTCGCGCTCCGAGCACACCAGGGGACCAGGGCAGCAGGAGGCCGTCCTCATGGCGACGTGGAAGTACGTGCAAGTGCAGATGGAAGATCGATTGAGTAGCGAGTTCCCCGCGCGAAGTAATGATGTTGCATGCACCGAATTCGGCCGCCAGTTCAGCAGCACGCCGCATGGTGTCGGCGGCGACCAGCGGGTCCACTCCGATGTCGGCAACATGAGTCTTGGGAATGACCAAGGTGTGACCCGCGGTGACCGCCGACAAGGGCACGATGGCCAGGGAGTCCGGCCACCGCCTGACGATGCGGGCCGGGGCGCGGCCCGCCACGATCGCACAGAACGGACAGTCCCCGGACGGCACGCGGCCCGTCTCCCCAGGGGCGGGTTTGGGCGGTTCCGTCATCACGTTCAGCGTTCCTCGGCTTCTGGGTCGTACGGGCACCGGCCCGCGCCTCCGCCCGGTGCAGAGCCGACCGGGCAGTGCACGGCGAACGCAGGTTGCGGACCTCCGAACACGCAGCAAGACATACCCGCGGTACGAACCGCCGAACGGAACGCAGGGCACTCGATGCCGGGTCCTCAGTCGGCGCCTCAGTCGTCGCCTTTGGTGGAGCCCGTGGTGGAGCCCTTGGTGGGGAGCGCCGGGAGGCCCGCGGTGCGCAGGGCCGTCGGGTCGAAGCCGGGGAGGGTGGCGCGGGTGAGGAGGGCGGCGGCCAGCTGCTCGGCGTAGGCCGCGCCGGTGCGGGCCACCTCGATCTGCGTGTCGGCCCGCAGCGCCTCCACCCGCTCGACGTGGGCGTGCCGTTCGCGTCGCTCGCTGGCCTGCCGCTGGTACGCGACGCGGGTGCGCCGGTCCTCGCGCCAGTAGCGGGCGGCCAGCCCGTAGGCGGCTGCGGTGACCAGGGCCCACAGCAGCAGCGGCAGGGACAGTCCGTCGGCGTACGCGCAGACACCGGTGAGGGCGAGGGCGCCCGCGGCGGCGAACGCGGTTCCGGCGAGGGCGGGGTCTCCGTAACGGCCGAGGCTCGTGCAGACGCCGGCCGCCGCCGCGGCCAGCGACAGGAGGGTCATCAGTGCCGCGTTGCCGACGGAGTGTTCGGCGCCGTTGGCGTTCCAGATCCGGGCGAGCACGAGCACCGCGGTGGTGGCCACCGCGGGGGCGGCCTTCGGCACGATGACGGCGAGCCGGTGGCGGGCGACGGTCCGGTCGTCCATGCCGGCCACCTACTGGAGTTCGCCGAGGGCGCCGACGACGGCGACGGTGAACTCGTTGACCGGTCCCGCGGCGCTGGTGGAGGCGAGGAGGAAGCCGAAGAGGACCGCGACGAACGCGGCGCCGAAACCCAGGGACTTGGAGCGGAGCAGGATGAACAGGATGATCCCGAGCAGGAGCACCAGGGACACGGTCACGACCACGGCGGGTTCCTTCCAGTGGGCACCGGGGACGGCGGGGGCGTCACGGCGCGGGCGGGCGACGGTCCGGAACGGGGCGACCACACACCGTCAGGGGCAACCTAACGTGATCGTTCGCGGGGGTCCGTGAGCACGCGGAGTGAGCAGCACGGGTGACTCCTCTGGGGCAGCGCCGGGGTGCGGATGCGCACTTCTGTCCACTGGGCGCGTGTTCAGAGCAGGTTCGGCCGGGGACGGGCGACCAGCCCCGGCCGCCCGGATCAACCGGCGCCGGCCAGGGCGGGGACGGCCGCGGCGATCGCGGGGAGCAGGGCGAGGACGCCGCCGCGCACGCAGCGGTTCTTGGCCCGGGCGACCCGACTGGTCCCGGTCAGCGCCCGTAACAGACGGGGGCACGGGTCCGCGCCGCCCCTGCCGAGGCCCGCGTACAGCACCGCGCCCGCCTGCGCGGAGAGGACGTCCTCGTAGTAGGCGAGGACCGGCACGGGTCCCTCCGTCAGCGCGGTGGTGCGCGGAACGAGGGCCATCAGCAGGAGCAGCAGCGCCCCGGTCGTCATGACCGTCGCGCACCACCACAGGGGCGGGGCCGGCGTCGCGCCGGACGGGCGGCGGGCGAGCAGCAGGCCGAGCAGGGTCGCGCCGGTGGCGAGGAGGACGGCGGCCTTGCCGTCGGCGCGGCCGATCTCCTGGTGGTTCTGTGCGACCAGTTCCCGGGACAGCGCCGCGCCGTCGTCCCCGTACGGCCCCGCCCCGTACAGCCCCGTCCCATACGACCCCGTCCCGTACGGGTTCACGCCGACCGCCGGTGCGCGCCGCTCCCGTGCCCACCGGCCCCGTGCCCACCGGCCCCGTCCGGCGGCGCCCCGTTCGCCGCGGCCCCGGGGACACCGTCCCGTTGCATGCGCCGCAGGACCTCGTCCCCCTGGGGCAGGCCGACCTCCCGGAGCAGGTGCGCGACGTTCACGCCCACCAGGCCGCGGTGCTCCCCGTTCAGCCCGCGCAGCGTCGCGGCGAGCGAGTGCTCCCAGCCGTCCCGGTCGGTGAGCAGATCGCGGTGGGCCACCGTCCAGTCGAGGACGTCCCGGGCCTGGTCGGGGTGTTGGAACAGCCAGAAGGCGACCAGGTCCGCGGGGCCGCCGGCCACCACCTCGCGGTAGAAGCGGTACGCCTCCCGCTGCGCCTCGCCGAAGAGGGGCGGCACCACGGGGCCCGCGTCCACCGCTCCCGTCAGCGGTCCGGGTACCTGGTCCAGCAGCCAGTAGACGATGCCGACGCCCTCGATCACCCTCGGCTGTCCGGGCGGCGGGGCGAGCACGGGGGCACCGTGGCGCGGGGGCGGCTGCCGCAGGGGGTCCGGCGTTCCGGCCGGCGCCGCGACGTCCCGGGCGATCACCTGCCGTGCCGCCTCCTCGGTCAGGCCGCCCCGCACCGCGGTGACCGGGTCGCCGATCCGCCAGGCGACCTGATGGTGCTGCGGCGGTCGGAGCGGGCCGCCCGCAGCGACCTCGACGGTGCAGCGGCGTTCCACGAGCGACACCCGACTGACCCTGCGGAACCGGCCGTTCCACACCTGGCCCAGGGGCGGACGGGGGTACGGGGTCCCGGACCACCGGGGTGCCGGGCCGCGCGGGGGTTCCACCCGGTCGGCACCGTCGTCCGCCAGGAACACCAAGGCGGAGTGCGACTGCGCAACGAGGCCCAGCCGCGAGCCGAGCAGCGCCCGGAACGGCGACGAGTGCAGCGGGGCGATCAGGGGGTCGATGAGCCCAGTGATCATCAAACGGTCCTCTCGTGAGTGAGGCTGCGTCGTCGGTGCCGACGCAACAGGAACGGGGGCGGTCCGTGGTGCGCGGAGAACGTGCCGGCCAGCGCGGACAGGAAGGCGGGGAAGGCGGCCCGCACCTGCGGCCGGGGGTCCTCCTCCACGTCGAGCACCCCGTCCGTCACGGACTCGCGGAGGTCCGGGACGTCGAGGGCCTCGGACACCAGGGCGAGGGCCTGCTGCGGGTGCTCGACGATCACGTCGGCCAGGCTCACCTTCCGCGGGCCGGACCTGCCGGGGAGCGGGAACGTCGACAGGGCCATCGCTTCGACGGCTTCGGCCGCGAAGGCGTGGCGCTGGGTGCCGCCGTCGGCCCGCAACCACCGGTCGAGTTGGTCCAGTACGGGGACGCGGTTCGGCTTCTCGGTGAGCAGCACGCTGAGGGCGAACGAGACGGCCGGGTGCACGTTCCGCACGGTCAGTTCGTCCCGGGGGCCGTCGAGGACCGCGTCCAGCAGCCGGAGCGCCCCCGCGGGGCGGGCCAGTCCGTAGGTGCCGGCGCAGGTCTCAGCGACGGTGCACCGGACGTTCACCTGACGGGAGCGGCTCCAGCGGCGCAGCTGCTCGCGGACGGCGCCCTGGGAGTCGACGTGCTGGGCGGCCTCCCCGAGGGCGAACGCCACGAGGCGGCGTTGCCAGCGCAGCGAGGACACGGCGAACGGGGCGAGTTGGTCCAGCGCGTCGGGCCCGGTGGCGTGGGCCAGTACGGTGCCGATCGACCGTCCGGCCGCGAGGTCGGTGCCCGGCTGGTGGGGCAGGTCGCTGAGCGTGCGCCACACCAGCTCGGGCAGGCGTTCGTGGTCGAGCCACAGTTGCCGCAGCAGTGCCTCGGGGCGGTGCCGGCCGGCGAAGTCGACCCGTTGGACGGGGTAGCGGTGCCGGTGGGCCGAGCCGTGCTCGCGGGGCAGGAGCCGGGCGCCCACCGCGGCCAGCCGGTCCGCGAGGGAGGGGCCGAGCACATCGGGTCGGTCCGGCCGCTCCCCCGCCGGTCCGGCTTCGGCGGGTTCCCCGAGGAGGGGGCGCAGCCGGGCGGCGAACCGGGTGATGACCGTGCGGTCCTGACGGGGCAACAGGGCGACCGCGACCAGCAGGGCGACGGAGTCGGCGCTGTGCCGCGCCTTGTCCAGGGCGAGCCGGGCGGCGGTGTCGCTGCCGAGGCGCAACCCCTCCAGCGCGGTGGCGGCCGGCCGGTCGGCGCGTACGGCCGCGGCCAGTTCCGCGGCCAGTTCCGCGCCGTCGCCGGGCAGCCGGTGGGCCGCCAGGTACGCGCTGACCTCCTCGGATTCGAGGTGGGCCAGGGCGGTGGAGAGTCCCGCTCCGGTGAGCCTCCCGGTGTCGACCAGGGCGTGCAGGTGGGTGACGGCCACCTCCCGGGGCGGCGGCGGACCGTGCACCACCTGCCACGGCCGGGTGTCCGCCGGGAGCCCCACCTCTTCGCCCACCGTGACGACCAGATGGGCCCCGGCCCGGTGCAGCAGGTCGGCCAGGGCGGTCAGCTTCACGTCGTTGAGGGTGGCGGCGGCCTCCGGGGAGAGTCCCTGGAGCAGATAGCCGCGCCCCTCCTTCGGCTTCCAACTCGCCAGGTCGGCCTGGGGGTCGAGCCCGGTGACGCCCGCGACCCCGTGCCGTTCGGCGAGCAGGGCGAAGCCCGCCGTGCCCGCTCCGGTGCCGCTCTGCGCCCGCAGCAGCAGGACCCGGCCGTCCAGCACCTTGCGGCACCGGACGTGCGAGGTGGGCTCGACGAACCCGCACAACCTCGACGTCACCTGGTCGGCCGGGTACGGGCCCTCCCGCAGCACGGGCTTGAGCACCTGTTCGCTGACGGACACGCCCACGATCAGGTCCCCGTGCACGTCCCCCATCACCGCGGCGCCGCCGCCCTGCACCTGCTGCCGGTTGTCGCGGTAGGCGTCCCCGGCGGTCTCGGCGCCCGGGCCGGGGTCCTGTTCCGCCCGCTGGTCGTCGGCGGCGGGGTCCGGTGCCGGGTTCACGTCCGGTTCCCGTCGACGTGCTTGTCGCCGGAGACGTTGTCGCCGCCGCCCCAGTGCTGGTTGGTGCCGTGATACCCCGTGGACGTGGTGGACGTCGTGGAGGTGGTGGACCGGCCGGTGTACGTGAAGTCGCCGCCGATGTCGCCCATCACGGCCGCGCCCTCGGTGACCTGCTGGCTGTTGCCCTCGTACCGCCGCTGCGGCTGCTGCGGCGCCGCGGCGGGCTCCGCCGGGGGCACGGCGGGTTCCTCGCGCGCCGGTACGCCGGCCCGCAGCAGGCCGCTCGACGGGGAGGGCACGTAGAGCCACGCGCGCTGGGCGAAGTTCTTGCCGTCGACGGTGGCCGGCACCTCCAGGCAGCGGTCCGGGTGCAGGGCGGTGTACCCGCCGAGCACCACCTCCTCGTGGACCCGGTCGGAGATGATCGCGGCGAGGTGGGTGACGTGTTCGCTGCTGTCGGCGAGGATCGCCTTGACCGGGCGGGAGTCGAGCAGCCGGTGGACGTCGTTGCGGGGCATGCCGTTGCCGTCGCCGCGGCTGCCCCCGTCGGGCAGCGGGCCGACGTGGACGCTGGCCCGCAGCCGGATGCGCGGCCCGACCTCCTGGTGGTTGTAGGCGCCGAGCACCCCGTCCAGGACGCCCAGGAACGGGGCGAGCACGAACGGCAGGTGGACGGGGTCGAAGCCGAACACGATGCCGTCGCCGGTGCTGGCCGGGAACCGCTTGGCGTCCCGCAGCGCGTGCAGGTCGGCGCGTTCGAGGGCGTCGTCGACGAGTTCGGGGATCAGCTCGCTGACCGCGGCGTGCTGGACGGCGGGCAGCCCCGTGAAGTCCTTCGCGTCGACGGCGAGCAGGGCCCGGTACGGCGGCAGGGGGCGGCTCTCGGCGTTCGGGACGGGCGGGGTGGTGGTGACGGGCATGCGGAGGACTCCTCGGGAGCTCGGGCCTGGTGTCGGTGCCGCCGGAAGCGGCCGTACCGAGACTGGCCCCGCCCGTCCGGCCCGAGTGCCCAGCGCAGGGCGGAACCCGGGTGGCCCGCCTCACACGTGCGGCCCGCGGGTCACACCCGTGGTCCTCGGATCACTCCGCCGCGGCCCACCGCCGCAGCGCGCCGAGGTCCTTGACCACGATCACCCGGCGGGCCGTCTCCACGGCGCCCGCCTCCCGCAGTCGCTGGAGCCCGGTGATCGCCGCGTTCCGGGTCACGCCGATGGCCTGGGCGAGTTCCTCCTGCGCCAGTCCGCTCAGGCGTACGCTGCCCGCCCCGTCCGTGTGGCCGCCCAGTTCGGCCAGCCGCAGCAGGGCCCGCGCCAGCCGTACCACCACGGGCAGGGTGAGCAGTTCGGTGCGGTGCGCATCGGATTCGCGCAGCCGGGAGAACGCCTGACGGATGAGGTCCAGGAGCAACCCGCGTTCGTCGACGAACCGTTGGAACCGCAGGGCGTCCAACACGACCGCGGTGCACGGGGTGAGGGCGACCACTTCGGCGGTGCGCTCCGTTCCGTGGAACACCGACGCCTCGCCGAGCAGGTCACCGCGTCCCCGGAAGGCGAGCCAGGTCACCACGCCGCTCTCCTCCCGGCGCAGCACCTGGGCGATGCCCTCGGTGAGGGCCAGCAGATGGGTGCCGGGCGTCCCCTGCCGCAGCATGACCTCACGGGCCCGGAACCGGCGGGGCGTTCCCTGGGCGCGCAGCTCGCGCCAGACTTTCTCGGACAGCAACGAATCCTCCGGCGGGATGCTCGTCCATGTCTACCGGGTACACCGGGTCTCCCGGGTATACCGGGTCTACCGGACCAGGCAGTTGTACGCCCCCGGGCGCCCGCGGGACTCCCGAACCATCCACCTTGGCCGAGAATGTCCCCCCGCATGCGGATCGTCCGACGGGAGCCCGGACGGGTGCTCGACGCGGAGCGTTGTCAGTGGGCCGTCCTAGGCTCGTTCGCATGGCGCACACCCTCATGGTCTACGACGGCACCACGGACGCGACCTCCGCCGGACCCCGTACCGGTGGCATACCCCTGGCCCCCGCGGACTTCGCGTGGCCCCGGTGCGACACCTGCCGCGGGGCGATGCAGTTCCTGGCGCACCTGCCGTTCGACGACGCCGTGGTGGCGGTGTTCAGCTGTGCGAACGAACCCGGCCAGTGCGCGCAGTGGGAGGCGTTCGAGGGCGGCAACCGGGCGTTCCTGTTCCCGCCCGACGGACTCGTCCCGGCGACCGTGCCCGAGGCGGGCGAGACCCGGCTGGGCGCGGTGACGGCGATCCGGACGGAGGTCGTCGACGAGGACGCCTACGACGATGCGCGCGGGGTGTACGGGGCGCGGGTCGGCCGGGGGCGGGCCGTCCTGGGCTCCTGGGGCGGCGAGCCCGACTGGTACGACCCGGACGGCTGGCCGTCCTGCCCGCAGTGCGCGCGGCGCATGGACTTCGTGGCGCACCTGGAGGAGGGCTACGAGCACAGGACCGCCGCCAACTTCGGCGGCGGCCTCGGCTACGTACTGACCTGCGCGCCGTGCACGCGGGCCGTGTTCCTCACCCAGGGCTGACGGCGTCCCGGGCGGCGGCCTCCCGCGCGGTGGTCCGCCGGTCCGGGGCGAGCACCCGTTCGGCGAGTTCCCCGAAGAGCAGTCCGAAGGCCGTCCACAGGGTGGCCTGCACGGCGAGCGCGGCGACGCGGAACTTCCACACCACCGTCGCCGGGAAGTCCTCGGGCATCTCGTTGACGGACGGCAGGAACGCGAAGGCGAGCCCGACCACCAGCACCAGGAACGCCCCCGCGGCGACGGTCGCGTTCCAGTTGCCGAGCCGGGGCGCGAGCCGCTGCCCGAGGATGACCGCGCCGACGGTGAGCAGCACGCTCAGAACGAGCATCAGCAGGTAGAGCGTGGTGCGCCGGCCCACGCTGTCGTCGGCTCCCACGGCCGGCGGGTTGGCGGGGTACTTGAGGAACGGGACGACGTACACGGCGACGAGTCCGGCGACCGCGAGCAGCAGGGCGGTGGCGCGCGGCGTGAACCGCCCGATCCGGCCCAGTGCGTAGCAGTACGCGAGGGCGGCGAGCCCACCGAAGGCGACCCCGTAGACGAGGATGCCGGTGGCGAGTCCGGCGGTGGCCTGGAGGTCCCGGCTGACGAGCGGTTCCTCCTCGGCCGCGCCGTGGTCGTGGCCCGCGGCGCCGTGGTCGTGGCCGGCGCCGGCCGATTGGGCGTCCTCGTACGCGATGGCCGAGTCGACCTGCGGTTCGCCGAGGAAGTAGGCGACGAGCAGGGCGAGTACGCCCGCGGCGAGCCCCGCGAGCATGCCGCGCACGAGGAGCCGTCTGACGGTGGTGGAGTTCATGAGCGCGGTCCGGTTCCCCTCAGTGGCACGGGTAGCCGAGGAGGTGGCGGGCGTCGTGCACCCACTCGTGCACGCCCTCCCCCGAGACGAGCGCGACGGCACCTTGTTCGGCGCCGATGAAGTACAGCAGGATCAGCATCAGGACGCCGCCGAACACGGCCCAGGGCGCGATGTCCTTGAGCGGCAGCTTGGCGGGCGGTGCGGTGGGTGCGGCGGTCGGTTGGGCGACGGACTGCGCCATGGGGCAGGACCTCCTGGGGAACTCGCGTCCCGGCTCGGTGGTGCACAGGGACGAGGACCGCGGGTCTGACTCACCCGTACCCGCCCGGGGGCGCGTACGGGCACACAGTGGCGCGACCGTGCCGGATTCCCACCGGTTTCCGCCGTGCCCTCGTCGTTGACGTGATGGAGTGGTGCACGCACGCCAGGTTGGCGTGTACGCGACGTGAAGGTACCGCGTACCGGGTGGCGGGGAAAGAGGGCCTTGACGTGCGGTCCGCCCTGTTCACCGGACCGTCACGCACGGTGGTCCCTCCGGGGTGCGGTGCGAGGGAGTTGGCTGAATGACGACGACACGGGTGACCCTGGTGGCGCCGGCGCTCGGACGGGACCTGAGGGAGGCCAGGTTCGCCGGGGACGGCCCCTTGGACCCCGCGGCCCGGGCCGCGGCCACCGCGGCGGGCGCCGAACTCCCCGACGCCCCGCACTGGTTCTGCTCCCCCACCGGCCGCTGCCGTGACACCGCCCGCGCCCTACGGGCAGCCGCCGGCCCCCGACCCGTCGCGGAGCCGCCCGCCCTGACCGGTCTGGACGTGGGCCGCTGGCGGGGCCGGACGCTCGGGGAAGTGAGCGCCGACGACCCCGCCGGTCTGACCGCCTGGCTCGCCGACCCGGCGGCGACCCCGCACGGCGGCGAGTCCCTGCACGCCCTGCGCGCCCGCGTCGGCACCTGGCTGGACGCCCTCACCGACGAGGGCGGCCGGGTCCTCGTCGTCGCCGAACCGGACGTGGTCCGCGCCGCCCTCGCCCACGCCCTCGACCTGCCGGGGCCCTCGTTCTGGCGGCTCGACGTGGCACCACTGACCTCGGTGGACCTCAGCGGACGGTCCGGCCGCTGGAACGTCCGCCCCGGCCGCCCCCTCGGCTGAGGTCCGGGAGTCACACCGACCCCGTCACACCCCGACGTCCCGCCCGCACATGTCGTCCAGCGACTCCCGGCGGACCAGCAGCCGGGCCCGGCCGTCCCGTACGGCGACCACCGGCGGGCGGCCCACCAGGTTGTACGCCGACGCCATCGACAGGTGGTACGCCCCGGCGACCGGCACCGCGAGCAGGTCACCGGGGTGCACGTCCCCGGGCAGGGCCGCGTCCGCCGCGAGCACGTCCCCCGCCTCGCAGTGCCGTCCGACGACCGTCACGACCGCCGGTTCGGCCCGCGAGGCGCGGCCCACCAACCGGGGCGCGTACCGGACCCCGTACAGCGCGGGCCGCGGGTTGTCGCTCATCCCGCCGTCCACCGCGACGAACAACCGGGCGCCGGTGCGCTTCACAGCGAGCACCCGGTACAGCGCGACCCCGGCCGGCCCGGCGACCGCCCGCCCCGGCTCCACGATCAGCCGCGGCACCTCGATGCCCGCGGCGGCGCACCCACTGGCCAACTCGGTGCGCACCTTGTGGGCGAGGCGGGTGAGGTCGAGCGCCGGCTCACCGGGACGGTAGGCGATCCCGTGCCCGCCCCCGAGGTCCAACTCGGGCAGCACCAGACCGTGTTGCCGGTGCAGCCGGGCCATCAGCCCGACGATCCGCCGCACCGCCGCCAGATACGGCTTCACCGTGGTGATCTGTGAACCGAGGTGCACGTGCAGCCCGGTCAGGCGCAGTTGCGGCTGGTCGAGTATCCGGGCGATGGTGTGCTGCGCCGAGCCGTCGGTGAGCGACAGCCCGAACTTCTGGTCCTCGCCGCCCGTCCGGATCTTCTCGTGCCCCCCGGCGACGATCCCGGGAACCACCCGCACCATGACCTTCTGCGAGCCGCGGGGCCCGATCGCGGCGGCCAGCCGGGCGACCTCCGAGGCGCTGTCGATGACGATGCGCCCCACGCCGAGCCGCAGCGCGGTGTCCAGGTCACGGGGGCTCTTCGCGTTCCCGTGCAACACGATCCGCTCGGCCGGGAACCCGCTCGTGACGGCCAACTCCAGCTCACCGGCCGAGCAGACGTCGAGCCCCAGCCCCTCGTCCCGCACCCAGTGGACCATCGCCCGGCACAGGAACGCCTTCGCCGCGTACACCACATCGGCCTCGGCCGCGGGGAACGCCGCCCGGTACGTCCGGCACCGCTCCCGCACCTCGCCCTCGTCCAGCACGTACGCGGGGGTCCCGTACCGCTGCGCGACCTCCGTCAGCGACACCCCGCCGACCGCGAGGTCGCCGTGGGCCAGGTGCCCCGCCGAAGCGGGCCACACGGACAGGTCGTCGGGCCCCGGCGCACGGACGGCGTCGGGCGCCGCGTGCACGGTGGTCATCGCACACCCGCCGCGGTGGCCGCGAACAGGACCGGGGCCCCGGTCGTCGCACCCCGCACCGGACCCGCCACGAGCACCGGGTCGACGGTGAGCAGCGCCACGCCCAGCGGCACGGTCAGCGCGCGCAGTGCGGGGGCGGCGAGCCGGACGTACGCCTGCCCGGCGCCCAGCGCCCGGGCGAGCCGGGCCGCCGACGTGAACCCGACGGCCGTCCGCTCGCCCAACGGCGTACGGAACAACCGGGCCGCGCAGCCCACCGTGCCGGCCTGCACCGGCACGTACAGCGCGGCGCCCCGCGCGGACGCCGACCGCCCGGGCTCGGTATCCGGAGGCTCGGGTTCGTCCGCGCAGGCGCTCGCGCCCCCGGAACCGTCGGCGTCGGGGCGGTCGCCGCGCGGGCTGCTCACACCGGTGGGGTCGGCCATGGGGTCCTCCGTGGAGTGCGGGGTGGGTGTCCGGGTGGGGGCGCCCCCGGGCCCTCGGGAAGGCAGGGGCCCGGGAGGCCGTACGGTGACGCTATGCCCGGCCCGGCGGCCCCGGGGACACCCCCTGACGTGACGCTGATGCGCAGGGGGCGGACGTTGATGCAGGCCATACGCGAATGCCCCGGACACCTCGGGCACCTCGGGCGCACCACGGCGGACCGGGCAGCGAACCGCGCGGGAACTGCGGCAGGGGCTTCGACGCGGGCTTCGGCACAGCCCTCACCCGCCGGCTACCGACCCAATCCCGCCAATATTTGTCCGACCTTGAATGGACATTGTCCGCTTGTAGGCAAAATCAGCACTGATCGCACTCATCATGTCAATGTCCCTTATCCATCAGCTTATCGGCGCTTATGATGTTCTCTTATGAGAGAGGGCGGGGCGGCGGACGCCGCCGGTGACAGAACCGACGTGATCGTCCTCGGCGCGGGCCCCGCCGGGCTCGTCGTCGGGAACCTCCTCCAGGCAGCGGGCATCGACTGCGTCATCCTGGAACGGGCCACCCGGGCGGCCCTCCGGACCCGGGCCCGCGCGGGCTACCTCGCCGCGAACACCGTGCGCGTCCTCGAACGGCACGGCCTGGCGGATCGACTGCACCGGTACGGCCAGCAGCACTCCCACTGCGAGTTCCGCACCCCACAGGGCCGGTTCCGCCTGGACTACGGCCACCTCGGCCCGGGCGAACCGCACACCGTCTACCCCCAACAGGAACTCGTCACGGACCTGCTGACGCGGTACGTGGACACCGGGGGCCGCATCCACTTCGCCACCGAGGCGACCGCCGTACTGGACGCCGACGGCACCCGACCCTCGGTCCTCGCCCGGGACGCGGACGGCCGCCCCCGCCGCTGGCACGGCAGGTACGTGGCGGGGTGCGACGGCCGGTACGGCGCGGCCCGCCGCTCCCTCCCGCCCGGCACGGTCCGACGGCACCACCGCGACCACGCCGTGTCCTGGCTCGCCCTACTGGCCCGGGCACCGCAGAGCATCGACGCCGTGGGGTACGCCGTTCACCCCGCAGGATTCGCCGGACACATGGCGCGCGGCCCCGAGATCACCCGCTACTACCTCCAGTGCCCCCGCGGCACCCCGGCCGACGCCTGGCCCGACGACCGCATCTGGACCGAACTGGACCTGCGGATGCGCGCCACCGACTACGGCCCCCTCCACCGGGGCCCGATCCTCCAACGCCTCGTCTTCCCCCTGGAATCCGACGTGTTGGAACCCCTGCGCCACGGCACGCTGCTCCTCGCGGGCGACGCCGCCAGCCTGCTCGGCCCCTCCGCCGCCAAGGGCGCCAACCTCGCGGTGCTGGAGGCGGAACTCCTCGCCCGCGCCCTGACCGACGCCCTCCTGCACGACGACCCCCGCGGCCTCCACACCTACTCGGACCGCTGCCTGACCCACATCTGGCGGGCGCTGCGGTTCTCCCGGTGGATGATCCACCTCCTGCACGACCTTCCCGTCCCCCCGGGCCCGGGCACCCCCGGCCGACCGCCGGACCGCGACGCCCTCCCCCGACGCCCCTGCCTCGAAACGCTGCGCACCTCGCGCGCGGAGCAGGACTGGTTCGCCGAGAACTACACCGACGTCTGACCACGGCCCGGGCACCGGGCCGTTCGCCGAGGCCCGAGGAGGCCCCACGATGCCGTCGACGACACCGACCCCCACCACCGACGCGGACCGGCTGCGCACCGCGGCCCGCTTCGTCCGGAACCAGGACACCACCGCACTGCTGACGTCGTTGCTCCCCGGCCTCGACGACAGCAGGACACGGATGCTGGCGAACCGCTGCCGCTTCTCGCACGCCGCCCTGCTGATCTTCCCGCCCGACCCGCGCACGCTCCACGCCCAACTCGCCGCCTGCGGCCTGCCGGTGGACGAAAGAGCAACCCCGGTGCCCAGCGTCGTCGTACGCGACCGGCTGGCCGCTCGTCACCGGCGCGAGGCCCGAGAACTGGACGTCCGCATCCTGCGTCCGTCCGCGCCCGGGCCCCACGGCACGAACCGCACGGTGGAGGTGTTCGTCCTGCTCGTGCCGCCCGGCTCCGACCTCACCGAGGTCGCCGACCACGAACGCGCCCGGGACCACGAGGCGCACCTCGCCTTCGAGATCGACGACCCGGACCCACTGGTGCTGCACGGCGTGCACGCGACCCTCGTCGAACACGGTGCGATACCCGACGGCGGGGGCTACAACCCGCACGAGGACGGCACCGTGTTCTACTTCGTCGCCCCGGGGCACGCGCACGGCGGCTACCGAAGGCTGGAGCTGTACGCGCACGGTGACCACCGCGACCTGCTCACGGCCGCCGCCCCCTGAGTACGGCGCCCGTCACGCCCCCACAGGGGTCAGCCGGGCGTCCCGTGGAACACCGCGACGACGATCACCGCGAGCAGTCCGCCGACCGAGGACGTCATCAGGACGCCGCCCCAGAAGACCCCGTCCAGGGTCACTGCACGACGGACGCGGTACGGACGCCCGTGCCGCGACCGCCCCCGCCCACCACCGCAACGCCGCCGCCGCTTCACCCCGTTCACCGGCCCGACACCTCCTCCGGCGGCTCCAGCACCGCGTAGTCCGCGAAGGTCCTGCGGTACCGCAGGTGCCTGGTCTCCTGGGTGTGCGCCCGCAGCCAGTCCTCCACGTCCGCCGGGTGACCGCACGCCCCGGACTCCGCCCCGCAGTCCGCCTCCGCCCCCGACACGCACCGCGCCGCGTACTCCGGCTCCGCGGTGGGGTCCTGCGCGATGGTGAACGGCACGTACCGGAACACCCGCCGCAGCCGCCGCGACCGCGCCTGTGACCGCTGCTCGGAGCGCTCGTTCACCACCCGTAGCCCGGCGCTGATCCGCTCCTGGGCGGTCGCGGGCCGCAACCCCGCGAACTCCGCCTCCCACTTGCGTCCGCCGCCCACCGGACGCAACAGCGCGTACGGCCCCGACTTGGCCTGGTACTGGCCCACTTTCTGTCGAACGGGGTCGAACACAACAGCACCGCTAATCAATTCCTCGCCGTTGGCTTCCACTTGCTTAACCATGCCCACTCCGTAAGCGAAACCCGTCCTGGCACGACGGATACTCAATTACTGTTCGTGCATGCAGCGTTGCGCAACGGATGCGTGTCGTTCAATGCTGCGCGTGTTCCAACTGGTCCATGTCACGGAAGGGGCGCCCTGTGAGCCAACGCAACGCCACGGGGGAAACGGGAACCATCACGTCGGCCGGCATGTTCGGAGAGGTCCTACGACATTTCCGCAAGGCCGCGGACTACACCCAGGAGGGCTTGGCGCTGGACATCCCGTGCGACCGCTCCCTCGTCACGCGGGTCGAGTCGGCGACGAGGGTCCCCCAGGACAACTTCGCACGTCGCTGCGATGAGTTGCTCAGCACGGGGGGTGTCCTCATAAAGCTGTGGGGCAAGGTCAACTGGTACCCGGAGGTTGAGCATCCGGACTGGTTCCAGCGGCGCGTGGACATGGACGCGGTGGCGGTGGCCCTGCACGAGTACCAGATGTACGTAGTGCCTGGGCTGCTCCAGACAGAGGAGTACGCCCGCGCGATCCTCTCCTACACGTACAGCGGCGACGAACTCATTGAACGACTGCGTGCACGATTGAGCCGGCAGCAGCGATTCCTGGCGGCGGACGGACCGCTGTACCACGTTGTCCTAGATGAAAGCAGCCTGAGGAACGTCGTGGGCGGAGCCGCTGTGATGCGGGCGCAACTGGCCCACCTTCTAGACGTGGGAAGGCTCCCCAACATTCGCATTCAGGTGGCGCCTTCCAGTCTGGGCGGGCTCCAGCGCCCGGATGTCTCGATGTCACTCATCAAGCTTCCCGACGGTCGAGAGTGGATCTACTCGGAGTCACTGGATAGGGGGCACTTCATCAGCGATCCAGGGGCAATTGCCCTCCACAGCCGCACCTATGATGTGCTCAGGGCCGACACCTTGTCCGCCCCGATGTCCGCCGCTTGGATCAGCGAAGCACTGGAGGGGTACGGGCACGATGGAGAGACACCTTCTCAGCGCGGGAACGTGGATCAAGAGCAGCTACAGCGGATCAAACGCAGGCAACTGCATCGAAATCGCCCCAGGTATCCCCGACTGCGTCCCCGTGGGTGACACCAAGACCCCGCACGCACCGGCACTGTTCGCGAGCCACACCGCCTGGGCAACGTTCGTCACGGGAGTCAAGGATGGCCACTTCCCCGCCTGAACCAACGACCTGGCACCGTTCCTCGTACAGCGATCGTGACGGCGGCAACTGCGTCGAGTGGTCGCCGTCGCCCGCTCAGGCCCCCGGCAAAGTCGCCGTACGGGACAGCAAGCGGGCGGGGGACGACGGGACGGTCATCGTCACGTCCCCCGAAGCCTGGACCCACCTCCTCAGGTGGACGACGACCCACCACAGCAACTGAACACGCACCCCGCGGGGCCGCGACCCACCAGGTCACGGCCCCGTACGCGGTCGACCGGACGCGTCGAGCAGCCGCCGGAAGTCGGCGTTGCGGGGCTCCGCGTCCTTCTCCCCCGCGCGGTCGGTCCAGTGCCGGCAGGTGACGTCCACGAAGGTCTCCACCGCTCTGCGGTCGGCCCGTCGCCACACGGGGAACCCGTTCAGCCACGCGACGGCGCCCTCGGGCGGCTGTCCGCAGGCCATGAGCCAGACGGCCAGGTAGACGGCGTCGACCCATACGGGACCGAGCGCGGGCATCGCCCAGTCGACCACGTACGCGCCCCCGGACGTGTCGATCAGGACGTTGTGCGGGTTGGTGTCCGTGTGGAGCAGGTGCGTGCCGTGCAGCGCGTCCGCCTCGCCGGGCCGCAGGTGTCCGGCGAAGCCGTCCGCGAGCTGCGGAAGGGCGAAGGTGGGTGTCCGCACCTGGTGCATCCGGCGCGCGGTGCGGGCGAGCGCCCCCAGGTCACCGGTTCCGGGTCCGTAGTCCACGTGCCGCCCCTCGACGTGGGCGAACGCGAGGCAGCGCCAGCCCGCCGCTTCGACGCTGTGGCGGATGCGCGGACTGATGCCGCTCACCAGTGAGTTGACCTGTTCCTCGGCGCGCAGGCCGGCCACTGCCGCGGTGTCGGACGTCCGCACGCCCTTCAGGAACAGGGTGCCGTCCTCCCGGGTCCGCACCTTCAGCGCCACGGAGCAGTTGAACCCACTCGTCACCGTCTCCGTCCCGATCACCGGCCCGGTGCGCGCTTCGACGGCGTCACGGAGTTCGGCCGGGAGTTCGTCCCACTCAACACGTTCAGTCATCGGTCACCCATCCGGCGCCCCTCTCCCACGCGCGGGGTGCGGCGGCACCTCGCGAGGACTCAGCGTGGCAGCCGGGCCCGCCCGGGAGAAGACGGCACCGCACCCACGCGAACCGGGCGGAACGCCTTCCCCCGACCGGGCTCCACGGCCCTCCCGCACCCTCCCGGAGCTGGGACGATCGACCGCCGAGCCCTTCGATGATCCGACCGGGTCACGGACAACTACCGCCGCTTCACCCGATGTTCCAGCCGCACACTGTCACATCGGCTCGCGGCTCCGCCCGGGGTAGTAACCCGGTACGAGCCGGTTGCCGCCGCTCGGATCGGCGGAACAACGGAAGGAAAGACGACCATGGACGAGCACGGTCCGACCCCGACCACCTGGATCAAGAGCAGCCACAGCGACTTCCAAGAGGCCAACTGCCTGGAGTGGTCGCCGGCCCACGCCCCCGGCAAGGTGGCCGTACGGGACAGCAAGCGGGCACGGCACGACGGACCCGTCATCGTCACGTCCCCCGAAGCCTGGACCCACCTCCTCAGGTGGACGACGACCCACCACACCCACTGAACACGCACCCCGCGGCGCGTCAGGCCGGCAGCCGCCAGGACGGTCCGCCCGGAGCACCGAGCCAGACGGTCTGGACGGAGTCGGTGACGGTCATGCCGAAGTCGCGCTGCCCGGGCGAGCCCGCGTCGATCCACGCGGCGAGGCCGTGCTCGACCTGGTCCCAGAGCCGCAGCGGGCCGTCCTGGTGGACGAGGCGGACGCCGTCGCGGAGTTCGGTCCACGCCTGGGAGCCCGTCGCCACGTCCACCAGGACCGGTTCCGCCCCGATGTGCAGCAATTCGGCTGATGGCGCGGCGAGTTGGGCGACGAACAGGGCGGTCCAGTCGTCCAACAGCGCCGGGTCGAAGCGGGTGGGGCGCACCTCGCCGTCGTGCCGATGCAGGGACGGACGGGGCGGACGGTCATGGGGGCGGGCGAGCATGTAGGTGATCTCGTCGCCGGTGAAGCGACCGTGCGCGGTGCCGTCCTCGTCCAGGGCGAGCCGGATCAGCCCGGCGCCGAACATCCACCCGCTGAGCGTGCACGTGAGGCTGCCGCCGTGCGCGAGCTGCCACAGCCACGCGGGCGGTACGGACCGCACCGCGCAGGTGGCGACGATCGCGTCGTAGCCGTCGGCACCCGCGCCGTCCTCGTACCCGTCGAGCCCGTCCCCGACGACCAGGGTGGGCCCTGCCCCGGCCGCGGCGAGGTGGCGGGCGGCGGACGCGGCCACCAGCGGGTCGTACTCGATGCTGGTCACCCGCTCGTCACCGAGCCGGTGACACAGTACGGCCGTCGAGTACCCCGTACCCGTGCCGACTTCGAGGACCCGTTCCCGCCCGCGCAGTCCGGCCGCGGCGAGCGTGCGTACGACGACCGACGGCAACGTGGACGAGGAGGTCGGCGCCCCCGACACCGGGCCCCCGGCCGCCTCGGCACCGACCCCGTCGACCTGCGTGACCCAAGTCGTGTCCGCACGGGCCATCCGCAGCCAGGCGTCCTCCCCCACGTCAGCGCGCCGGACCGGCGCCCATCGGGTTCCGTCGCGCCGGAAGACGGCGTCCCCGAGGAACAGTTCCCGGGGCACGGAGTCGAGCGCGGGCAGCCACTCTTCCCCCACGCCCGCGAGTCGTTCGCCGACCACCTCGACGAGCGACCGAGGGGGGTTGACGGCGTCTTCGTCTTCACGGGTCATGCATACGCTCCGGGGCGCTGGAGTCGGTCGGCCAGGGCTGCGGCGATCCGACCGGTAATCGGCTCGGGGAACCAGGCCCACTGACCGTTGGGATTGCACTCGTACATCCAGGGCCGGCCGTCGTCGTCCACACCGAAGTCGAAGGCGCCGAAGACCAACCCGAACGCCCTCAGATACTCCCGTACGCCCTGGACCAGTTCCCGGGGCGTCTCGACCAGCTCGTACGAAAGGTCTTCGTAGTGCCGACGCCAGTCCAACCCCGGGGACCCGGTGATCCGCACCGTGAACAGTTCGTCGCCCACCGCCGTGAGGCGCAAGTCCGCCACGGCGGGAACCCGGCGCTGGAACAGGTGCGCCGTGAGGGCGACCCCGTCACCGATCCCGTCGGGTTCGACCTCGTCCACCCATACCGTCAGGGCCGTTCCGTTGGCATCGGCGTACTCGGTAGCACGTAGCGGCTTGTAGACGACTCGACCCTGGGCTCGGGCGAACTCCCGTGCTTGGGCAGGGTCGTTGGTGAGCAGGGTGGGCGGAACCGGCAGCCCGCATCGTGCCGCCGTCGCCAACTGCGCGGGCTTGTACTCGGCTGCCCGGTTGCGGAACGGATGGTTGACGTAGGCCGCGCCGGGCAGGGCGGCCAGCGCACCTCCGAGGCCGTACCGGGCCTCCTCCATGCACCACGCGATGTCCTGCGGGGCCAGGAAGGGGTCCGTGATCGCGTAGGGACTCGGGCGGCGCCAGTAGACGGATCTCACCCGGCCCAACGGGAGGGTGCGGCTGTCGGTCCGCACCGTACCGCTGAGCCCGTCGGGTCCGAAGCGAGCCGACAGAACGACCGAGGACGGAAACCCGCCCGGGTCGAGCCGGACGACCGGAACGTCCCGGCGGTTCAGCTCTCCGATCACCGTGTCCGCCGTCACGTCGTCGGGCTGGGTGACCACGAGCACCGGTGGGCTGCTGGTCAATCCGCGTCTCCGTCCTGGTCATGGCCCTCGTCCTTGGTGCCGTCGAGGCTCGTCTTGGGCTTGGTCTCCGCCCAGGTGCGCGAGCGCCGGTGGCGGACGGACGGCACTGTCGGACCGTCCGGGTCCAGCCACACCCCGGTCTGGGTCTCCGGATCGACCACCGCCCGGCCCGGTGGAACGGACACCACGTCCGGGTAGGGCCTCATCCGGGTCAGGCCCCAGGGAACCAGGTGGGAAGAGGGCATCGCACACCTCCGTCACGTCATCGCGGGCCCCAAGCGTGGCAGCCGGGCTCACCCGGGAGAAGACGGCACCGCACCCACGCGAACCGGGCGGAACGCTTCCCCCGACCGGGCTCCGCGGCCGTCCCACACCCTCCCCGAGCTGGGACGATCGACCGCCGAGCCCTGCGGTGACCCGGCCGAGTCACGGACAACTGCCTCCGCTTCACCCGATGTTCCAGCCGCGCACTGTCACATCGGCTCGCGGCTCCGCCCGGGGTAGTAACCCGGTACGAGCCGGACGCCGCCCCTCGGATCGGCGGAGCAACGGAAGGAACCGCGACGATGGACGAACACCCGGAACGGTGTCACCGGGCCGGGACCGGCTGGGTCAGGTTCACCGGGTTGCCGTCGGGGTCCTGAATGTGGGCGACGCGCTGTCCCCACGGCATGTCGTTGGGGCCGCTGAGGACCGAGCCGCCCAGAGCCTCCACGCGCCCGAGCGTCTCGTCGACGTCGTCGACACCGATGCTGAGCAGCATCCGCGGTGCCGCCCCGGTCCCCGGGTCCGTCTTGGCCACCAACCCGAGGTCGGTGTCTCCGATGCGCAAGCCGCGGTAGAAGGCCGGCCCTTCCTCCGGTACCCGGAAGATCTCCTCGGCCCCGAACAACTTCGTGTAGAAGCCGACCAGGACGTCCAGGTCGGAGGTCAGGATCACTGGCTGGATGGTGGACATGGCGCTCCAATCGAGAACGGTCGTGTCGCCGGGTAGACCGTTCGCGGACGGCGAACTCATCGGCACAGCCGCCCTGCCAAACGACCTCCACCCCAGACTGCCGTCCACGACCAGCGTGAGCACCCCGAGAACCGGTCACGCCAGCCCCTTGAACTGCGGTTTCACGTCGGCGGAGGCTCACTCAGGGGCTGGGTGCCAGGGCATCCGCGGGGCCGCGACAGCAGGTCACGGCCCCGTACGCGGTCAGTCGACGGCCGCTGATCGGGCGCCCGCCCGGCAGCCGAGCGGTTCTGCCGGCGGTGAACCCCGGCCCGATCAGGCCCGCCGATCACTACCGTCCAGTGGCATGACGACGATCACCACGCGCACGGTCGAGTACCAGGCCGACGGTCTGACGATGATCGGGCACCTCGCGCTGCCTGCCGGTACCGAGCGCCGGCCCGCAGTACTGCTCGGACCGGAGGGCACGGGGCTCAGCGACGTCGAGCGCCGCCGGGCCGACACCCTCGCTGAACGGGGATACGTGGCACTCGCCTTCGACCTCCACGGCGGACGCTACCTGGGCGACCCCCAGGAGATGCTGGCCCGTTGCCTGCCGCTGCTCGACGACCCCGACCGGATGCGGGACATCGGCCACGCGGCGCTCGACGTGCTGCGCGCCGAACCGCGGATCGACCCCGCCCGGATCGCCGCCGTCGGCTACGGCACCGGCGGCGCGATCGCCGTGGAACTCGGGCGCGACGGCGTCGACCTGCGCGCGATCGCGACCGTCAACGGACTGGTCACCGGCCGACCGGGCGAGGCGGCGCGCATTCGCTGCCCGGTGTGGGCCGGGGTCGGGTCGGAGGACCCGATCATGCCGCCCGCGCAACGGGACGCGTTCACCGCCGAGATGCAGGCCGCGGGCGTCGACTGGCGCCTCGTGGTCTACGGCGGCGCCGTGCACGCCTTCCACCACCCGCCGGTCGACCACACCGTGCTCCCCGGCGTCGGACACCACCCACGGCACGCGCAGCGAGCCTGGCGCGACGTCGTCGACCTGCTCACCGAGTGCCTGCCCGTGACGGAGTGACCCGGCCGGTCCCCACTCGGGCACCCACTGGCCAGCCTTGACCGGTCATGGGCGAACGCGGACGATCGACCGCCGAGCCCTCGTAGCCGTACGGGACGGCAAGCGGGCGCGGCACGACGGACCCGTCGTCGTCACGTCCCCCGAAGCCTGGACCCACCTCCTCAGGTGGACGACGACACACCACACCCACTGACCACGCACCGGGCGGAGCGTCAGGCCGGCAGCCGCCAGGACGGTCCGTCCGGAGCACCGAGCCAGACGGTCGATCCAGAGGTGTTCGCGCAACGGCCGCTAACGGGGAGGGGGCTCCTGCCGCTCGTGGCCCATGCGGCGGATGGGCACGGTGCCGGCGTCCAAGTCCACCCGGAAGGGCGGGTCCTGCGAACGAACCCGTACGTGTTCCAGTACCCCACCGGAACACCCGGGGTACTACCGAGCGCTTACCCGCACGGGCACAGTGAACGCAGCGCTGGGCCGCGGCGATTGGGCCTGCGTCCCGCCAAGCACCCCGTCCGTTCGTTACTCCCCGTCGCGGGCGGACGGGGCCACACCCGCCCGCTGATTGCCCTGCGGCAATGCCCTGCAACCTCGTGCAACATCGTGGCGACCCGGAGTCCCCGCGCCGTATCGTCTGTGCGCACTGAACCACCCGTCGCCTGCGGCAACACGGAGGGGTGATGTCACACCCGGTGCTTGAGGGACTGGCCAGGGCCCGGCACTCCGCCGTGCACCTGGAGATGCGGGACGCGTACCAGCCCGACGATCCGGAGTTCCTGGCGTGGCAGCGCGGCAAGCGCCTCGACCCGGCCGGCGATCGGTCCACGTGGTGGAGGCCGTTCCTGAACGTGGTGGTCGATACGACGGCCCGCGGCGTGGCCATGCGAAGGGCCAGGGTCGTGTCCGAGCCGGTGACGGACTACATCCGCTACGAGTACGACGTGACGTTCCCGAACGTCGAGGCGGGCGAGTCGGTCCGCTGGCTTCCCCGGCGCGACGCAGCTGACCTCGCCCTTCCGGCGACCGACCTGTGGATGTTCGACGACGAGACGGTGCTGTTCACCCACTTCTCCGGAGTCGGGGAGGTGGTCGGCCGCGAGCTGCGTACCGATCCGGTTGTGGTGGAGCTGGTGCGCAACGCGTTCGAAACGGTCTGGGAACGAGCGATCCCGCACGCCGACTACCGGCCCCTCAGGGACCCGAACGGATGTGAGCAGCTTCCCCCGTTCCCAGCCGTGTTCCCGTCGCCCACGGTCACCCCGCCGGCGACTCTGTCTCATGAAGGAGGCACATCATGTCCTTGCGTTTCATCGGTAAGGACCCCGAATCCGGGGACCACGGATCGCCCGCGGTGTGGGTGGACGAGAGCGTGAAGGACCTCGTCATCCAAGGGCTGACGGCGGACGAGGAGACCTCGACCACGTGTGCGGGAGATGTTCGCCTCCCCAGCCACGAAGCGGTCATCAGGGTTCCGAAGCAGATGATTCCGCTCCTCCGGGAGGCACTCGATGTCGCAGAGTCTGACTGACTTCTCCGACCTCATTCGCTCGGCTCGGGAATCCGCCGTCCATCTGGAGCTTCGAGACGAGTACCGGGTGGAGAACGAGGTCGAACGGTTCGCAGCATGGCAGCGGGGGCACCGTCTCGACGTGGACGACCGTCCATCATGGTGGCGACCGTGGCTCGACCTCGTACAAGAGGTCACGGCGAAGGGTGTGGCCGTTCGAAGGGCCCGGATCGTTTCGGAGCCCGTGAGCGAGTACATCGCCTTCGAGCACTCCGGCACGTTCACCAACGTCGCCGCAGGCGAGGAGGTCCGCTGGCTTCCTCGGGGTCGGGCCTCGGACCTGCTGCTGCCGGGCAACGACTACTGGCAGTTCGACGGCCGACTCGTCCAGTTCAACATCTTCGACGGCTCCGGCAACTGGGTTCGCACCGACCAGACGGACGATCCGGTCATCACACGACAGTGCGCGACCGCGTTCGACGCTGTCTGGCAACGTGCCGTCCCCCACGAGAAGTTCACCGTCTGAGTACTGGCCAGCCAGCTCATGTCCTCCTCACCCCTCTCAAGCGCCCGGGCTGCGAGGCAAGCAGTCGCGGTGCGTCTGCACGAGTTGATGCAGGACGCTGGACTCTCCGGGCACGAGCTGGCCGGTCGGTGCGGGTGGCACCGGTCCAAGTCATCACGCATCGCACGAGGCGTCACGCCACCCTCCGACGCGGACATCCGCGCCTGGTGTGCGGCCTGTGGGGCCGCTGAGCAAGCAGCCGACATCATCGCGGCCTCGCGTCATGCCGAGTCCATCTACGTCGAGTGGAAGCAGATCCACCGGGACGGAATGCGGCGCGTGCACGAGAGGACCGTTCCCCTCTACCAGCGAACGCGCACCTTCCGCGTCTACGCATCGAACGTGCTGCCCGGCATGCTCCAGACCGCCGGGTACGCCACCGGGCTGCTCAGGTCCATCACCGACTTCCAGGGAACTCCGGACGACGTGGCCGACGCGGTCCGAGCGAGATTGGACAGGTCCCGGGTCATCCGGAAGGGCGATCACCGCTTCGCACTCCTCATCGAGGAGACCGTGCTCTACTACCCGGTCTGCCCGGACGAGGACATGGCGGAGCAGCTCGACCACCTGCTGACCGTCATGAAGCAGCCGAACGTCTCGCTGGGCGTCATTCCGAAGCGGTCTCCCAGGACGGTGTGGCCACTCGAAGCGTTCTACGCGTTCGATGACCAACGCGTGGCTGTCGAAACGCTCACCGCGGAGATCAACCTGACCGCTCCCGGCGAGATCCACACGTACTTACGGGCCTTCACCGAACTGTCGCGGATCGCCGTGCACGGCTCCTCTGCGCGCGACCTGATCCGAGAGGCGATCGTCGCGCTCGGGTGAATCTCTGCAACTCCGTGCAACACGGTGGAGCACCCGCGAACCCCCTCCGTAGCGTCATCGGCACACCGAGCGACATGGAGGTTGCGACATGGTGCAGACCGGTACGACGACGTCCGACGACTTGTACGAACTCTCCATCGAGGGAGCCGAGTTCACCGCAGCGTGTGGGGGCAACACGCATCCGGACGGCGAGTCCTGCGTGACGCTCGCCCGCATCGGCACGGACGCCTGGGCCGTGGGCGACAGCAAGCGGCCGGACGCGCAGCCGCTCCGCTTCACGACGGCGGAGCTGGACGCGGCCGGCATCGACCCGGCCAGGTTCGGCCTGTCCGCCTGAGAGCGGTTCCCGATCGCCCCGCCCCGATGCGGCGCCGTCCTGGTGCGTCCGGGCGGGGCGATCACTTCCCCGGAAGGGAGCACCCGTGCACGTCCACGGCTACGCGTGGCTCGGCGAGAAGGCCGTGTTCGACAGGGAGAGCCTGCGACGGCCGCCGGGGGAACCGCCCTCGCCGACCAGTCCCCAAGACCTGCTGGAGCGGCACCGCCGGGCAGCGGCCGAGTTCCCGACGGCCGACGTTCCGCCGATCCAGACCGCCCACTGGCTGACGAAGCCCCCGTCGATGGTGCGGGGAACCTGGCAGGAGCCCAAGGAAGCCGCCGAGTGGCTCGGACGACAGCTGGCGGAGTTCGCTCCCCGCTTCGCGTCCGGGGCCGAGCGGGAGGAAGCCCGGCTGGCCCTCCTGGTGAAGACAGCCGCCGAGCGCGTCATGTGCGGTGACGACGTGTCCCTGGGGCACTACCTCAAGGGCACGGTGTTCCACTCGGTCGCGCTGGTGACGTGTTCCCCGAACCGGGCCGGCCCCGAACTCCCCTGCCCGACCCGGTGACCGTGCTCACGTTCAGGCGCGGCGGGCCCGCCAGAGCCAGGCTGCCGCGCCGGCCATCAGCACGAACGCGCCCAGGTTGGCGAGGAGCGCCGGGGTGCCGACCTCCGGGCCGCCGCCGGACAGGTTCGCGGTGGCGAAGACCACGCTCGGCAGCACGGCGACGAGCAGCACGCCGGTGGTCTTCTGGACGGCGGTCCAGTGCACCGAGGTGCAGAGCAGCACCGCGCCGGTGATGCGGAACAGGACGCCGAGCACCGGACCGGGCTGGTCGGGGAAGACCAGGATGAAGGGCAGCGAGAGGGTGAGCATCAGCAGCGGGACCAGGGGGTGCACCTTGCCGCGCCGGGCGGGTGCATCGCCGGCGCTCGGGGCACCCGGGGCGGCCGAGGTCCCGGCGGACCCGTGCCCCGCCTCCGCCAGCGCCGTCGCGGCGATCGTGCGGGGGTCACCCAGCTCCGACAGGATCTCGCTGATCGAGGCGTCGGGGCGTTCGGCGAGCGTCACCTCCACGTGTTCGACGAGGTCGGCGAGGAGTTCCTGGCGGCGGTCGGCGGAGAGGGCGGCAGCCTCGCGCTCGACGACGGACAGGTAGTCACGGACGGGGTCGGCGGTGGTCTTCATGCGAGGTCTCCGGTGGCGGGGTGCGGGGCGGCCGGGGAGGCCGGGGCGGTCAGGAAGGCGTCGACGGCGTTGCGGAAGCCGGGCCAGACGCGGGTGAACTCGTCGAGTGCGGCCCGACCGCTGTCCGTGAGCGCGTAGTAGCGACGGGGCGGACCGGAAAGGGACTCCTGCCAGGTGGTGGTGACCAGGTCGTCGCGGCGCAGCCGGGAGAGCAGCGGGTAGACCGTGCCCTGACTGGTGGCGAGGGCGCCGGACTCCTCCAGCGCCTGGAGGAGTTCCACGCCGTAGCGGGGGCGGTCCCGCATCAGGGCGAGTACGCAGTACTCCAGGACCCCCTTGCGCAGCTGGGCGGCTGCCCGGGCCTGCTTGGTCGACTCACCTGGTTCCATGCGATGCAAGATACCTGGTTCGACAAGTAAACGCGAAAGCGCGTGCGGGGGCGCCCCCCGCACGCGCCGGAGCGCCCCGCGATGCCCGGTCAGGCCACGAGGAGGCGCAGCCCCAGCTCCGCCGCGTCGAGGCCGACCAGCTCGCGGTTGCGTTCGGCCCACCGGCCCGAGACCAGGTCGTCGCGGAGCCGACCCACCGCCCGCTGCTCGGCCTGCGGCCCGACCCTGGTCCACACCGACACCGCACGGCGCACGTGTTCCTCCAGATACGCTTCGGGCCGGCGCCAGTAAGCCTCCAGGAAGCCGTCCGCGCAGTCCCACGGGACGAGCACCGGCTCCAGGCGGGCCCCGATCGCGCCGGCCAACTCGTCCACCGGGGGCCGGCCGGCGACCAGGCCGGCGATCTCGGGCAGGTAGTCGCGGGTGAGCCAGAACCGGTGACGCCACCCGGTGTCACTCGCGTCGTGCGTGAACACCACCACCCGGCGGGCCACCCGCCGCATCTCGCGCAGCCCGGCGATCGGGTCCTGCCAGTGGTGGACGGTGCTGAAGGCCATCGCCGCGTCGAAGGTCCGGTCGGCGAACGGCAGCCGCTCCGCGCGGGCGGCCACGCACGGCGCCGCGTCCGCGGGACGCTGCGCCCGCATCACCGCCGACGGTTCCACCGCCGTCACCTCCCGGTCCGCGGGCTCGTAGGAACCGGTGCCGGCACCGACGTTCAGCACCGTCCGGGCGTCCCCGAGCGCCGCCCGGACCTGCGCCGCGATCCGCGGGTCGGTGCGCCGCGTCGCCGGGTAGTCGGACCCGATGGCCTCGTACAACTGCGCTCCGAACATCTCCAGTTGGTCCTCCGGTGTGGTGTCGATCCCCATCGCCCGTGCCTCCAGTTCTCGGTCCAGAGCGGTCACCATGGCGGCGGCCCGGTCGCGTTGGTCCAGCAGCAGGCCGCGGAGCCGGTGCAGATGGGCGACCGCGTCGGTGGTCGGGTCGTCCACCAGGTCCGCGATCTCGCGCAACCCGAAGCCCAGCCGCCGGTACGCGAGCACCTCCCGCAGCCGCTCCACGTCGCCCGCCGCGTAGGCCCGGTAGCCGGCCGCGGTCCGCGCGGACGGCCGTACGAGGCCGATCTGGTCGTAGTGGTGCAGCGTGCGGACGCTCACCCCGGCCAGTTCGGCCACGCGTCCCACGGTCAGGTGCCCTCGCCCTCGCATAGCACCGACGATGCGGCATGACGTCACGTGAGGGTCAACCGCTCGGCCCCCGACGACGAACAAACGGGGCGACCGCGCACCGCGCCCCCCGCTACCGTGCCCCGCATGACTCCCGCACCCCGCACCCCCGGGCGCCCCGCGCTCCTCGTCATCGACATGCAGAACACCATGGTGGGCATCGCGCACCGCCCCGTGGAGACCGTGACCGCCATCGCGGGGCTCCGTGCCCGGGCCAGGGCGGCGGGCGTGCCGATCGTGACCGTGCAGCACCAGGACGACGGGCCGTTGGCGCCGGGCACGGACGGCTGGCGGATCGCACCGGAGCTGACGCCCGGGGACGACGAGGTGGTCGTCCCCAAGTCCACCCCGGACAGCTTCGTGGGTACGGACCTCGACCGGACGCTGCGGCGGCTGGACGTCACCGAGGTCGTCGTCACCGGGTTCGCCACCGAGATCTGCGTGGACACGACCGCCCGCGCGGCCCTCGGCCTCGGCTACGACCTGCTGTTGGTCGAGGACGGGCACACCACCTCCGTCCGACCGGACACCGGACCCTACGTCGCGCCGGACCCGTCGATCGCGCACCACAACGAGATCTTCCGGAACCTCCGCTACCCGGGCCGCCGTAGCCGGGTGCTGCCCGCCGCACAGGTGGACTTCGACGCCCGTTAGTCTGATCCGCCCAGGTCAGCGACCGCCCCCATGCGCTCGGCCGCCCTGGAAGCGTTCCGAACCGAGGGGGACCCGTCCGCATGCGACGCACCGTTGCGACCGCGCTGAGCTGTCTGCTGCTGGGCACCGCCCTGGCCGGCTGCACCGACAGCGCGCCGAAGAAGCAGGAGGAGGAGCGCTCGGCGCGGCAGCTGCTGGACGAGGCGAACGAGACGATGGCCGCGCTGGACTCGGTGACCGTCACCATGGACACCGCAATGGCGGACGGCACGCGCGTCAGCGGTCAGGTCACGACCGACCTCAAGCGGCGGTGCACGGGCAGGACCGACTTCGGAGCGGGCAAGCAGCTCGACGAGATCCGGATCGACGACACCGGCTACTTCCGGCCGAACCGCGCGTACCTCAAGGAGTGGGCCGAGGAGCGGGGCCTGGCCGACGTCGCGGGGAGGAAGCCCTGGGTCAAGGCCGTGTCCGACGGCGCACGGGGCATCACCTGCACCCGGGAGTTCGCCTTCTTCGGAGAGGCGAAGAAGGGGAAGCCCGGCGAAGTGGACGGGGTCCCGACGATCGCGCTGGTGGTCACCGACGAGGCGGACGAGGGCGGGACCTACGCCTTCCACGTCGCCACCGAGGGCGAGCCGTACCTGCTCAAGGTGGCGTACGAGGGCACCGACCACCGCAACACCACCACGTTCAGCGGCTTCGACGCGCCGCTGGACGTGCGGGCCCCCGCCCCGTCCGAGGTCGTCGACGCGACGGCCCGCCGTTAGCGATCCCCCGGGACACGCGGCGCCGAGCCTCCAGCCGCCCGCTCAGATGAAGTTGTTCGGCCAGATCATGGTGCGCCACATGTGGGCCACCGGGGAGTCGTCGAAGCCCAATCCCTGCGCGGGCTGGGCGAAGTGGCGGCCCACCACGTCCTCGAACTCCTCGAACTCGATGTCGACCTCGGAGTCGAAGGTGTACACGTCGTTGATGGTGACCATGCGGGCCGACATGTACCAGCGGTGGCGACGGGCCTTCGCGTAGGCGGCCCGGGTGTGGGCCGGCGGCTGGTACTCGGCCCCGAAGAAGTCCCGGTACGCCTCCGGGTAGCCGTATCCCACGCTCTCGTCGGGGAAGTAGCGCAGGACCTCGTGCTGTCGGATGGCCCAGGCCACTTCCTCGTCGACGTACGGCCCCACCAGCTGGGCCCCCCAGTGACCGTGCTGGCTGCGTAGCAGACCGGCGAGCGCGATGTCGTGCAGGAGGCAGGCCAGCACCACCTTGTCGCCCATGCCCTGCTCCCGGGCCCGGCGTGCACTGTGCAGCATGTGCCGCACGGCGAAGGGGTCCAACGCGAACCGCAATCGGAAGAAGTCCGCGAGCGTGGGCCGCTCGGGCATGACGGGGAGGGCGGGGTTGTCCCCCATCATGAACACCTGCCCCGGCCGGCGCGAGGACAGCCATTCGCTGCCGGAACGGTGGTCGTCGGTGCCGAGGGTCGCGGCGGCCGGCGGACAGATGATGCGGAGGCGCTCGGGCTGACCCTGGGACATCTACGACCTTCCTGAGGGGGCACCGGCCCCGGGCACCGGACACCGGAGTTCCGATCCCATCAGGCGGAACCGCGCGCGGCGCTCCGCGTTCACCCGTACGGCGGAGCGTGCGACGGGAAACCCCCCGGCGCGGTGGGGCCCGGGACGCGCGGGTGCGGCACGCTGCGCCCTACTCCGCGTACACCGACGTGTTCTGATTGACCGTCAGCAGCCACCTCCCGTCCTCCTGCTTGGTCATCACGTAGAGCGGGCTGCCCTCCTGCGGGCCCTCGGCGAGGTGGTACACCTGCTTGACCTTGACGGCCGCCACGTCGGGCCGCAGGAACTGGAGGTGCACCACCTCGTAGGTGACCTCGCCGTCCTGGGGCGCGTCGGGCAGCACGGAACGGGTGAACTCGGCGATCGCGTCGAACCCGATCAGGACCTTGCCGTGTCCGGTGGTCCACAGGGCGTCGGGGTGGAAGAGCGCGAGGAAGCCCTCGACGTCCCGGGCGCGCTGGGTGCGCTCGACGGTGGCGACGACCTGCTCGATGGCCTTGATGTCTTCGGTTTCCGTAGTCATGGGCATCAGCCTGCTCCCTCAAGTTTGGTTGAGGTCAAGCCCCGGTCCACCACGAAGTACACCCCCGCAACCACCAGGAACAACCACCCATAAGGGTTGCATCTGCGCCGTGATTCTCCTTAACGTGGCGCACATGCCGTCGTACACCATCGGGCAGGCCGCCCGTCTCCTGGGCGTCAGCCCCGACACCGCCCGCCGCTGGGCCGACGCCGGACGCGTCGCCACCCACCGCGACGACAGCGGGCGCCGCCTCGTCGACGGCGTGGACCTGGCCGCCTTCTCCGTCGAGCTGGCCCAGGGCACCGGCAACGACGAGGAGGTCCCGTACACCTCCGTGCGCAACGCGTTCCCCGGGATCGTCACCGCCGTGAAGCTCGGGGACGTCGCCGCGCAGGTGGAGATCCAGGCGGGGCCGCACCGGCTGGTCTCCCTCCTCACCCGCGAAGCCGTCGAGGAACTGGGCCTGGAGGTCGGCGCGCAGGCCACCGCCCGGGTCAAGGCCACCAACGTCCACATCGACCGCACCTGAGCCCCCTGCCCCCCCGTCGTCACCCCTGGAGGACCCCGTGCCCAGAACCGCCCGTGTCGCCGGACTGGCCGTCGCCGCCCTGCTCGTCCCGCTCCTCGCGGCCTGCGGAAGCGACGACAAGAGCGACGGCGACCGGAAGGACGGGCGGGGCGGCGGCAGCGCGGGCCCGGCCTCCTCCAGCAAGCTGACCGTCCTCGCCGCCGCCTCCCTCACCGACGTGTTCAAGACGGTGAAGACCGCGTACGAGGACGCCCACCCCGGGGTCGAGCTCACCTTCTCCTTCGCGGGCTCCCAGGAACTCGCCGCACAAGTGCGGCAGGGCGCACCCGCCGACGCGATCGTCACCGCCGACACCAAGACCATGGACGGACTGCGCGCCGAAACCGGCACCCCCTCCGTCATCGCGAAGAACCGCCTGGTCATCGCCACCCGCGAGGGCAACCCCGACGAGGTCAAGACCCTCAAGGACCTCGCCGACCCGAAGCTGAAGGTCGTCCTCGCCGCCGAGGAGGTCCCCGTCGGCCGCTACAGCCGCCAGGTCCTCGACGCGCAGCGGGTCGACGTCAAGCCGGTCTCCGAGGAGCCGAACGTCCGGGCCGTGCTCAGCAAGGTCGAACTCGGCGAGGCCGACGCGGGCATCGTCTACAAGACCGACGCCGACACCAAGCCCGACAAGGTCGACGCGATCGCCATCCCGGACGGGCAGAACGCCGTCGCCCAGTACCCGGCCGCCGTCCTCAAGGAGTCCGGCGACAGCCCCTCGGCCCAGGCGTTCGTGGAGTGGCTGTCCTCGCCGCCCGCGCAGCAGATCCTGCGGGACGCCGGCTTCCAGAAGCCGTGACCGGAGCCGCCACCCGGCCCGCCCGTCCACCACTGGCCCTGGCCCTCCTCGCCCTGCTCGCGGTCGCGTTCCTGCTCGTCCCCCTGCTGGGCGTACTGGTCCGCACCCCGTGGGACGACCTGGGCACCCACCTGACCGCACCGGAGTCCGTCACCGCGCTCAAGCTGTCCCTCGTCGTGTCGCTGAGCGCGCTCGGCGTCTCGCTGGTGCTCGGCGTGCCGCTGGCCTGGCTGCTCGCCCGGGTCCCGTTCCGCGGCAAGGCGCTCGTCCGCTCGCTGGTGCTGCTGCCGATGGTGCTGCCGCCCACCGTCGGCGGGGTCGCCCTGCTGCTCGGCTTCGGCCGGCGCGGGCTGCTCGGGCCCTGGCTGGAGGACTGGTTCGGCGTCACCCTGCCCTTCCACACGGCGGGCGCGGTGGTCGCCGCGACGTTCGTCTCGATGCCGTTCCTGGTCATCTCCCTGGAGGGCACGCTCGCCGCGCTCCACCCCCGCTACGAGGAGACCGCCGCCTCGCTCGGCGCGAGCCCGCTGCGGGTGTTCCGCACGGTCACCCTGCCGATGGTCGCCCCCGGCCTGGCCGCCGGCGCCGCGCTCACCTGGGCCCGGGCGCTGGGCGAGTTCGGCGCCACGATCACCTTCGCGGGCAACCTCCCGGGCACCACCCAGACCCTCCCGCTCCAGGTGTACCTGCTGCTCCAGGACGACCCCGAGGCGGCGACCTCGGTGTCCCTGCTGCTGCTCGCCGTCGCCATGGCCGTCCTGATCGCCCTCCGCGGACGCTGGACCACCGCCCCCGCCAAAGCCGCACCAGCAGGGGCCGCTCCCGCCGAGGCCCCCGCCCCGCAGCCCCCCGCTCCCCGACCGACGGCGGACGCCCCGCCGCGCCGCGCCCCCTCGGCCGCCCGCCTCGACGCGCACCTCACCGGCTACACCGACCTCGCGCTCGCCGCCCCCGGCGGCACCACCCTCGCCGTGGTGGGCCCCAACGGCGCCGGGAAGACCACCCTGCTGCGGGCCCTGCTGGGCCTGCCCACCCAGTCCGCCGCCCGGCTCGCCCTCGGCGGCACCGACCTCTCCGCCGCGCCCCCGCACCGCCGCGACACCGCCTGGGTGCCGCAGGACCCGGCCCTGTTCCCGCACCTCACCGCCCTCGCCAACACCGCCTACGGCCCCCGCGCCCACGGGGTGCCGCGCGCCGAGGCGCTGCGCACCGCACGGGAGTGGCTCGACCGGCTGGAGGTCGGCCACCTCGCCCACCGCAGGCCCGGCGAACTCTCCGGCGGGCAGGCCGGCCGGGTCGCCCTGGCCCGCGCGCTCGCCTCGCGCCCCCGGCTGCTCCTCCTGGACGAGCCGCTGGCCGCGCTCGACCAGACCACCCGCGGCCGGGTCCGCCACACCCTGCGCCGCCATCTGGACGCGTTCGACGGGGTCTGCCTGATCGTCACCCACGACCCGGTGGAGGCGGTGTCCCTCGCCGACCGGGTGCTCGTCCTGGAGGACGGCCGCACCGTGCAGGACGCCCCGCCCGCCGAGGTGGCCCGCCACCCCCGCTCCGCCTGGGTGGCCCGGATGCTCGGCGCCAACGCCTGGCCGGGCACCGCCACCGCCGAGGGACTCGTCACCGCCGGAGGGACCCGGGTGGTCGCCGCCGAACCCCTCGCCCCCGCCACGGACGCACTCGCCGTCTTCGCCCCGGAGGCCGTGGCCCTGCACCGCGAGCGCCCCTCGGGCAGCCCCCGCAACGTCTGGCCGGGCACCGTGCGGGAACTGACCGCCGTCGGCAGCCGGCTCCGGGTCCTCGTCACCTCCGACGGGGCCCCCGACCTGGTCGCGGAGGTCACCCCGGGCGCCGCCGCCGACCTGGGGCTGCACGACGGCAGCGCCGTCTTCACCAGCGTCAAGGCCACCGAGATCACCCTCGTCGCCCGCTGAAGCACCCGACCGGCCGGGCGCCGCGCCTTTCCCCGCGGCGAGGGATGACAAACCGTGACCCCGGCCGCCTCCTGACGTTGAAGGGGGCGTGCGGACGTCATTCCCCCCGACACCCCGCACGGACCACCGCACAACCCAACTGAAGGAGTACGTGATGTCTCGCATCGCGAAGGCGGCCGTCCTGGCCGTCAGCTCGGGCGCCGTGATGCTCGGTGGCGCGGGCATGGCCACCGCCGACGCGGGTGCCGCCGCCGAGGCCGTCGGTTCGCCGGGCGTCCTGTCCGGCAACATCGTGCAGATCCCCGTGCACGTCCCCGTCAACGTCTGCGGCAACACCATCGACGTGATCGGCATCCTGAACCCGGCGTTCGGCAACACCTGTGTCAACGGCAGCGGCCCCGCCGGCTACGGATACTGAGCACCGCGTACGGAGACCTCCGTCCCCGTACGCAGCCGCCCCCGTCAGCACGCCGGCCGACGGGGGCTCCGCCGTTCCCGCGGCACGTCACGCGTAGCGGTAGATCCCGCCGTGCTGCTCCAACGAGGCCGGGGTGACGTCCCACGGCGGCATCCGCTCGTTGCGGGCGACGATCCGACCGCGCTCCAGCGAGCCGAACCCGGGCGGCTCGGCCGGCTCGTACGCACCGTCCGGATGTGCCTTGCGCCACCGCGACCACAGCAGGTCGACGAACGAGTGGTGCAACCAGAACACCGGATCGTTGACCGACGCACCACCGAGCATGGTCCCGCCGACCCAGCGGTGCACCCGGTTGTGGTTGCGCCACCGGCCGTCCCCCGTCCGGACGCCCGTCCAGCCCTCCAGGCCGTTGCGGAAACCGGACGACACGGTGGAGTTCCAGGGCTCCACGTCGTACACCGACTCCCGCATGGCCAGGGCGAGTTCGTCCTTCGACGGCAACGCGAACGGGTTGGACGGCCGCCCCAGGTCCCGGACCAGGAAGTCGTCGTCCGTGATGTTCTCGCGGACGATCCAGCCGTTGGCCCGCGCGAACGGGCCGGTCGCCACCCGGCGTTCGGTGCCCCGCCCGGTGCCGCCGAGGAGGTCGTCCGTCCAGGGGGACCCCACCGGGGAACGCGCCGCCGTCCAGTCCCAGTACGGGACGGTGACCCCGGGGGCCTCCCGCTGGAGTGCGCGTTCGAACTCCAGGAGGAACCTGCGGTGCCACGGCAGGAAGGACGGCGCCATGTGGGCGACCCGGCGGTTGGTGTCCCCGTCGGCGACGTAGTAGTCGATGTGGACGCGGACGAACTCGTCGTACCGGCCCTTGCGTTTGAGCGCGAGTACCGCGTTCACGAACCGTTTGCGCTCCGCGCTGCTCAGCTTGGTCACGTTCTTGCGGGTGTACACCACGTGCGTTCCCTCTCCGAAGGCCGGTGCCGGTGCGTTCAGGCGCGGTGCGTCGGGGACGCGGAGAGGTGGGCGGCGCCCAGTTCGTCCACCGCGGCCCGGGCCGCCGCCAGCGGAGTCGGGTACGAGACGTAGTGGTCGACCACGGTGAGGTAACCGCCGTCCGCGCGGCGCATCAGGTGCAGCGGGCGTCCGTCCACGGTGACGCGCAGGGCGTCCGGCTCGTTGCCGGTGCCGTGCCCGGCCGGGGAGCCCGTGCGGCGGCCCCGTAGGCGCCGTCCGCGGTAGGTCTCGTCGAACAGGACCTCACCGCGGAGGGCGCCGGGGGCGCCCGGGGCGCGGGGCGCGCGGGGGCGGCGGGCGTTGCGGTCCGCGGTGAGGACGGGGGTCAGGGCGGCGGCTGTTCCTCCCGCCAGGGCGGTGAGGAACAGGGCCCTCAGCAGGGCGCGGCGGGTCGCTCGCAACGGTGGCCTCCCGGGTCGGTCTGCGCGTCGTCGTGCCCAACGCGCAAGGGTGCGCGAGGGCACGCAATCGCTGGGCGCTTGGCCCTTCGGGTGCGCTGTCCCGTGCGGGTGCGTCGTGGCCGCCCGCGCAGTTCCCCGCGCCCCTGAGGTGCGTCCATCTCGGGGTGCGCTGTGTGGGTGCCGTGCGCACGGGCTTCGCGCAGTTCCCCGCGCCCCCTATCGGGGCGCGTTTCGCTGGGCGTGCGTTGCACCGCCCCGATAGGGTCACGGCGAACTGCGCAACACCGGGACGCACCTGATCAAGGGGCGCGGGGAACTGCGCAACACCGGGACGTACCTCGCGGGACAACGCACGCGCAGGGGGGGACCGTCAGGTCAAGTGGAGCCAGGCGGCGGGAGCGGTCTGGAGGGGAGCCGTACGCAGCCCGGCAACGGGCAACGCGGCCCGCGGCAGCCCGAACGCATCGGCCTGAGGCCCACTGACCGGCGCGTCGAACGACACCCCGGGCGTACCGACGACCGCATCGGGCCCCCCGACCACCGCGGAGGCCCGGTCGGCCCCGCCCCCCACCACATGGGGCACCAACGACTCCGCCGCGACCCCGGGCAACGGCACGCTGAACGGCACGACCGGAACCAACCCGGCCGGCAGCAACCGCCCCTCCACGTAACGGGGTCCGTCCACCGCCCCCGGCACCGGAACCGGCAGCTCCGCCCCGACCTTGGGCGCCGAGATCCCGAGCGAGTGCTCCACGCCCTCCATGGGTACGGAGACGGGCACCCGCTCCCCCGCAGCGGCGGACCCGGCTCCCGCGGCGACGGCCGCACAGGCCAGGAGCGCGGCAAGGCTTCCACGCGTCGGTGACTTCATGTCAACGGTCCCCTTCGGGGGTCGGCAGGTCTGGACATCCGGTTAACGAGGGAGTCCGGACGACCGCCGCAGAGTTCCCCCGCAGGGGGCAATCGGCGGGTTGTCGGACCGGCGGAGGGAGCCCCGCCCCCGGCGGGCAGCCCTCAGGTGCGCAGGCTGCGCGCGGGCAGCAGACAGTGCGCGGCCCCCGCGAGCATCTCCTCGTCCCCGGCGAACGCGGACAGCGTGGCCTGGGTCATCTCCACGCCGGGCGACCCCTCGGGCCAGGGCCGGGTCGCGAAGATGAAGTACGCGTGACCGCGCTCCCGGACCGCGGCGAGCCACTCCGGCGGTACGAGGCACTGGGCGTTCAGCTGGGGCATGTTGACGACGGCCTGCCCGGCTTCGACGAGGAGCGAGACGGGGAAGCTGGGGCGCGTCGTGGCGTCGACGACGGGTCCGCCGACGGGCAGCCCGGTGTTCTCCAGCAGGGTGCGCACGGCGGCCGACGTGCCCTCGGGACCGCCGGGCCCGTCACCGAGCGCGTAGGCGAGCAGGAAGGCCAGGTCGCCCCGTTCGTCGGGGTGTTCGCCACTCCAGGCCATGACGGCGAGGGTGCCCAGTTCGGCCGGGTGGAAGGGACGCTTGTCGGTGGGGGTTGAGGTCACCACGGCACCGTAGCGACATACGGGGAGCACCCGGATGCCCGTGTCACTCGTCCGGGCGACCCGTGCTCCCGGATCACACGATGGGGGCCGCGCACGCGGCCCGGGGAGGGCGCGGGGCCGGTCCGCGCGCCGGTGGGCGGGACGCACCGTCGCACGGACCGCCGGGCGGCCTACTTGCCGACCGGGAGTCCGCCGAGCAGCGGGGCGGCCTTGGCTCCGCCGGCGTTCATCTGGTCGGCGGTGGTCTGCACGCTGTTCAGGAGGGTGCCCTCCTTCTCCGTGTCGAGCGCATTGCTGTGCAGCGGCTGCGCGTCGAGCGTGGACTGGGTGGTGAGCGTCTCCAGAGCGCCGTTCAGGCTGGTGGGCGTCGGGGTGGTGGCGAACGCCGGTGCGGCGGCACCGACCAGGGCGAAGGACCCGGCGACGACTGCGGCAGCCTTGAGGGGCTTCATCGTGTTCCTTTCTTCGGCGGCCTCCGGCGACCGCCTGGGGGAAGGCGTACTACCGCGTTGGCTAACGACCTCCGCCCGCACCGGAAACCCCCGGTACGTGAATTCCACACAACCCCCACCCGAAGGAGTTCCGGCACCGTTCCCCGGGAGGATCGGAAAAACCTTGGCAATCATCTTGTATGAATAATTACCGGCCTGGAGATCGCCTATTGCGCCCGGCGGGAATTCCCGCGTTCGGGACCGCGGGGAGCGTTCGGCGCGGTTCTCAGTACGGCTCCCGGTCTGGTTCTCGGCACGGAAAAGCCCGTCGGGGGCGGGCCCCGGGGGGGCGGGCCCCGGGGCTTATAAAAAAAAGTAGCGGGCGCCGCGTTAGGGGGTGTAGTTGAGGGGGGGGGGGGGGTGAATTAAAAA
>NZ_JBHXEN010000030.1:0-97577 GCF_042724695.1 Streptomyces sp. NPDC127068 | reverse complement strand
CCCATAGGTGCGACGGGCCCCAGCCGTGGTCGTCGGGTCACCAGTCGGTGGCGATGTACTTCGCCTCCGTGTACTCCAGGATGCCCTCATGGCCCCCTTCACGACCGAGCCCGCTCTGCTTCATCCCCCCGAACGGGGCCGCGGGGTCCGAGACGATGCCCCGGTTGAGGCCCACCATGCCGGACTCCAACGCGCCCGAGACGGCCAGTCCACGGCGCAGATCACGGGTGTAGACGTACGAGACGAGCCCGTACTCGGTCGCATTGGCCAGGCGTACGGCCTCCGCCTCGTCACGGAACCTGACGATCGGGGCGACCGGCCCGAAGATCTCCTCCGTCAGGACCGCCGAACCGGGCGCCACCTCGTCCAGCACCGTGGGCTCGTAGTAGTAGCCGGTCCGCTCCGGGGCACGCCCCCCGGTCCGGACCCGGGCCCCGCGGGTCACGGCGTCCGCGACCAGCTCCGCCACCTTGTCCCGGGTGTCCGCGTTGACCAGCGGTCCCACCTCGGTGTCCGACTCCAGCCCCGGCCCGACCTTCAGGGAGGCCATGGCGGTGGCGAGCCGGGACGCGAAGTCCTCGGCCACGGACTCGTGGACGTAGAAGCGGTTGGCGGCGGTGCATGCCTCTCCGCCGTTGCGCATCTTCGCGAGCATCGCGCCGCGCACGGCCGCGTCCAGGTCGGCGTCCGCGAGCACGAGGAAGGGCGCGTTGCCGCCCAACTCCATCGAGGTGCTGAGCACCCGGTCCGCCGCGCTGTGCAGCAGCCGTCGCCCGACCTCCGTCGAACCGGTGAAGGAGAGCTTGCGCACGGCCGGGTGGGCGAGCATCGCGCCGACCACCGCCCCGGACCGGTCGGCGGGCACCACGTTGACCACCCCGGCCGGAGCACCCGCCTCCGCCATCAGCGCGCCGACCGCGAGGGCGGTGAGCGGGGTGTCACTGGCCGGCTTGAGCACCACGGAGCACCCCGCGGCGAGCGCGGGCCCGATCTTGCGGGTGGCCATGGCCGCGGGGTAGTTCCAGGGGGTGACGAGGACGGCGACCCCGATCGGCACCCGGTCCACCAGGATGCGGTAGCCGCCCGCGGGAGCGTGCTGCACCGTTCCGGCGAGCCGTACGGCCTCCTCCGCGTACCAGCGGAAGAACTCGGCGGCGTAGGCGACCTCGGCCCGCGCGTCGGGCAGCGCCTTGCCGTTCTCGGCGCTGATCAGCGTGGCGAAGTAGTCGGTGCGCTCGGTCATCAACTCGTAGGCCCGGCGCAGGACGGTGGAGCGTTCCCGGGCCGGGGTGGCGGCCCAGCCCGGCAGGGCGCGCTCCGCGGCCTCGACCGCCGCCAGCCCGTCGGCCTCGCCGCCGGAGGCCACCGAGGCGATCACCTCGGTGGTGGCGGGGTCGTGCACGTCGATCCGACGCGCGTCGGAGGCGGGGCGCCAGTCGCCGTCGACGAACAGGTCGGTCGGGCACTGGTCGAGGGCTTCGGTGAGTTTCATATGAGGGCTCCGGGCTGCGTCGGTGGGCGCCGTGCAGCGGATCGACCGTCCGACCCGCTACGGCTAAGTGGCTAAGCCAATTATCTCAATATAGGGCCGCGGGGCGGGGCGGTCGAGGGGTCTCGTGCCCGAGAAAAGGGGAGTGTGAGGGCGTGTTCGCGCGCCGGGGAAGCGGCGGGCGTGCGCAAGTGGCCAGGCCGCTGGGGATGTGGGGGGCGTGGGGTCGTCGCACGCGACGGCGGGCGCGCGCCGGGCGTCCGGGGGCGTCCCCGTCCGCGGGGCGCTGCCGCCCGGGTGCGCGGCCGGTTCGTGCGCGCCCGCACAGCCCGCACAGCCCGCACAGCCCGCACAGCCCGCACAGCCCGCGCGAGCTGTGCGGGCGGGGAGCCGCTCAGGGCTTGCGCGCGATGGCCCCGTAGCAGGAGGCGTCGGCGTCGGTGATGGTGAGCAGGGTGTCGTTCGGGTCCGGGTGCCACCGGTGGGTGGGCACGACGCCCGGGTCGAGCAGGTCCCAGCCGGTGAAGAAGCGGCTGATCTCGTCACGGGTGCGGGCCTTGACCCGGGTTCCGGCCGCCGCGTAGGTCTGGGTGACCCGGGCGATGCCCTCGGGGTCGAAGTCCGCAGTGGCGTGGCTGATGGCCAGCGTGCTGCCCGAGGGCAGGGCCTTCTTGAGGTGCTCCACGACCGCGTAGGCGTCGTCCTCGTCGGGAACGAAGTGCAGGAGGGCGATCAGGCTCAGGGCTATGGGCTCCGCCAAGTCCAGGTGTGCGCCCAGGGTCGGGTGGTCCAGGATCGCCTGCGGGTCCCGCGCGTCGGCCTCCACGTAGGCCGTGGCCCCCTCGGGACGGCTGAGCAGCAGGGCGCGGGCGTGCGCGAGGACGATCGGGTCGTTGTCCGTGTAGACGACCCGTGAGGACGGAATGACCTCCTGGGCCACCTCGTGCAGATTCGGCGAGGTGGGGATGCCCGTACCGATGTCGAGGAACTGCCGCAGGCCCAGCGTGGTCGCCACGTGACGCGTGGAACGGTGCATGAACCGCCGGTTGAGGCGGGCGGCGATCGGGGCCGAGGGGAACACCGTCAGTGTCCTGGCGGCGGCCTCGCGGTCCGCCGGGAAGTTGGTGATGCCACCCAGGTAGTAGTCGTACATCCGGGCCGAGTGCGCCTGGTCCATCCTCAGATCCACCGTGCCGTCGCTCACGCCGTCTCCGTTCTCTCCTCGTTCCGGGGGCCCGCGTCGAGCAACCCCCTGCGGTCTTGGATCGGGGCCGCCCGCCGCTCGGTGCGACGGCCCGCCCGAGGTCAGTCCACCCGCTCGGCCCGCTGCCGGCAACCCCTTCGCGCCATCGCGCCGGCCCGGGTGTCACGGCCGCGAACGGAGCTGACTGGGCGTCAACTGACCTTGTTTAATCATACTTTCACTGGATGCGAAGAAGTTCGAAGGGTGGACTGCACGGACGGCCCGTTCGTCCGGTTGGCTGGCAAGTGGGAGTACGTTCCCGACCGACACCGGCCCTGTGACGACCGGTTCGGTTCCCCGGACCACCCTCGAAGGACCACCTGTGCCAACGGACACCACCCACTCCGTGCCACCCCGGGAACCCCGGGTCCGCGCGGCCGGCGCGGTCACCACCAAACACGCCGGAGCGCACCACGCCGCACGCCCTCGGCCCCGCTGTCCCGCCGCACCCCCCGGGGGAGCGCGCCCGTGACCTACCCGCGCCCACCCGCCACCCGGGCCGCCACCCAACGGGCCCGAACCGTCACCTTCCATGCGTTCCACGCCTACCACCGCAAGCTCTGGATGCGGTACGCCCACATCCAGGTCGGCGGCCGGGCCGCGGAGACCGTCGTGCAGAACGCCTTTGGTCGCCTACGCCAGACGTGGGACCACGCACTCAGGCAGGAGTCAGTGCCCCGCTACGCCTGGACCCTCCTCAAGGAGGAGGTCGACGACTGGTTGGCCGCCCGTGACCGCACCCCCCAACTCGTCGGCACCGCGGCCTTCGAGCAGGCCATCCGACGCCTCCTCCTCCAGGAGATGCTCGACGAGTTCGCCGTGCTGAGCGAGGAGATCGGCCTCTACAGCGCCATAGCCGAGCTGCCCGAACGCCAGCAGGACGTGATCGTCCTGCGCTTCGTCCTCGCCTGCACGGAGGAGGACACCGCCGCCTTCCTCGGCATCCGCACCGGAACCGTTCGGTCCCACATCCGTTACGCCCGCCGTAGGCTCGCGACAGCGCTCCACATGCGCTACGAGGACGAGGACACCAAGTGACCGTGCCCGCCACCCCCATCCACATCGACGCCGCCCTGCGCGACGCACAGGTACTGGCCCACGAGTACGACACCTACGACACCGACGCCGCCCTGGACCGGCTCGGCCCCGACGCGATCCCCGGGGCAGTACCGCGGACCGTCCTCACCCGGACGGAACAGGCCGTCCGTGACCTCGACCTGGCCGCGACCCTGATCGTCGACGCACCCGGCGCCGCCACCAGCCTGGGGCGGCTCCTCGACCACGACCGCATCGACCCCGGCGGGGCGGTCGTCTTCGCCGCGCTGCTCCACCTCGCCGGACATCCCGAAGGCGCCCAGTTCTGGTGGCAGTTCGCGGCCGGAAGCGGTGAGGCCAACGCGGCGTTCTGCCTCTTCCTCCTCCACGAACAACGGGCCGACTTCCGCGACGCACGGTACTGGCGCGCCCAGAGCGCGGCGCTGAGCGCCCCGGGCACGCCCCGGAGGACCACCGGGCGGTGGTGCCTGCGGAGATGGAGCGGGCCCCCGCAGACCGCGACGTCGGTGCCGCACCACCTGCTGCCCGACAGCATCCGCCACGACCTGCTCAGCCGCTGCCGCCAGGGCGACCGGCCCACCCTGCCGAACCGGGTGCAGGCCCTCATCCACAGCCTTCCCGTGGAACGCGACGACGACCTCTTCGGGGAGATCCCCCAGCCGGACCGCAGCCTCAGCGCCCTCCAGCAGCAGTCGGCCCCGCGGCCGTGGAGGTCGGCGAGCACGGCCGGACGCGGATACCGGACCGCGGGCGGACCGTGCCCGTGACCGCCTCCGCATCCGCCGTCGGCGGGGCCTGTGGGTGCTGTACGCCGTGCTGTACGGTCGGGGCATGTCGAAGCCAGTGACGATCCGGGTCCCCGACGAACTGCACGCCCTGCTCCAGGAGCGGGCCGAGGCCGAGGGGACCACGGTGACCGCCCTGATCACCCGGGCCGCCCACGCGGCGGTCCGCGATCCTCGACTCGAAGGCGCCGCCGAGGTCTTCCGCTCCTTCGTCAGCGACCACGCGGACGCCTTCGACCAGGCGTTCCCCGATGACGCCCGAGCGGACGCCTCGGGACGGGCCGCCTGACCATGGAACTCACCATCGACATCCGATGGCTCCTGGAACGCCAGACGGAGGTCATGCCCAAGCAGCCCGCGGTCCACGACTTCTCGGCCCTCGTCGCCGCGGTCGGCCGCCACCGCGTCAACACCCCCCAGGTCGGTGCCACCGTCGACAACGCCTGGCGTGCCGCCGTGCTGATGCACACCATCGTCCGACTGCGTCCGCTCCCCGCGCGCAACGCCCTGTTCGGGGCGGGCATCGCAGTGGCGTACATGCACGCCGCGGGCGAGGGCATCGACGCCCCCTACGGTGCGCTGATAGACCTGGCCCGCGATCTGGACCACGGCAGCGCGGACTCCTACGACGCCGCCGACCGCATCCGCTCCTGGCGCATCTGACGTTCCGCCGCCGCCCGCCCTTGACTTGGAGCGCACTCCAGCCGGGAGGGTCTTCCTCAGCGCCCCGTGCACCGTCGGGGCCCGGAACCCCGGGGAGACCTGTGAAGTACCGTCAGATCGGCACCGACCCCGCCACCCGTCGCCAGGTGAGCGTCCTGAGTCTGGGAGCGATGCTGTTCGGCACGCTCACCGACGAGAAGACGTCCTTCGCGATCCTCGACCGGTACGTCGAGGCCGGCGGCACGTTCATCGACACCTCCAACAACTACGCCTACTGGCACACCGGCGGTCAGGGCGGCGAGAGCGAGCGCGTCATCGGCCGGTGGCGGGCCAGCCGCGGCGTCGGCGACGAGATCACCATCGCGACGAAGATGGGTGCCCGGCCCCTGGCGCCCGGCACCGGCTACGTCGAGAACGGTGAGGGACTGTCGCCCGAGGCGATCAGGGTCGCCGCCGAACAGAGCCGCGAACGACTCGGCATGGACCGTCTCCCGCTGCTGTACGCCCACATCGAGGACCCGTCCACGCCCCTCGCGAGAACGGTCGAGGGATTCGCCTCCCTCGTCGCCGAGGGCACCGTGGGTCTCCTCGGCGTCAGCAACCACTGGGCGTGGAAGGTCGAACGGGCCCGGGCCATCGCCGCGGCGGCCGGCCTGCCCCGGTACGAGGTGCTCCAGTACAGCCACAGCTATCTGCGTCGCCGCACCGACCAGCCCGACGCCCTCTCGTCGGACGGCGCCTACGGCATCGTGGACGGCAATCTGCTGAGCTACGTACGGGACGACCCCTCGCTCGCCCTGGTCGCCTACACCCCGCTGCTCGGCGGCGCGTACGTCCGCGACGACAAGCCGCTCGGCCCGGACCTCGACCACGCGGGAACGCCCGTGCGGCTGGCGGCGCTGGCGGAGGTGGTCGCTCAGACGGGTGCGACGGCCAACCAGGTGGTGCTGTCCTGGTTGATCGGCGGCGAGGTGCCGGTGGTGCCGCTGGTCGGTGCCTCCTCCGTCGCCCAACTCGACGAGAGCCTGGCCGCCGTGGACCTGGAGCTGACCCCCGCCCAGCGGGCCAGGCTCGACGGGGCGTACTGAACGACGGTCCGCGCGGCCCCGGGATGCGGGGCCGCGCGGACGCGCCTCAGCGGTCGGTGAGTCCGTGGGCCATCCGCACCCGGTAGGCGGTGCGACGGTTCCACTCGTCGGCCGCGACGATGAGACAGGCGGCGACCAGGACGACGTTCTTGAGGATGTACTGACCCTCCATCGTCGGGATCGGCAGGCCGTCCCGCCACATCTCGTCGTGCAGGAGGAAGAGCGCCGAGAAGACCCCGGCCATGTGCCCGAAGAACACGACGAGCGTCAGGCGGAGCAGCAGCCCCGTGACGAGCCCGATCCCGATCGCCGTCTCCAGCAGGGCGAGCAGCGGGACGATGAAGTCCTGGGGGAGGAGCCCGAAGGTCAGTTTGGTGGTGGCTCTGACGGCGACCCCTTCCGCCGGGCTGGTGTTGGGGAAGAGTTTGAGGACGCCGAACCACAGGAAGACCACGCCCACGGAGATCCGGAGCAGTAAAGGTCCGCGGACCGTGATCCGCACGGCCATGTTGTCGGCGGCGCTGCTGAGTGGGCGGCGCGGGGCCCGCGGACGCACATGGGCCCCCGTGGTGCGCCGGGTGAGCACCCGCTGTCCCGAAGCGGAGACGCGGCTCTCGCTGGTGTTTCCTACCGTCATTGCGAACTCTCCTGCCCATCGGTGTGTGGAAGGTGGCGCCGCCCGTCCGGTACGGACGGTGGAAGGGGTCGCCGCCGGACGCCGCACCACGGGTGCTCCTCAGGAACCCGCGCCGGACCCGCTGGCTCACGGCGGCAGGGGGCCGGCGCGGACGCGGGGGCGGGGGTGTGGTGGGAACGTCGTGGTGACGGGTACGACCCGGGGCGGCCCCGGGCAGCGGCGACGGCCGCGGCGGTCAGCGCGTGTTCACGCCCGAGCGCGCCGGCCGGACTCGCTGAGTTCGGCCGTTGGTGGAGAGGGGGACGAGACGTCCGGGGGTGCCGACCGTTCGGGGCGGCGTGTCCGCGACCAGGAGAGGGATGAGGTCCGCACAGGCGGCGGCCGTCCTCTGGGTACCCGGCATGGCAACTCCTTTGCGTGGGGGGCGCACGTCACCGCTCAGGTCACGCCGGAGCGTGGCACGGTGACGGTGCGGGTGGGCCTGACGGCAGTCCGGTGGTGGGGGACCAGCTGCCGACGGTCATGAGGCGCACCCGCGCACATGCTTGGTCTAGACCATACTCCTTGACGGTTTCCGGTCAAGAGGGAACACCACGTCAGGTCCCATTTCCGCCGCGCCGTTGAGGAGATCCCGCCGGTGCGGCGGCCGAGCCGCACGCCCCCTCGGCCCGGCCCCTTCGGCCCGCCCCCGCAACCGTCCGCCCCCGGCACGGTCGGGCGCCGGGGGCGGAGGGCCGAGGGGCGGTTCAGACGGGCAGCGACAACAGCAACAGGGGCGGGGTGGTGGGCCGGGGCGAGCCACCGGCGGGTTCGAGGGTGAGGCCGAGCGCACGGGCGTCACCGGTGGCGCCCTCGACGAGCACGGTGCCGTCGCGGTCGATGAACCCGGCCGGTCGCATCACGCCGTCACGGTTCAGCCAGAGTTGATAGGTCCGGCCGGTCCCCGCGGCGGGCAGACCGGCGGCGGTGAAGAAGGCCCTGTCCTGTCGGGGCGACACGGCGACCAGGGCGTGCGCGCCGTTGCTGGCCCGTCCCCGGACCGTCCGCGTGTCGGGAGCGGCGAGCACCACGCTGAGGTCATGGAGCTGCCGGCGGGCCTGCTCGGCGCGTTGCGCGGCCCGCTCCCCCTCCCGGTGCTGCTGGACGGCGAGGCCGGCGAGCGCGGCGGCGACGGCCAGCGAGGCGGCGACCACCAGCCGCGGGAGCCGGCGGCCGGCCCCGGCACGCAGCCGCGCCGGGACGGTGCCGGAGACCTGCGGGGGCAGTTGGCGCACGCCGTCCACCGCACGCAGCACTTGCTGCTTCATCGAGGCGGGCGGGGCCTGCGCCGCGGCCGAGGCGAGCCGGGCGGCGGTCGCCGCGAACTCCGCGGTCTCCCGCCGGCACGCCGCACAGTGCGCCAGGTGCGCCGTGAAGGCTTCCCGCTCGTCGGCGTCCAGGGCGTCGAGCGCATGCGCGGCGGTGAGTGCGTGCGGGTCGGGCGTGCTCTCGTGTTGCTGTTTCATGCGGTCACCCCCATGCAGTCGCGCAGCCGGACCAGTCCGTCGCGCATGCGTGTCTTGACGGTCGGAAGAGGCGTGCGAAGCGTCTGCGCCACCTCGCGGTAGGTCAGACCACGGTAGTAGGCCAGGGTGACGGACTCGCGTTGGAGTTCGGTGAGCCCGTTCAGACACCGGCGGACCTGTTCGCTCTCCAACCGGGTCTCGACCTGTTCCACCACCTCGTCGAAGGGGGACTGGTGCTCGCGGGCGGCCCGGGCCTGCTCACGGTCGTTGGCGGCCTGCGCGGCGCGGACCCGGTCCACCGCCCTGCGGTGCGCGATCGTCGCCGCCCAGGTGGTCACGCTGCCGGCGGCGGATCGATAGCGGGCGGCCTGCCGCCACAGGTCGATCATGACCTCCTGGGTGACCTCCTCCGACTGGGCCCGGTCCCGCACCACCTTGAGCACGATGCCGAAGACCAGTGGCGCGAGCGCGTCGTACAGACCCGAGAACGCCTGGCGGTCACCGCGGGCGACCTCCGCCATCAGCTCGGCCAGGTCGGCGCGCGAGGTGCCGCCGGTGCCGAGCGGCACGGGACGGCTCACCGCCCGGACCCCCGTTGCGGGGACCGGGGCGAGCAAGGGCCGGCGGGGGTCGATCGGTTCGGGGGAGTCCATCGCATGGGAGTCCTTCGGCGTCGCGGTGGCGGCCGCCCTGGGCACGCGCGGTGCGGAGCAGCTCATGGGGTGTTCGTAGCGGAGGTGCCCGCGGACGGGTGGCACATTCCGGCCGCTCTGCGGCGCGGTCGGGCACCGCACCCCGGGGAGCGCGCCCCAACGATCGACCGGCGCAGCAACCGCCGTCAACGCGAGCGCGGTCGTCAATCGATCGAAGGACGGAGCAATCCGTCGGCCCCCCGGGGCCGAATGCCGGACGTGAGCAACTTCCGCGTACGTCCCGCCCGGTTCGCCGCCGGAGCCCTCGCCGGCCTGCTGGCCGGCTGCACCGCGCTGGCGGTGGGGGAGCTGACCGCTGCCCTGGTGCGGCCCGAGGCCGGTCCGGTGACCGTGGTCGGCGGTGCCGCGATCGACCTGACGCCCGCGCCGGTGAAGGACTTCGCGATCCGCGCGTTCGGCGAGGACGACAAGCTCGTCCTGCAACTCGGCATCCTCCTGGTGCTGGCCCTGACCGCCGTCGCCCTGGGCGCCACGGCCGTGCGGCACCCGCGCACGGCCGCCTTCGGCGTCCTGCTGTTCGGGGCGGTCGGCGCACTGGCCGCGCTCACCCGGCCGGACGTGCGCGGCCCCACCGACGCCCTGCCCTCGCTGGTGGGAGCCCTCGCGGGCATCGCTGTGCTCCGCCTCCTGAGCACCCGGGCCGCCCGAGCCCTTCCACCACCGGGCAGCCGGGGCGCGAAGGACGGCCCCGGCCGCCGCGGATTCCTCGCCGTCGCCGCCGCCACGGCGATCGCTGCCACCGGGACCGGAGCCCTGGCGCGCGCCCTGGCCTCGCGGCGCGGCCGGCGCGCCGCCGCCTCCCGCAACGCGGTCCGACTGCCCGCCGCCGCGTCCCCCGCGCCGGCGATCCCGCGCACCGCACGGCTCGCCGTCCCCGGCATCACCCCCTTCATCACCCCGAACAAGGACTTCTACCGCGTCGACACCGCCCTCAGGGTGCCCAAGGTCGACGTCCGCGACTGGCGGCTGCGCATCCACGGCAGGGGCGTCACCCGCGCCCGCACCCACACCTACGCCGACCTCCTCGCCCGCCCCCTCATCGAACGCGACATCACCCTGACCTGCGTGTCCAACGAGGTCGGCGGCCCGTACGCCGGCACCGCCCGCTGGCTCGGCGTTCCGCTCGCGGCACTCCTCGACGAGGCCGGAGCCGTTGTGCCCTCCCGGGGCGGCGGCGCCGACCAGCTCGTGGCCCGTTCCGTGGACGGAATGACCTTCGGGGCGCCCGTCGAGGACGTCATGGACGGCCGGGACGCCATGCTGGCACTCGGCATGAACGGCGAACCCCTGCCCTTCACCCACGGATTCCCGGTCCGCATGCTCGTGCCCGGCCTCTACGGCTACGTCTCGGCCTGCAAGTGGATCACCGACATCGAGCTGACCACCTTCGCCGCCTACGACCCCTACTGGGTCCGACGCAACTGGGCCAGACGCGCCCCGATCAAGACGCAGGCGCGGATCGACGCCCCCAGGCCCTTCGCCCGTCTCGACGCCGGCACCGTCACGGTCGCCGGGGTGGCCTGGGCCCAGCGCCGGGGCGTCGCCCGCGTCGAGGTCCGCGTCGACGCGGGCCCCTGGCAGGACGCCGACCTCGCCGCCGAGGCGACCACCGACACCTGGCGTCCGTGGACCTACCGCTGGCGGGCGGTCCCCGGCGGACGCACCCTCACCGTCCGTGCCACCGACGGCACCGGAGCCGTCCAGACCGAACGACGCACCCGCACCGTCCCCGACGGCGCCAGCGGCTGGCACCACGTGTTCACCACCGTCAGCTGACCACCACCCTCCCGTGCGCACCGCACCGGACCGTCCCCGCCGCACCCCTCGGGTGCGCGAACCCCAAGGAGAACCCATGAGCAGCACCCGCACGTTCCGCCGCACCGCGATCGCCCTGGTCGCCGCGACCGTCCTCCCCCTCTCGCTGGCCGCCTGTTCCTCCGAGGACACCGGGAACGACAGCGCCCCGGCCGCGTCCGACGCCCCGGCCGGCCAGCAGTCCGCTGCCGCCGGCGACGGCGCAGGCGCGGACGCCGACCAGCCGTTCGGCGCGGCCTGCACCGGAGTGCCCCAGGACGGCGCCGGTTCCTTCGACGGCATGGCCAAGGACCCGGTCGCCACCGCGGCCTCCCACAACCCGGCCCTGTCCACCCTGGTCGCCGCCGTCAAGCAGGCCGGGCTGGTCGACACCCTCAACAACGCCGAGGACATCACCGTCTTCGCCCCCACCAACGAGGCGTTCGCCAAGATCCCCCGGGCCGACCTCGACAAGGTGCTCGCGGACAAGGCCACCCTCACCAAGATCCTCACCTACCACGTCGTGGGCCAGGAGCTGACCCCCGGGGAGCTGCGGAAGGGCTCTTTCCAGACCCTCCAGAAGGGCGAGGTCACCACCAGCGGCTCCGGAACCTCCTACCGGGCCAACGGCACGGCCAACGTGGTCTGCGGCAACGTCAGGACGGCCAACGCCCGCGTCTACCTCATCGACACGGTCCTCATGCCCAAGTAGCGCCCGCACGGTCACGCCGCCCGACCGCACGGCGGCACCCCCTCGTCACCGGTTCCCGACCGAGCAGCGCACCCCTCCTGCCGCTCCGTCACCTGCAACGACGCCGGGCGCCGGCCACCCCCATGCGGTGGCCGGCGCCCCGCCGCGTTCCCCCGCCCCGACGGGCGGGTGCCGCACCGGGCCACGCCCCCGCCTCCCTGCGCCCCGACCCGGCACCGGCCCACCCCGTGCAGCAGCACGCGCCCCACCCCTGGTGAGGCCGGGACCCACGAGGTCAGTGGGGGGCGAGTCGACTCATGGCCGGTGTTGAACGGCACGGCGGCGGGAAGGCGCCGGTCGGTGGATCGTGGTCTTGTCGCGAACGAGAACGGCGGGCCATACTCCCAACCGCAGACTACCTTGCGTGATCAATGGCTGGCTCTTCGTGGCGATCGCGCCTCGGTCGCGGCGCTCACGGATGGCGACGCCGCCCGAAGTCTGGATGACCTCATGTGCCAGCTCGAACCCGTTGCTGCTCGATGTGTTCCGTTCGGCTGCGCGTCGCGTCGTTCGAAAGGGGTGGAAAGGTACGGTGCCGCCGTCTTCCGGAGGGTGTGAAGCCCTCGATGCCGCGCAACGACGTCAGTTCTCCGAAGCCGGGTACCTCGTACTGCCCGGGCTGCTCCCGGAATCGCTCCGGACCAGACTCGTCCCCGAAGTCGACCGCTGGGTGGACGAGGGCCTGCGCGCCCGATCGATAGCCTCCTGCACCGACCCCGTCACCAACGGACCGCCGCCGCTCCTCGAACTGGAGCTGACGGCGCACGGCGAACTCCTCACCCACGTGCCGCTGTTACGGACCCTGTCCCGCCTCATGGGGCCGTCGTTCGTCTTCCACCACCTGCACAGCGACCGGCAGGCCCCGGACATCGGCGGCAAGTCCTGGCACCACGACTGCGAGCCCAACGACCGGTCCGACACCTCGCTTCTGATGGTGCACGCACTCCACTACCTCGGCGGACTCGACGAAGGGGTCGGCAGCCTCGCGGTCCTGCCCGGCTCGCACCGCCGCCTGGTGGGCAAGGCCGCCCTCGCCCACCACGGCACCGCCGAACTCACCGGCGAGGTGGTCATCGACCGACTGCCGCCCGGCACCACCGTGCTGCTCAACTCGGCCCTGTTCCACACCCGTAGACCCGCTCCGGACGGCCCGGGCAGAGCCCGCTACTTCATCGACGCGTCCTACTGCCAGGTCGGGGCGCGATGGCGGCCGGTGAAGCCCCACTGGCGGCAGATGCTCGCCCGGGCCCGCGAACTGGGCCTGGCCGACGGCCAGTGGCCGGAGCTGTTCGCCGAGCGACACTTCACCGAGTACACCAGAGCCGTTTGAGGAGCATCGCTTGGACATCGTCACCCCCGTCACCTTCGCCGAGGTCCTCGCCGCCTATCTGCGGGACCACCCGGTGGAGCGCACGCACGAGGCGAACAGCAACCCGGAAGGCGTCGAGAGCCTGGAACGCGCCGATCAGCTCAAGGGCGGCTGGTGGCACGTACGGCTCTCGCGCGCCGACGTGCTCGGCGTCGTCCTGCCCTGGCACCTCAGTGAGGGCGGCGCCCGCGAACTGGTGCCGCGGACCGGACTGACCGTCGCCGAAGCGGCGGGCCGCATCCGGTCCGACGGACCCCCCTGGTACCGCGCCAACCCGGTCTGCGCGGCGAAGCTCGCCCTGCTGGAGTGGGCACCGTTCACCCCCGTCTTCCTCAGCACCAGCCCGATGGACCACTCCGACTACTCCGACCTCCTGGTCCGGGAAGGACTGATCCACATCGACGGCCTGCACCGCATGATCTCGTGGGAGCTGGTCGGACGGTTGCCCGAGGGAGCGGAACTGGACGCGTTCGTCTCGGGCACCCTCCCCGACGCCCCGCCGACCGACCCGCGACAGCAGCGCCCCCGGGCCGGGACGGAGGACGAGCAGGCGTGACCTCAGCGCTGCGACAGACGGGGTCGACTCGGTCCACCGGTTCGCTGCCCGAGCTGCTGTCGTCCGTCGCGGGGGCCCACCCACACCGCCCGGCCCTCACCGACGGCACCCGCGCCTTCGACTACGCGACGTTGGACGCCGTGGCGGACCGCGTCGCGACCCGGTTGGCCGAGCACGGCATCGGTCCGCGCGACCGGGTGGCCCTCGTCGGGCCCAGGGACGCCCGGATGCTCGCCCTGCTCCACGGAGTCCTCCGATCGGGAGCCGCGGCCGTGCTGGCCGACCCGGAGTGGTCCGCCCCCGACCTGGGCCGGCGCCTCGACACCGCTCGGGTCCGTCGCGTGCTCACCACCGACGCACCGCCCCCCGGTGCGCACCCCTGCCCGACGGAGCGGATCGACATCGACGGATGGGCCGCCGCCGGACCCGCCGGCCCGCCGGCACCCCGGGCCCCCGGCGCGGCCACCGACCTGGCCTACCTCTCCTTCACCTCGGGCTCGGGCGGACAGCCGAAGGCCGTGGCCGTCACCCACGCCAACGCGGTCCACTACGCACGGGCGTTGGCGCACCGCCTGGGCTACACCGCCACCGACCCCCCGCGGATCGCGCACGTCACCACGCTCGCCGCCGACCTGGGCCACACGGCCTGGCTGCTCGCCCTCGCGGTCGGGGGCTCCGCACACGTCGTCTCCGACCGGGAGGTCCGCGACCCGGCCGCCTTCTGGACGGCGCTGCACCACGCCGGAGCGGGCGCGCTGAAGACGACGCCCTCGCACCTCGCCGCGCTGCTGGAGTGCCGGCCGCCCACCAGCCCGCCGCTGCACACGGTGCTCCTGGGCGGTGAGCCGCTGTCCCGCTCGTTCGCCGCCACCCTGCTGGACACGGGCGTCACCGCCCGCGTGGTCAACCACTACGGCCCCACCGAGACCACCGTCGGCGCCACCTGCTTCGTCGCCTCGACGGCCCGCCAACTCCCCGCCGAAGAGGCGACCGTCCCCATCGGAACGGGCATCGGCGACGTCACCTTGCGGATCGTGGACGGCGAGGGACGGCCGACCGTCGACGGCACCGTCGGGGAACTGCACATCGCCGGGAAGGGCGTCAGCGCCGGCTACTACGGGCGCCCCGCCGAGACCGCACGGAGCTTCGCCCACCTCGACGGGCGGACGACGTACCGCACCGGAGACCTCTGTCGTCGCCGCCCGGACGGGAACCTCGTCTTCGTCGGCCGCTCGGACCGACAGGTCAAGGTCCGCGGCTTCCGGGTCGACCTCGCCGAAGTCGAGCGCGTCATGCAGGAGTTCACCGGCGTCACCCAGTCCGCCGTGCTGCTGCGCGACACCGGGGTCGGCCACCAACTCGTCGCCGCGGTCCGTCTGGTCGCCGGTGCCGGCGCTGACGCGGCGATCGAGGAGCTCGGCTCCCACCTGCACGACCGGCTGCCCGGCTACTCCGTCCCGCAGCCGATCGTGGCCCTGCCGGAGTTCCCGATCGGCCCCAACGGCAAGCTGGACCGCACGCGTCTGGGCGCCCTGCTGACCGGAGCCGTCGAAGCCCGGGCCGGCCGGGCGGCACCGGGACGGGGCGCGCCCCTGAACCGCCGACTCGACGGGCTCGCCCGGGCCATCACCGACTTCTGGGCCGGCGCACTGGGCCTGCCCACGGTCGGGCAGCACGCCGACGTGCTCGACCTGGGCGGCGACTCGATCCTCGTCATGCGCACCATCGCCTTCCTGCGCAGGACCGGACTGCACGTGGCGTACGAGGACTTCTACCGTCATCCGACCGCGGCCGAACTGGCCTCGACCGCCGTCCCGCTGCGTACGGACGCCCCGGGGAACGCCGTCGCCCGGGCCGACGGCGGAGGCCGGACCCTCGCCCCCGCCCAGCGCTGGCTGTTCGGGCAGTCGGTCGAGGACCCCAGGCACTGGAACCAGTCGGTGGTCCTCCGATGCCGGCTGCCCGTCGATCCCCCGGCCCTCTCGGCGGCCCTCACGGCCGTCCTGGAGCGGCACCCGGCACTGCGGCGGCCGATCACCGCGGACGGCTACGGCGCGGCCCGGCCGGCACGGGAGGTGGAGGCGCTGTCCTTCTCCCGGTTGCACCCGGGAGCGGGCCCGCTCGCACGGACCGTCGAGGGCGTCTGCACCGAACTCCACCGCAGCCTCGACCCCGCCGCGGGCCGACTGGTCCGCGCCCACCTGTTCTCGGGCCCGCCCGGCACCGACGACCGACTCGCCCTGATCGTCCACCACCTGGTCGTCGACGGCCTGTCCTGGCGCATCCTGTTGGACGACCTCGCACACGCCTACCGGGCGGCCCTCGACGACGAACCGGTCGACCTCCCGCCGGCCACGGACTTCTACCGGTGGGCCGAACGGACGCCACCGGCCCCCGCCCCTTCCACCCCCATGCTTCCGGCACCCGTCCCCGCGCCGATGCCCGTCCCCGAGCCGGCCGCCGGTACGGAACCGGCCGCCCTCGCCTGGACGCTCGGTGAACGCGGCACGGCCCGTCTGATCGAACGGTACGGGGCGGGACCCGACCTCGAAGCGTTCCTGCTCGCCGCGTTCGCCGACGCCGCGCTCGGGACGGGCCGCCCCCGGCTCGCGGTCGAAGTCGAGACGCACGGTCGGGACGGCGCGGGGGACACCGGCGACTACCTGGACACGGTCGGCTGGTTCACCGCGGTCAAACGGATCGTGGTCGAACCGCCCGATCCCCCTGCCCCCTCCGCCGGCGCCACCGCAACGGGGCCCGCGGCGCCGCACGCCCGGGCGCGGACCGTCGGACGCCGACTGCGGGACCTACCGGTCCTCCCGATGGACGTGGCGGGCCCCCGCCCCGAAACGGGGTTCAACTTCCTGGGGACCTTCCGGCTGCCCGACGCACCGGCACTGGACTGGACCGTCGCCGACGAACAGGCCGGAGCAGCCAGGTGCCCCGGGGGAGACCCGCTCTACGCCCTGCGCCTGACCGCCCGCGTGGTCGAGGACCGACTGGTGGCCGACCTGGTCTACGCGTCCCCCCGAACCAGCCGCTCGACCGCGGAACGCATCGCCGGTGCCTTCGCCCGGACCGTGGCGACCGAGACCGGGACCGCGGTGGTCCCGCCCGCCCCGACGCGGCTCTCGACCTCCGGCCAACTGCTCTACCCCGGCCCCCGGGCATCGATGCCCGCACCGGGCCGTGTGACGGTCAACGAACCCGCCCGGGTCCTGCTCACCGGCGCCACCGGCTATCTGGGCGGCCATCTGCTCACCGCCTTCACCGGCCGCGGCGCCCGGGTCGTCTGCCTGGTGCGCGCCGAGGACGACGCCGCCGCGGTCCGGCGGCTCGGCGTGCGGGACGACCGGGTGGAGGTCGTCGCCGGGGACATCGACCGGGAGGGGCTGGGCCTCACCCCGGGCGCACTCGACCGTGCCCGCACGGCCCGGATCATCGTGCACGCCGCCGCCGACGTCCGCCTGGTCGCCTCACCCGTCGAGTTGGCACGCACCAACCACACGGCCGTACGGCGGCTCCTCGGCTGGATCGACGCGCACACGCCCGCGGCCCGGTTCCACCACGTGTCGACGCTCGCCGTCTCGGGCGGTGTCCACGGGCCCGCCCGACGGTTCAGCGAGGCCGACCTGTGGATCGGCCAGCACTTCCGGACCCCTTACGAACGCACCAAGTTCGACGCGGAGGAGACCGTCCGGGCCTGGGCGGCGACCGGCCGACCGTGCTTCGTCCACCGCAGCGGACACATCGCGGCGCACAGCCGCAGCGGCGCCTTCCAACCCAACATCGGGGACAACCGGATCTACCAACTCATCCGCGGCTACCTGCTCGCCGGCGCCGCACCGCGCCGACCGCGGACCGCCTTCGCGTTCTCCCACGTCGACACGGTGGCCGCCGGGATCGCGGCGATCGCGCTGAACCCGCTGTCGGCGCCCGGCACCTATCACGTCGAGACGCCGCACGAGACGCCGCACGACGAACTCGTCGGGTGGCTCGCCGCCCACGGCCACCCGATCGCCCTCACCGACGACGCGACGTTCACCGCGGCCCTCACCCGGGCCGGCCGCAGCGATCCGGCCGCGGCCGGCCTGACCGCGGCCTGGTCCTCGCAGGAGGAGCGCAACGTCACCGTCGACACCTCCTACACCACGTCCGTACTGGACCGGCTGGGCGTCCGGTTCACCCCCGCCACCCCGCAGTGGTGGTCGGCCGCGCTGCGCTGGGCGTCCGACGTCGGGTTCCTCCCGCCCGCCGGGCCGGTCGACCGCACCGCCTGACCCGGGCCGCCGCACGGCCGCCCACGCGCACCCCGCCCCACCGACGCACAGAAGGCAGGCCCCGTGTCCCAGCTGTCCCCGGTGCTCAAACAAGCCACGTCCGTCGTCGCCACCCGGGGCGAGGGCGTCCACCTCTTCGACGCCGAAGGCCGCCGCTACCTCGACTTCACCGCGGGCGTCGGCGTGACCAGTACCGGACACTGCCACCCGCGGGTCGTGGAGGCGGTACGGGAACAGGCGGGCCGGCTGATCCACGGCCAGTACACCACCGTGCTGCACGACCCCCTGCTCCAGCTCACCGAACGGCTCGGCGAGGTCCTGCCCCCCGGCCTCGACTCACTGTTCTTCGCCACCGCGGGCACCGAGGCGGTGGAGGCGGCCCTCCGGCTCGCCCGGCACGCCACCGGCCGACAGAACGTGATCGTGTTCGAGGGCTCGTTCCACGGCCGCACCATGGGGGCCGCGGCGCTCACCACCGCCGGCACCCGCTTCCGCGCCGGCATCGGGCCCGTGATGCCCGGCGTCGCCGTCGCACCGTACCCGTCCGCGTTCCGCCTCGGTCTGGACGAAGCGGAAGCGGTCGACCACGCCCTGCGCGGACTCGACCGGGTCCTCGCCACGGTCAGCGCCCCCGCCGACACCGCCGCGATGTTCATCGAGCCGGTGCTGGGCGAGGGCGGCTACGTGCCCGCCCCGGCCGGTTTCCTGGCCGCCCTGCGCGAGCGCGCCGACCGCCACGGCATCCTGCTGGTCGTCGACGAGATCCAGACCGGTTGCGGACGCACCGGTAGGTTCTGGGCCCACCAGCACCACGGAACGGTCGTCCCGGACGTCCTGATCACCGCCAAGGGCTTGGCCAGCGGCTTCCCCCTGTCCGCGATCGCCGCGCCGACCGAGCTGATGCGGCGCGCCTGGCCGGGGTCCCAGGGCGGAACCTACGGCGGCAACCCGGTGGCGTGCGCCGCCGCGCTGGCGACGCTCGACGTCATCCGCGACGAACGACTGGTGGAGAACGCGGCCGGGCAGGGGGCCCGGCTGCTCGACGGGGTGCGGACGGTGGCCACCGGGGTCCCCGCCCTCGCGGACGTCCGCGGCCTGGGACTGATGGTGGGCAACGAGTTCCGCCACCCGGACGGCTCCCCGGACCCGGACACCGCCCGGTACGCCCAACAGGCCGCCGCCGAGTCGGGCCTGCTCCTGCTGACCTGCGGCATCGACCTCAACGTGGTGAGGATGGTCCCGGCGCTGGTGGTCTCCGCCGAGCAGATCGACGAGGCACTGGCCCTGTGGTCGAAGGCCGTGGACCTGGCGACCGCCCGGACGAACCCTCAGTAGGCCCCGAAGAGCGCGCCCGACGACGAGAGGAAGTGGGCACGTGACGCGCGATGACACCGTGTCGGAGATCGGCTGGAGCAGCACGGAACTGGCGCACCGGAGCGCGCTGTGGTCGCAGCCGCTCGACCCGGACGAACGACGGCTGCTCTGGGCGGACGCCCGGGCCGGCCGCTGGGGCCGCGCGACGCCGGTCCGTAGCCGCCTACGCGACTTCGTGCGGCGCAGCACCGGTGCCGTCGGCATCGCCCACGTCAGCGGGTTGGCGGACCCCACGACGCCGGAGGACGACCTGGTGCCGGCCCTGTCGTTCCTGCTGCGGGACCTCGGCGAGATCGTCGCCCAGAACGCGGAGGGCGACCTCAGCCGGGTGCTCCGGGACCAGGACGGCGACGGCGCCACCGAGTTGGGATTCCACTGCGACACCTGCGACCTGCTCGTCCTGCTCTGTCTGCGACCCGCGGCACGGGGCGGTGGACTCACCAAACTGGCGAGCGCGCGTCATGTGCGGGACATCATCCAGCGGGAGCGACCCGATGTGCTCGTCACGCTCGGCGAGGACTGGACCTTCGACCGCACCGGTCGGGCCGGGCCCCAGGTCATCGTCTCCCCGATCCTGTTCACCCAACAGGACGGCACCGTCGGCTGCTACTACCAGACCCGTACGGTGCGGTCGTCGCCCGAGCGGGGCGGCCCGCCGCTGACGGCCCGTCAGTGGGAGGCCCTCGACGTCCTCGACGAGGTCCTGTACCGGCCCGAGATCGCCTTCGGGCTGCCGATGGCCGCGGGCGACCTGCTGATCATCCGTAACAGCCGGGTCCTGCACGGACGTTCCCCGTACGTCGACGAACCCGGCCCACGGGCCCGGCGGATGCTCAGGATCTGGATGAACACGGGGACGAACACGGAGGACGCATGACCACCAGCACACCGGTCGACGGCCGGATCGCCCTGGTGACCGGCGGCGGCAGCGGACTCGGCAGGGCCAGCGCGTTGGCACTGCTCGACGCCGGCTGGTCCGTCGTCGTCGCCGGCCGGCGCAAGGAAGCCCTGGAAGAGACCCTCACCCTGGCGGCCACGGATCCCTCGCGGACGCTGGCCGTCCCCACCGACATCAGGAACCCCGACGAGGTCGCCGCACTGTTCGAGACCGCTCGCCGCCGGTTCGGCCGGGTGGACCTGCTGTTCAACAACGCGGGCGCCGCAGCCCCGCGGCGGCCGATCACGGACACCCCGTTCGAGGACTGGAACCGGGTGATGGACACCATCGTCACCGGGGGGTTCCTCTGCGCACGCGAGGCGTTCCGGGTGATGAGCACCCAGTCCCCGGCGGGGGGACGCATCATCAACAACGGGGCGCCGTCCGCCCACGTGCCACGACCGAACTCCGTGGCCTACACCGCCGCCAAGCACGCCGTCCTCGGGCTGACCCGGGTCCTGTCCCTGGACGGCCGGCGGCACGGCATCGCCTGCGGACAGATCGACGTCGGCAACGTCGCCCCGTTGGACGGCGGTCCGCAGCCGGCCGCGCTCCAGGCGGACGGCACGACGGCGGTCGAGGCCGTCATCCCGGTGGAACGCTTCACCGAGGCGGTGCTGCTCATGGCGTCCATGCCGCTGGACACCAACATCCAGTCGCTGACCGTCCTGCCGACCACCATGCCGTTCGTGGGGCGTGGGTGAACCGTGCTGGTCAGTGCCCGCTCCTTCGACGAGTACCGTGCGATGTTCACGCTCACCGATCACGACCTCACCCTGCGCATCCTCGACTGCCCCGGCGGGGCCGCGGGCTTCGTCGCCGAAGCCGGACGACGCGGGGTCGACGCCCGGGCCGTCGACCCCGAGTACGCGCACGACCGACGCAGACTCGGCGAACTGGCCCTGCGGGAGGTCCAGTACAAGCACACCGCCCTGGTGGCCGAGGCGTCGAAGTACGTGTGGACCTGGTTCGGCGACCCCGAGCGGTACACCACGATCCGGACCGGGGCGGCCCGTGCCTTCCTCACCGACGTCACCGCCCGGCCGGACCGCTACACCGCAGGCGCGCTGCCCCGACTCCCCTTCCCCCGGGGCTCGTTCGACCTGGTCCTCAGCTCCCATCTGCTGTTCTCCTACGGCGCCCGCCTCGACGAGGCGTTCCACCTCGGCGCACTGCTCGACCTGGCCCGGGTGGCCCGGTGGGAGGTGCGCCTGTTCCCGGTGCTGCTGCACACCAGTGACCTCCGGTACGGTGCCCTGGACCGCCTGCGGGGGGAGCTGGCGGACCGGGGCGTCCCGAGCCGACTGGAGAGGGTCGCCTACGAGTTCCAGCCGGGCGGCGACGAGATGCTGGTCCTGTCGTGCCCGGACTACCGACCGCCGCCGGGGCCCACGTCGACCACCGAAGACCTCGTCGTCGGCGCGGCCGATCCGGTGCGTTGGCGTCACCGGGAGGCGACCCCCGCCAGGTGACCCCGGTCCCGTCACGGTTCCGCCCCCTCAGCCGAAGGACTTCCGGAACGTCTCTTCGAAGGCGGCCCGCACGGTGCCCTCCACGCTCTCCCACCGCAGGCCGCGCTCCTCGGCCGCACCCTCTAGTTCCTCCTTGACCTCGTCCCAATGCCACGCGTACCAGAAGCCGACGTCATGGGCGACGGCTTCCCAACCCCCCGATTCCCGATACGCGAAGTCACCGGCCCGCCCTTCCGCTTCTTCCCGTGCCTCGCTCACCAGCTCTGCTACGGCCGCCGCCGCGGCGCTCGAATCGCCCACCGGGTGTCCTCCCCTGACTCCACGCTGATTCCACAGGTCGCGTGTTCTTCCGTGGAAGCTAGCAGGAGGCGATCAGCGGGACGCCCGCGACGACGTGCTGCCCGTGGCGGGCCGTTCCGCGAAGAGGTCACCGAAGCGGTCGGTGAGTTGCGCGGCGAGCCGGGTCCGCACCAGGGAGAGCTGCTCGATGCGCCGGTCCAGCTCCCGCAGCCGCTGAAGGCTCACCTCCGCGACCGCGCAGTGGCCGGGCTCCCCGTCCGCGGCCCCGTCGTCGGCGGCGCGATCCAGGAGATGGGCGAAACTCCGCACATCGGCGACGGTCAGGCCCGCACGGAGCAGTTCACCGATGGCGCGCAACTGCTCCAGGTGCGCCGACGTGTAGACCCGGTGGCCGGAGGAGGTGCGCCCCGGGCGGAGCAAACCCTGCTGCTCGTAGTGGCGCAATGCCCGAGGGGTGAGCCCCGTGGCGTGTGCCGCCTCGCCGATGCGCATGTCGTCTCCTCCAGGTAGCGCCGTCAGAGCTCGATCAGTACCGCACCGACGCAGCGCCCGTCGAGGAGATCGCGCAGTGCCTGCGGGGCACGCTCGATTCCGTGCACCAACGTGTGCGGGACGGTGAGGGAGCCGTCGCGCAGCCCCCGGCCGAACTCCTCGGCCCACTGCGGGAGCGCGTCGAGGTGAGCGAAGCCCGGGACCCCGCGCAGAGTGATCCCCCGGTTCAGCAGCGTGGCCGTCTCGACCCCGGTCGTGGCGGTGCCCGTCAACTGGCTGGCGAGGCTCCCGACCAGCGCGATCCGCGCACCCTGCCGGGCATGGGCCAGCGCGGCCCGCAACTGGTCCCCGCCGACCACGTCGACGACGGCGTCCAGCCCGTCCGGCGCGACCGAGCGCAGTTGCGCATCGAGGGGACCCGCCGAACGGACCACGGCCGCGTCGTAGCCGAGCCTGCCGGTCAACACGTCGGCCTTCTCCCGGGTGCTCGTGCTGCCGATCACCTTGGTCGCGCCGCGCAGCCGGGCGAACTGGCCGGCCATGGAGCCGACTCCGCCCGCGCCACCGGTGACGAGGACGGTGTCCCCGGGGCGGACCTCCGCGCCGCGCACCACCCCGAGCCACGCCACGAAGCCCTGGGAGAGGTGGGCGGCGGGATCGGGGAGCACCTCCAGGTCCAACGGGTGCAGCCCGTCCGCTCCCACCACCGCGTACTCCCGCCATCCCGCACCGTGCTCGACCAGGTCCCCGGGGGCCGGCGAACCGGACGGAGCGGTGATCACCTCGCCGACGGCCGGCCCGGACAGGACGGCACCCGGGGCGTAGCCGGGCATGGGGAGGTCGCCGTCGCCTTCCATCAGGGTGCGCATCACCGCGGTGACGCTCATCAGCCGGTTGCGCACCAGTGCTTGTCCCGGCCCGGGCACGGGGAGCGGCGCTTCCACCAACCGGAAGTGGTCGGCGGTGAGCGGGCCATCGGGTCGGCCGACCAGATGGACCTCACGATGGGTGGCGGGGAGCGGGGCCTCGTTCACGATGGTCTCTTCTCGACACGGGGACGGCGAGCCGCGGATGCGGTCGCGACGACGACGCTAGGACTTGACCCACGCGTCAAGGGCAAGTCGCCGCCGTAGTGGCGTCCCGCCGAGACGGGGCCTTGAACGCGATGTCGGAATCGCGCCAGTACGACCCGGGGGGACGGACCAGCATGTTCCTCGAACCCGTTCGGAACACTGCGAGCCCTGGAAGGGCCCCGGTGCCGAACGGGAAGAACCCCTGGTGTCAAGAGAAGGACAATCATGGATCTGCAGCTTCTGGACCGGGTCGCCCTCGTTACCGGCGCGTCCAAGGGCATCGGGCTGGCCGTCACCCGTTCCCTGCGGGAAGAGGGCGCCAAGGTGGTGGCGGTCTCCCGCCGGACGACGCCGGACCTGGAGGACCTCCGGGGCGCCGGCTTCCTCCACGTGCCGGCCGACCTGATGGACCCGGACGCACCGGGTCGGGTCGTGGAGCGCGCGATCGAGCACTTCGGCGTGCTCGACGTCCTGGTGAACAACGCGGGCGGCCCGCCGCCCGGCATCACCATGCCGCGCTCCGGGTTCCTCGGCGGTGACGACGCCGAGTGGCGGGCCATCTTCGAGTTCAACCTGTTCTCGGCCGTGCGCATGACCCGGGCCGCGATCCCCCGGATGATCGAGCGCGGCGGTGGCTCCATCATCAACGTGTCCACCGGTCTGGCCCGCCAGCCCGCGAGCGTCAACATCGAGTACGGAGCCGCCAAGGCCGGGCTTTCCAATCTCACCAAGGCACTGTCGGAGGAGTTCGGGCCCCAGGGCATCCGGGTCAACACGGTCTCCCCGGGGGCGGTGCGCACCGCGTGGTGGACCGAGAAGGGGGGAGCCGCGGACGTCATCGCCGCCATGGCCGGCGCGGATCGGGACACCGTCCTGGAGACCTTGGCGCCGCAGATGATGGGCCAGGTGACGGGCCGTCTGATCGATCCGCAGGAGGTCGCCGACACCATCCTGCTCCTGGCCTCACCGCGATCGGCCAGCACGGTCGGCGCCGACTTCGCCGTCGACGCCGGGTTCCACAAGAGCTTCTGACACGGGGCCGTTCGGCTGCCCGCACCTCGCAGGACGGCACGTCCTCCCGGGAACGGCGCAGGGGCGGGCGGCCCGTGAGGTGCGGTCCGCTCCCGCCCTGCCGAAGCGCGGCGGTCACCCGCCCGGCGCCCGGGGACCACTCACCCTTCACCAGCGGCGAAGGTGACCTCGATCCACTGGGCATCCGTCAGGTAGCGGCGGTCGTGCCCCTCCGCCACGTGTCGGCTGAACGCCGGGTGACCCGCTGCGGCCTGCTGTCGCATCCATGCGACGAGTGCCCTCAGCCGTTGTGCCGCCGTGACGGGCAGTCGGGCCCGTTCCGCGCGGGACAGGCCGTAGGCGTCGGCGAACAGGGCGAGGCGGCGCCGCGCCTGGGGGAGCGGCAGGGCGTGCTCCACCTCGTCGGGAGCGTACAGCGGAACGAAGCGGTAGGCCGTGTAGGCGGCGTCCCACAGCCGGGGTCCCGGATGAGCCGTGTCGAAGTCGATGAAGGCCACCGGAAGTTGGTTCCGGAACACCGTGTTGTACGTGGCCGCGTCACCGTGGCAGATCACCTCCGCCGGCTCGCGCGGGGGCAGCTGCCAGACGTCGCCCCGCTCCCGGACGAAGCCGACGGACGCGTCGTGGAGTCCGCGTAGCAGGCGTCCCGCGGCCGTCAGCGACGCATCGCTGCGCACCTCGGGCGCGGCGAAGTCGTGCCCGACCCCTCCGGGCAGGTACTCGACCAGTTCCTCGCCCCCGTCCCCGCTGAACCCGTACGGACGGGGCGCGCCGGCGAAGCCCGCGTCACGCAGCTGGGCGAGCAGACGCTGGACCGTGGCGCTCCAGGGACCCGCCGGGCGCCGAACCAGGCCGCCTTCCCGGACGACCCGATTCACACCGCCGAGGAGGACCTCTCGCTCTTCCATCGAGCAAGGCTAGCGAGGGGCACCTCCGTCGGCAGCCGCATTACCGGGGGCTGCCGGGGGAGCGCCCCGTGGCGCGGCGTTGTCAGTCCCCGGTGCGAGGATCTCCCGCATGGTGACCTGCACGTACTTCTCCGCCTCCGACGACGAGTCGGCCCTCGGCGTCCTCGACGGGTTCGGTGGCCCGGACAGCACGACGTTCGACGTGGTGTCCCTGAAGGGCATCGACCCGGTCGTGGTGATCGCCCAGTTGGAAGCGGTCCTGACCGCTTGCACGTACGAGGAGGCGCGCCAGCGCCCCCGCTCCGGGCAACTGCTCTCCTCTCCCGAGGCCGAGGACGCCTTCGTCGTCAGCGTCTCCGGCACCTTGCAGGAAGCACTGGCCTCGGCGACGCCCCCCTCCCTGAGTGAGGCTGCCGGGCCGTGGTGCGCATCGGACGAGCTCCAGGACCTCGGGACCACCCCCGAGGAGGCCACCGAGGTACTGGAACGCCTTGCGGGTCTGGCCGGCCGCGCACGCGCGACGAGTTCGCGCCTCTACTGCTGGTGGGCTCTGTGACCGGAGGCCCGTCCCGTCCGGGCGACGGGCGGGAGGATCAGCGCCCGCGCGCCGCGCGGTTGTGCCGTGCGACCGCGAAGAAGGCACGTTTGGGTTCCCAGTGGTACGGGGACGCGGGGTCTTCGTGGTCGCGCCTGATCACCTTCACCACGGAGAACGACGCCATGTCCAGGTCGTACCGGGGACGGGGGGAGTGCGGGCTGTCCCGGGCGATGAAGCCGTAGAGCCACGCCCCGTGGAACCCTTCCCGTTCGAAGACCCCGAGCATGTTCGCGATGTGCTCGGCCTGTTCCCGCTCGTCCCGCTGGAGGTCCCCCTTCACCTCGGGCACCGGCTTGTCCCAGTCCACCACCGACCAGCCGTCGCCGCCCCGTTCGGCTGCTCCGCGGAAGGTGCAGCAGCCGAACTCCAGGATCGTGACGGGCTTGTTCCAGCGCCGGAAGGGGGCGAGCTCCCTGCTGTGATCACGAGGGTCGCGGTGGAACGCGTAGTAGTTCACCCCCACGATGTCGAAGAGGCTCCAGTCGATCTGCTCCAAGCCGGCGGCGGCGCCGTAGGTGATGCGGCCGTGGAAGTGCGTGCGGGCCACGGCGACGGCCTCGCGGACGAAGTCGTTCAGCCGCCGCACGATGGCGGGGTAGTCGAACTGCCCCTCGATCAGGTGCTGCATGCGGTCGAAGAAGGTCGCCCCCGGCACGATTCCCGGAGCGAAGAGGATGTACTCACAGCCCACGGCGAGGACCACCTCGGGCTGGTGCGAGGTCCGCAGTCGTTCCGCCAGCCGGGCCGTACGGGCCAGATGAGCGAGGATTTCCGCCTGCGGATGGTCGAACAACCTGGGCTGGAGCGTCACCTGGAGTCCCCGACGGAGCGCCTCGCGCGAACTCAGCTCAAGCCGGTCGAGATCCGATCCGCAGACCATGACCGCGTTGCAGTGGAGTCCGCGGTCGATCGCCCGCAGGTCGGTCCGCATCAGGGAAGCCGTCCACACCTCGGGAGGCAGGTGGCCCGGTCCGTGGGAGGTGCCGGTGTCGTAGACGACGCCCCGGTACGTGAGCCCCCGCCCGGCGCGTCCGGGCGGGACCCGACCGCCCGCGGCGGTCGCCGCCCCGGGCGCGACCGCCGACCCGGCCACGGTGAGCAGGCCGAGTGTGGCCGCCCGTCGGAGGAAGGCAGCGCGATGCATCGTGCGTGGCTGTGTCACAGCGTCTCCCGGCTGTAGGTCCCGCCCTTGTCTCTGTCCCCCAGCGTGGTCCGTACGGGGCGGCGGGATCATCCCTCCTGAGTCCCCGCACGGCTGACCTAAGTCGCTCGTGCGGAGCGTCCGGTCAGCCTTCCGTCGATCCTCCTGGGGTCCTTCGCCTGCCCGCGCGGGCCGACCCCGCCCGCGCCGGGGCGCGCCAACCGCAGACGGCCAAAGTCTTCCCCGGGATCACCGGCGGCGGACGGCGGCTGTTCGACGACGACCTGCCGGCTTCGCGCTGGACGCTGATCCACCAGGAGGTCGGCGAACGGGGAGAGATCGCCTGTCGGTGGCATGCGGTGGCCGGTGCGGGGTACCCGCACAACCGGAAGCAAGCACCGCAGATCGATGACAGGAGTCAGATCGTGCACGCCTCCAAGAGCCTTTCAGCCCTTCGCGCACCGTCCTTCGCTCCGGCGCTCGCCCTGGTCAGCGTCGTCTCCGGAGTCCTCGGATTCCTCACCCTGAGCCTGCTGTTCGGCCCGCTGGCCGTCCTCACCGGCTACCTCGCCCTGACCCAGGACGGCAACTCCGGTACGGCCCTGGCGAGGACGGGCATCGTCCTCGGCGTCACGGTCCTCGTCCTCTACGCCGTCCTGCTGGCGGCCCGGCCCTGACGGCACGGTCGGCCGAGACGGACGGGGACCCCCGGTGAGTACAGGACGCTGACTGGCTCGCCCCGCAGCGGGGGCAGTCCGGCAGCCGCTGTCAGCCCTTGCCGGCATGCGACGAGGTCCGCGCGGTACAACGGCCAGCGCGGGTGGTCGTTGGGCAGGTAGGCGACCCCGGTGGGGAAGGCGTTGTGCATGCCCCACCGGGCGGTCAGGAAGTGCTCCAGTTCCGTCGGCTCCTCGACGCGCTCGCCCTTCCGTATCGTGAGGTGTCCGGTGATGCCGCGGGGGCCGGGCCAGCGCCGGCGGCTGGTGTAGGCGAGGGTGTCGCCCGCGGAGCGCACGGACATGCGGGACCACACGTACGGGAGCCGGAACCCCGCCCGCCCCATGATCACCGGTACCAGCCGGGAGGCGTCCATCGAGCGGAACACCACACCGCGCCGCCCGTCGGCATCGACGGAGTACAGGCGCACGTTGGTCTCCGGGAAGGCGCCGAAGTAGGGGATTCCGGGGAGCCGGAACCAGCCGACCCGGTGCATCCGGAAGGCGATCAGGCCGACGTACGTCGTCCCGTCGAGGGTGTCGGGCACCGTTCCGGCCGGCAGCAGCCCTGCCACCAGCTCCGGTTCCACGGCCCAGTGGACGAAGGCGAGGTCCAACCACCACTGGGTGAGCAGCGGACTCGATATCGCCACGGGGGCGTCCGGGGTGACGGGGTCCGGGAGGCGCTGTGCGGTGGGCATGGCCTCAGCATTACAGACCGATCGGAACCCGCGGGGACGGCGATGCCGTGAGCCCGTTCCGAGGAGACGGGCCAACGGGACCTCATCCGCTGCGGGTTGGCGGGCCTCCCGGTCGTTTCCGCGTAGAGCAGGGTCAGCGTCCTCGTCCGGGTACGGGCGCTCACGGAGCTTCGGTCCCGCCCGGGTGAACGGGTCGCCAGCAGGGGCCGCCGTACCGGGCCGAGCACCACCGCAGAGCCACTGCTCCTGTACACGGAGCGCGTTCGCGTCCATCGCCGCTGGTGAGGGGGCGGACGGCGGAACTCCCCGCGCAGGGACACGCGGTGGACCCGCGAGGCGCGCGCGGCACGATCGGATGTCCGTTCGTCGGATTCCTGTCAGATGCGTTGACAGGTTCCGCGGGCCCTCCCTATCTTCACCTTCACTCGTGCCGGATCGTTCCGGCAGTCCATGCGGCACCGCCGCCCGCACCTCGGGCGGTCCTCGGATGCCACTGATCGGAGTGCTATGGCCATCCCGTCCGCAGACTGGTTGACACCGCCGATGGTCGCCGTCGGCGCGGAGACCCTGACCGTCGTGCTGGAGGAGAGGTTCGGGGTGCGCGGCACGCTCCAGGACCTGGGCAGTCAGCAGGACCTGAACCACCGGGTGCGGACCGAAGGCGGCGGCGACCACGTCCTGAAGATCGCCAACCCGGCCACCCCGCCCGCCGCCCTGGACCGTCAGGTCCGGGCGGTCGAGGCGCTCACCGCCGCGGCACCGGACCTCCGGCTGCCCCGGGCCCGCCCCGGCACCGACGGCGCGTTCGTCCAACGGATCACCGTGAACGGCGTCGACCTGTGCGCCCGACTGCTCGACCACGTACCCGGCGAGCCGATCATGGACAGTCGCTACCTCGCCCCCGAGGTGGTCGCCCGCCTCGGTGAACTGTCCGGACGGGTCGCCGCCGGACTCGCCGCGGTCGACGTACCGGAGCAGGACGACGCCCGGCTGTGGGACCTGCGCAACGGGCTGGCCGTGGTGGAGGCGCTCGCCCCGCAGCTGACCGACCGCGCGGAAGCCACCCGGGTGCTCGCCGCCGCCCGAGCGGCCCACGCACACCTCGCACCGCTCGCCCCTCGGCTCCCCGTCCAGACCATCCACGGTGACGTCACCGACAACAACGTGGTCTGCGAGACGGGTCCTCAGGGCCGCGCACGGCCCGTCGGAGTGATCGACTTCGGTGACCTCGGACCCGGTTGGGGCGTCGCCGAACTCGCCGTGACCTGTGCCTCGGTCCTTCACCACCACGGTTGCGGGCCGGCGTCCGTGGTGCCCGCCGTACGCGCCTTCCACGCCGTGCGTCCGCTGGGGGTCGACGAGATCGACGCGCTGTGGCCGCTGATCGTGCTGCGCTGTGCCGTGCTGGTGGCCAGCGGCCGGTTCGACGCGCTCCAGGATCCCGACAACGCCTATGCCGCCGCAGCGCTCGACCGCGAGTGGGCGATGCTGGAGGCGGCCCTGTCCGTGCCCACCGAGGTGATGGGCGCCCGACTCCGTGCGGCGACCGGCCACCCGCAGCAGCCGGGTCCGCCCATCGCACAGCACCCGCTGCTGGTCGAACCGGGCGGCTCCGTCACTTTTCTGGACCTGTCCGTCCTCAGTGACGACCTGCACGGCGGCGCCTGGCTGGCCCCGGACGCGGAGGCCACGTCGGCGGCGCGGGCGTTCGCCGAAGGAGCGGCGGTGGTGCTCACCCGGCACGGCGAACACCGGATCACCCGGTCCCGTACCGAGGACCCGGCGGCGGCCACCCTGGCGCTCGGCGTGGAACTGCGCACGGCCGGGCCGGTGACCCTGACCGCGCCGTGGGCCGGAACCCTGGTCCACCACGGGCCGCACGGGGTGACCCTGACGGCGGACGGTTGGCACCTCGTCATCGACGACGTCGACGGAGGCGGTGGCGGGGGCGGTGGGGGCCGGGGACGCGCCGTGGCCGTCCGGGCCGGGGACCCGATCGGGACGTTCACCCCCCGCGACGGCGGTCCGGCGGCCCATGTCCTGCTCACCCGGCTCGCGGACGACGCACCGCCCCGGTTCGCCGCCCCGGGCCTTGCTCCCGGCTGGCTCGCGTCGTGTCCGGACCCCACCGACCTGATCCTCCCGGCCGGTTCGACCGCACCGGCCCCGACCTCGTCCACGGGCGACGACGCCGGCATCTCGCCCGCCGCACTGCTGGCCCGCCGTGACCGTTCCTTCGCTGCGGTGCAGGAGCACTACTACGGGGCGCCGCCCCGGGTGGAGCGCGGCTGGCGGGAGTACCTCCTCGACACCGAGGGCCGCTGCTACCTGGACGTGCTCAACAACGTGACCGTCCTCGGTCACGGCCACCCCCGGCTCGCTGCGGCCGTGCACCGACAGTGGCAGCGCCTCAACACCAACTCCCGGTTCCACTACGCCGCCGTGGTGGAGCTGTCGGAACGCCTCGCGGAACTCCTCCCGGCCCCGCTCGACCAGGTCTTCCTGGTCAACAGCGGCTCCGAAGCCGTGGACCTCGCGCTCCGGCTGGCCTGGGCGGCCACCGGACGGCAGGACACCGTCGCGATCGGCGAGGCGTACCACGGCTGGACCTACGCCAGCGACGCCGTGTCCACCTCGACCGCCGACAACCCCGGTGCGCTCGCCTCCCGCCCCGACTGGGTGCACGCCCTCCCCGCGCCCAACGCCTACCGGGGCGTCCACCGGGGAACCGGGGCCGGGCGGTACGCGCCGGAGGCCGTCGCGGCGATCGAGGCACTGACCGCGTCCGGACGCCCCCCGGGGGCGTTCATCTGCGAGCCCTACTACGGGAACGCCGGCGGAATGGCCCTGCCCGAGGGCTATCTGGAGCAGGTGTACGCGGCGGTCCGTGCAGCCGGCGGGCTGTGCGTCGCCGACGAGGTCCAGGTGGGCTACGGACGGCTCGGTCACCACTTCTGGGGCTTCGACCAGCAGGGCGTCGTACCGGACATCGTCACCGTCGCCAAGGCGATGGGCAACGGTCATCCGCTGGGCGCGGTCATCACCACCCGTGAGATCGCCGCGGCCTACCGGACCCAGGGGTACTTCTTCTCCTCCGCGGGCGGCAGCCCGGTGAGTTCGGTCGTCGGACTCACCGTCCTGGACGTGCTCCGGGACGAGAAGCTCCAGGACAACGCCCGCACCGTCGGCGACCGGCTGCGCGCCGGACTCCAGGAGCTGGCGGAGCGCCACCCGCTGATCGGCGCCGTGCACGGCAGCGGGCTCTACCTCGGCGTGGAGTTCGTCCGGGACCGCAGCACCCGCGAACCCGCGACCGAGGAGACGGCCGCGATCTGCGAGCGGCTCCGCGAACTGGGCGTGATCGTCCAGCCCACCTCGGACCGACAGTGCGTCCTCAAGATCAAACCCCCGCTGTGCCTGACCCCCGACAGCGCGGACCGGTTCGTGTCCGCGCTGGACGACACCCTGACCCACGGATGGTGAACATGCAGTACGGCCCCCAGGCGGCGCCGGACACCCGCGAACCCCGGGCCGGCACCCCCGCCGCCCCGACCATCGCGGACGTGGCCCGCCTGGCGGTGGTCTCCAGGACCACCGCCTCCGACGCGCTGCGCGGACGCGGGCGGGTCTCCGAGGCGACCCGGGAGGTGGTGGTCGCCGCGGCGCGGCAGTTGGGGTACTCGCCCAACCGCAACGCCCGGTCGCTGCGCACCTCGGTGACGGAGACGATCGGGCTGCACATTCCGGAGTTCCTGACCAGCGCCGAGTACTACATGTCCTTCGTGTTCGGCGTGATCGAGGAGGCGACCAGGGCCAGTCTCAACGTCACCCTGATGTCCGCGGGGCACCTGGGTCACGGGCCCGGCGCCCCGCAGGTCGACGGTCTGGTGCTGTGCGATCCGATCGCCGGGGACCCGGTGGTCGACCAGCTGATGAGTTCCGGTCTGCCCGTCGTGACGGCGGAACGGTACGTCGGGGACCAGGAATCCACCGGGGTCGTCGTCTCCGACCACCGCACCCACCTGACGGAACTCCTGGACCACCTCGGGGAACGGGGGGCCCGCCGCGTCGCGTTCCTGGCCTCGGACACCACCGGGGAATGGGCCACCACCCTGTGCGCCACCTACAGCGGGTGGTGCGCCGAGCGGGGGGCACCCGACCTCACCCACCGGGCGCCGTTCGGCTCCGCGCCCGAGGCGCTGCAAGCGGAAGTCCGTCGGATGTTCGTCCGCTGCCCCGAGGTCGACGCGATCGTCTGCGCCGCCGACGGGGCCGCGGCGGCGATCCTGCCGGAGCTGCGTGCGGCCGGGCGCACGGTGGGGGAGGACCTGCTGCTGGCCTCCTGCGTGGACAGTTCCGCGATGCGGTTGGCGGACCCCCCGATCACCTCCATCGAACTCCGCCCCCGCTCGGTCGGTGCGGAATGCGCCCGCCTGCTATGCGAGATCCTCGCCCGACAGGAACCGGAGGGCACCATTCGTTCGGTTCCCATAGAGCTCAACATTCGGACTTCCACTCGCCCGCTCCGGATTCAGTAAGAAACTCATTTCGTTATCGCGTTCCTTTCCTTCAGGGGTCTTTCGCGAACAGCCGACCATGGTTGTTCGCGAAAGACCCCTGCCCGTTTCGGGGAATTCAAGAGGCCTTTCGGATCGTCAGATCTTTTCTTGTGCGTGGCATTGACACCGGCTTGTGGCGGACATAGTTTTCCGGCACGCCGGAACGATCCGGCTTCGTTTGGCAAGGAGATGACCCGTGCGAAGATCCTCCTCCGTCATGGTGTGTTCCGCCGTCCTGTCGACGGCCCTCACCGCCTGTACGGCCGCTCCGGAACCCGACGCCCCGGCGGATGCAGGCAAGCACCCCGGCTACCTCGCCGTCGCCGACAAGGGCGTCAAAGGCCGCGGCCCGCTCACCGTCCAGGTCGACTACGACTCGGTCGAGGCCGGCGGGCTCGACCCCCAACTCGCCGGCAGCGCCCGCTCCTGGTCCCTCGGCTCCCTGGTCTACGAACCGCTGGTCACCGTAGGCGCCCGCTTCGAGATCAAGCCGCTGCTCGCCAAGTCCTGGACGCAACCCGACCCCACGACCTACGTGTTCACCCTCCGTGACGGGGCCAGGTTCTCCCACGGACGCGAGGTCACCACCGCCGACGTGGTGGGCAGCCTCAAGCGCCTCGCCGCCTCCAAGGCCCCGTACGGCGCCCAGCTCGGCCCCATCAAGACGGTCCGGGCCACCGGTCCCGCCGAGGTCACGGTCGAACTGAAGAAGCCGTACGGCGCATTCCTCTCCGCGCTGTCGAACACACCCGCCTCCGTGCTCCCCATGAAGGAAATCGAGAACGGCTCACTCGACATCAAGAAGCAGATGCTCGGCACCGGCCCCTTCACCGTCCGCGAGCACAAGCAGGACCGGCACTGGACGTTCGCCCCCAATTCGAAGTACCGGTTCGCCGACAAGGTCGGCGTCTCCGAACTGCGCGTCGAGATCGTCCCCCAGGAATCCGCCCGACTCGCCGCCGTCCGCAGCGGAAACGCCGGACTCGCGTTCTTCAACAACGTCGACTCCATGGACCAGCTGACCGGAACGCCGAACGCCAAGGTCGTCAACCAGCGGTACAGCGACTTCTACTACCTGATCCAGAACTCCCAGAACCCGAAATCGCCGCTCGCCGACCAGAAGGTCAGGTTCGCACTCAACAGCGCACTCGACCGACAGCAGATCGCCGACAACGCACTCGGCGGCCAGTCCCGGCCGACCGGGGTCGCCCCGTCCGCCCTGCCCGGCGGATGCGAGCCCGGCGCGCTACCCGGCGCCAAGGCCGGCGTGGCCGGCGCCGAGGCGGCCGTGAAGGCCGCCGGCGCCGAGGGCACCACCCTGCGCATCGCCGTCTACACCTCCGAGCCCGCACTCGCCCAGATCGCCCAGGTCGTCCAGCAGCAGTACGCCGCCGCCGGGGTCAAGGTGAAGATCGAGAAGTTCGACGACGCGACGTACGGCGAACGGGTCTTCGGCGCGGAACCCGACTTCGACCTCGCCATCGGCTGGTTCGCCGGATACGCCGACGCCTCGATGGTGTCCCGCTGGTGGAACCCGTCGGTCGCCGGCTTCTCCAGCGTCTTCCTCAAGAACGACACCGAGCTGAACGCCCTCATCGACACCGCGTCCGCCCAGGCCCCGGGCGCCCAACGGAACGCCGCACTGCGCGCGGTGTGCGAGAAGGTCGACACCAACGCCGAGATGCTGCCGCTGGTCTCCCGGCCCGGTGTCGTCGGCTACCGCACCGACAAGGTCAGCCCCACCCTCCACGCCCGCGAGGGATACGGGAACCTGCTGCGGAACATCACCGAGTTCACGATCCCCGGCGCCAAGTAGTCCGTCATGACCTACTTCCGCTGGGCCCTGGGACGCGTCGGCGTCGCCGCCCTCACCCTCACCGGCGTCTCCATCCTGATCTTCGGGGCGGTCCGCGCGATGCCCGGCCGCTACTCCGACCTGGTGCTCGGCCCACTGGCCAGCAGGGCCGAGAAGGACGCCGCCGCCGAACGGTACGGCCTCGACGGCTCCCTCCCCGAGCAGTACGTGCACTGGTTGCTCCACGCGGTGCGGGGCGACTTCGGGATCTCGATGGCGAGTCAGACCCCGGTGGCCTCGGAGTTCGCCGAACGGCTCCCCGCGACCGTCACCCTCACCGCCCTCGCCCTGTGCGTGACCGTCCTCATCGGCGTCCCCCTCGGCGTCCTCACCGGAATCCGCGGCTCGGGCGGCGGACGCACGGGCCGGCTCCTGGGCAGCCTCGGACTGAGCCTGCCCGAGTTCGTCCTCGGCAGCCTCGTGGTCTTCGTGTTCACCCGGTACGGCCTCGGCCTGACCGTCGGGGCCTACGTCCCCTGGGACCAGGGCCCCCTACGATCCGTGCTGTCCCTGGCGCTGCCCGCCGCGGTGCTCGCGGTGTTCTGCACGGCGGCCGTCGCCCGCACCACGCGGGACAGCGTCCTCGGGGTCCTCGTCGAACCCCACATCGCCGCCGCGATCGCCCGGGGCGAGTCGACCGCCCACATCGTGCGCCACCACGTCCTGCGCAACGCCTCCATCCCCGTCCTCACCCTGCTCGCCACCCTCACCGCCTACCTCCTGGGCGGCGCCGTCATCGTGGAGCGGCTCTTCAACACCCCGGGACTCGGCTCCTTCCTCGTGGACGGCCTCGACCGCCGCGACTACGCGATCGTGCAGGCGGGGGTGCTGCTCGCGGCGACCGTGTTCATCGTCGTCAACGTCCTCGTCGACATCGTCTGCGGAATCATCGACCCGCGGATCAGCAACCAGGCCGGGAGCACCGCCACATGAGCGCCACCACCCCGCAGGGCCACGAGCCCACCGCCTCCGCACACCCGCCCCCCGGCCCGACCGTCGAGAGCGCCCCCGCACCCCGCACACGCCGGATCCTCAGCCGCCTGCGATCGGTGCTCGCCCCGCGCTCCTTCGACGGACTGTTCCGCGTGGCCCTGTGGACGCTGCTCCTCCTCGTCGTCGCGACCCTGCTGAGCCATCTGTTCGGCCTCGGCGGCGACCCCGGGAGCACCGTCGGACGGCGACTCACCCCGCCCGGCGCCGAAGCACCCCTCGGCACGGACAACCTCGGCCGTTCCCTGCTCCCGCGACTCCTCCAGGGCATCGGAACGACCCTGCTGCTGTCCTCGCTCGCCGTGCTCACCGCAGCGGCCATCAGCACCGCCCTCGGCATCCTCGCCGGCTACCGGGGCGGACGGACCGCCGAAACCGTCTCCCGACTCTCCGACGTCCTGTACGCCTTCCCGTCCATCGTGCTCGCCGTCCTGGTCTCGGCGGTGCTCGGCCCCGGCCGGTCCGCAGCCCTCGCCAGCACCGTCCTGGTCACCGTCCCGCTCATGACCCGCATGGTCGCCACCGCCGCCCGGGCCGTCGCCCGCCGGGACTTCGTCGTCGCGGCCCGCATCAGCGGAGTGCCCCCGCTCACCCTCATGCGCCGCCACATCCTCACCAACGTGTCCGGCACCATCGCCGTCCAGGGCACCTACGCCCTGTCGATCGGCATCCTCGTCGAGGGCGGCCTCGGCTTCCTCGGCTACGGGGTCCAACTGCCCGACGCCTCCCTCGGACTCCTCATCCAGGAAGGCAGCCTCTACCTGGTCAACGCCCCCTGGCTGATCATCGCCCCCGGCACGGTCCTGGTCGCCGCCATCGTCTCCATCAACCTCATCGGGGACAGCCTGCGCGACCACTTCGAACCCAGAGAAACGAGGGCGCTGATATGACACCCATCGTCCTGATCGACGACGTCGTCGCCGAGTACCGAACCCCCCAGCGCACCGTACGGGCCCTGGACGGCGTGAGCCTCGCGGTCGAACCCGGGGGGCACGTCGGGATCGTCGGCGAGTCCGGCTCCGGGAAGTCGACCCTCGGGCTCCTGATCGGCAGGCTGTTGCCCAGCACGACGCACTACCCCCGCGGCAGGGTCCTCGTGGACGGCCGGTCCGTGCTCGACCTGCCGCGCGACCAGCTCGCCCGACTCCGCCGCGAACGCCTCGGCTTCATCCCCCAGGACCCCGTCGGCGCACTCGACCCGACCCTGCGCATCGGAAGGCAACTCGCCCTCGCCCTGCGCACCGACGGTACCGAACGGGCGCCGCGGGCCGACCGCAAGAACCGCGCCGACCTCGTCCGACGGCTGGAACAAGTACGCATCAAGGACCCCGAACGCGTCCTGACGCTCTACCCCCACGAGATCTCCGGCGGCATGGCCCAACGCGTCATCATCGCCATGGCCATGGCACGCAACCCGGCCGTGCTCATCGCCGACGAACCCACCGCCGCCCTCGACGCGCAGGTCCGCCAGGACGTACTGCGCCTGCTGTTCACCCTCGCCGACGAACACGGCACCACCCTCGTCTGGCTCAGCCACGACCTCGGCGGCGTCGCCCGCTGGTGCGGCCGGGTCGCCGTCATGTACGGCGGTCGCATCGTCGAGGACGGCCCCACCACGCACGTGCTCGGCGCGCCCCGCCACCCCTACACCGCCGCGCTCGCCGCCACCGACCCGGCGCGCGCCGTCGACGGCGACCGACTGCGGTCCATCATCGGAGCGCCGCCCGTACTCTCCGGCGCGGCCACCGGCTGCGCCTTCGCCCCGCGCTGTCCGTCGGCCACCGACGGGTGCCGCGCCGAACGGCCCGCGCCGGTCACCCGCGGCGACCGCACGCTCCTGTGCCACCACGTCCTCGACGAGGAACGCACCCCTGCTGCCCACCCGTCCGCGCACCTGGAGACGGCCCCGTGAACGACACGCCCCCGCCCCCCGAACCGGACGCACCGGACACCCCCGTCCTCGAACTCGACGCCGTCTCCGTCGTCTTCGCCGCCCGTCACCGGGGCGGCACCCCGGTCACCGCGATGGACCGGGTCGGCTTCACGATCGCCGCGGGACAGACCCTGGGACTGGTCGGGGAGTCCGGCTCCGGCAAGTCCACCACCGGCGCGATCGCGCTGGGACTGCGGCGCCCCACCTCCGGAACCGTCAGGTTCCTCGGCGCACCTCACGGCCGCCGGGGCCGGGCCGGACCCATCCAAGCCGTGCTCCAGAACCCGCACTGGTCCCTCAACCCCCGGCTCACCGTCGGCGACAGCGTCGCCGAACCCCTCGCCGCCGCCACCCGCACCCGACTGCGCGCGCACCACCGCGCCGTGGCCGGCCTCCTCGACCAGGTCGGACTCCCCGAACGGTTCGCCGACCGTCTCCCCCACGAACTCTCCGGCGGTCAACGCCAGCGGGTCGCCATCGCCCGGTCACTGATCACCCGGCCCCGGTTCATCGTCTTCGACGAGGCCGTCAGCGCCCTCGACGTGTCCGTGCAGGCCCAGACCCTCAACCTGATCCGCGACCTCCAACACGAACACGGCTTCGGAGCCCTGTTCATCTCCCACGACCTCGCAGCCGTCCGCTACGCCGCCGACCGCATCGCCGTGATGCACAGCGGCCGGATCGTCGAACTCGCGGACACCGCCCGCTTCTGGAACACACCCGAACACCCCTACTCCCGCACCCTCCTGGAGAACCTGTGAACACCTCGCCCCACACCCCCGAGCCCGAGCACCACCTGACGGGCGTCCCCGCCTTCGGCCCCTGCCGGGGCAACGAGGACGTCAACCCCGTGCCGCGCCCCAGCCGCGGCGAGCGGACGGTGACCTACGACTTCCCCGGCGTCGAGGTCGGCACCGCCGAGTACAGCGAGGGCCCCACCGGGGTCACCGTCGTCCACGTCCCGGCCGGTGCCCGGATGTCCATCGACGCCCGCGGCGGCGCCATTGGCCTCACCTACGGCGCCGACTCCTTCGCCCACGCCGTCTGCCTGGCCGGCGGCTCCCTGTACGGTCTCGGCGCCGCCCCCGGAGTCGCGGGCGAACTCCTCACCCGGGTCGGCAACGACGTCAACTGGGACCAGCTCAAGTGCGTGGCCGGGGCGATCATCTACGACTACAGCGCCCGGGACAACGCCGTCACCCCGGACGCCGCCCTGGGCCGGGCCGCGATGCGCGCCGCCCGACACGGCGAGTTCCCCGTCGGCCGCTGCGGGGCCGGGGCCAGCGCCTCCGTCGGGAAGGTCGAGTACTCCCGCACCGAATTCGCCGGCCAGGGCGCGGCGTTCCGCCAGATCGGGGACATCCGCATCCTCGCCGCGACCGTGATCAACGCGGTGGGCGTCATCGTCGACCGCGACGGCACCGTGCTCCGCGGCAACTACGACGCCGCGACCGGCACCCGGAACCTCCCGCAACTCGACTACGCGGAGGCGTTCGCGAAGGACCCGACCAGCGCCCCCACCACCATGCCGGGCAACACCACGATCTCCGTCCTCGTCACCAACGTCCGTCTCGACGACCGCGAACTCGCCTACTTCGGCCGCCAGGTCCACAGCTCCATGCACCGCGGCATCCAGCCGTTCCACACCAACCTGGACGGAGACACCCTCTTCACGCTCACCACCGACGAGGTCGACCTCCCGCGCAACCCCCTGCGCACCGGGCAGGACACGATGACCTCCGTCGCCCTGGGAGCGGTCGCCTCCGAGGTCATGTGGGACGCGATCCTGAGCAGCGTCCGATGACCCGTGCCGCAGTCACTCCCCCCGGCGGCCCCCTGCCCGGCCCCGGCCGGCCCGCCACCGTGGCGACCCTGCCGACGTTCCACTCCGACGACCCGGACCCCGCCCGCCGGGGCCGCACCTTCGGCCGGACCCACGGGCACCGCATCCGGGCCGCCGCCGTCGCCTACCGCGAACTGTTCACCGCCGTCGACGTCGCCCCGCACGACCTGCGACCGCACGGCGAACAAGCCAGCGAGGAGATCGCCCGCTGGGCCCCCGAACTGCACGCCGAACTCGTCGCGACCGCCGCCGGCGCGGGGCTGCCCGTATGGGAACTGGCCATGCTCAACGCCCGCACCGAGATCCTCGCCACGGTCGGTGCGACCGCCGAAGGCGAGTGCTCCACCGCCGTCCACCTCGGCGGCCCGGGAGCCCCGCACACCATCCAGACCTGGGACTGGCACGACGAGATGGCGTTCGCCCGGACCCTCACCCGGCACCGCACCGACGCACCGGGCCCCACCGTGCGGACCTTCACCGAGGCCGGCGCACTCGCCAAGATCGGCGTCAACGACGCAGGTCTGGGCGTCCACTTCAACATCCTCAGCCACCGCGCGGACGGCGACGGCATCGGCGTCCCCGTCCATGTGGTCGCCCGCAGGATCCTGGAGCGGGCGACCACCGTCGCCGAGGCCGTCGACATCGCCCGCTCCGCACGGGTCACCGCATCGACCGTGCTCACCGTCGTCACCCACGACGGGCGGCACGCCGACGCAGCGAGCATCGAGGTCTGCCCGGCGGGCGTCGCCGTCGTCCGCCCGGACACCGACGGCTACCTCCTCCACACCAACCACTTCCTCGACCCCGCACTCGCCCTCGGCGAGAACACCCCACCCGGCGCCAGCACCCACCCCCGCTACGCCCACCTGCACGCCCACCGCACCCTCCTGGCCGACCCCGACCCCCAACGCTGGGTGGACCTCCTCCGCGCCCACGACAGCGACGGCGCCCCCGTGTGCTGCCACCCGCAGGACGGCCTCCCCTTCCAGCTCCAGTGGCGCACCCTGCTCACGGTCAGCATCGACGTCGCGTCCGCCCGTCTACGGCTCCACCCCGGCGGGCCCTGCACCGCGACACCCGACACCTGGATCCACCTGTGACCGCACCACCGACACCGCCGCAGGGCCCACCCGCCCCGTACCGGGGACTCACGGCACGCCTGGCCGGCATCGTCCGCTACCCCGTGAAGGCCATGGCCGGCCGTCCCCTGCCCCGGGTGCTCCTCACCCCGGGGCAGGGGCTGCCCCTGGACCGCGTGATCGGCCTGCGCAACGGAACCCTCACGGTGCGCAAGCACTCCGGCTGGACCGACAGCACCGCGTTCCTCCGCCTCCTCAAGAACGCCTCCCTCGCCCGCTACGCCCTCACCCTCACCGAAGGCACCCAAGGCACCTCCGTGCTGCGCATCACCGCACCCGCCGGCGACGACATCACCCTCCGGCTCCACGACGGGCTGCCCCGGCCCCACGACATCGAGCGGGCCGACGCCACCCTGCGCACCTGGTTCCCCGACGGCCCGAACGGTCCGGTCGCCACCGACGCCCCGGGAGTCTCCCTGTGGGACTGGCCGTCAGCGGCGATCTCGCTCATCAACCTGGACACCGTCCGCGCCCTGAGCGCATCGGCCGGTGTCCCGGTCGACCACCGCAGGTTCCGGGCCAACCTCTACCTCGAAGGGCTCGGCCCCTGGCAGGAGTTCGCCCTCGTGGGGCGACGCGTCGCCCTGGGCGGAGCGGAACTGGAGATCATCCAGGCGACCGACCGCTGCCGTGCCACCACCGTCAACCCGGACACCGGCCTACGGGACCTCAACGTTCCGGTGCTGCTCGCCTCCCGGTTCGGACACCTGTACTGCGGGGTCTACGCACGGGTCGTCAAGGGCGGCCCGGTCGCCGAGGACGACGTCCTCACCGTGCTCGACGCCCCCGCCGACCCCCGTACCCTGCCCGCCCCCCAACCCGACTGGCCCCGCTACGCCACCGTGACCGAGCTACGGACGGAAAGCCCCACGGTCACCACCGTGCGGCTGCACGACCCCGCCGGTCTGGGCGCCGCCCCCGGCCAGCACCTGCGCATCCACCTCGCCGACGAACGGGGCCCGGCCTGGCGCAGCTACACCCTCACCGGCACCGACCCGGGCGCACCCGCCATCAGCGTGAAGCGCGTGCCCGACGGCCGCATCTCCCCGCTCGTCCACGCCCTCCGGGTCGGCGCGCCCCTGCGGATCTCCGGACCGTACGGCTCCCCGCTGGTGTCGACGGACCCGTCCAGACCGCTGTTCCTGGCGGTGGCGGGCGTGGGCGTCACCCCCGTGCCGTCGATCCTGCGCTGGCTGGCGGCGACCGCTCCCGACCGACCGGTCACCGTGCTCAACGTGGTCCGTACGGCCGATGACGCACCCCTGTGGGCGCACGTGCGCGTCCTCCTCGGCCGATTGACCCGCGGCACCGGGCGGCTCCACGTCACCGCCCACGGCCCGTTGCCGCCCGACGCCCGGCACGGCCGCCCCACCGAGGCCGACTACGCGGAACTCGCCGCCGACCCCGAAGGGGAGGCGTACCTGTGCGGACCCGCCGCGTTCGTGAAGGCGGCCCGCGCCGGCCTGCTCGCCGCGGGGCTCGCGGCCGGTGCCATCACCGACGAGCACTTCTTCTCACCGGTGGACGTACCGCTGACCGACCAACCGCCCCCGGCGCCGGGGCCGTTCACCGTCCGCTTCGCGGCTAGCGGGGTGGAGTCGACCTGGACGGCCGACGACGGCACCCTCTTGGACCTGGGGGAGTCCGCCGGAGTCCGCCTTCCCTCCGCCTGCCGGGCCGGAGCCTGCGGCACCTGCCTGCAACCCGTCGACGGCGACCGTGCCCATCTGATCCCCCCGGGGCTGCCGGTCCCCCCTGGCCACGCCCTGCTCTGCTGCGCGGTTCCGACGGGCCCGCTCACGGTGGACGCCTGACCGGGCCGCTAGGGGTGCGACGGGCATTCACCGGCCCCTGAGCAGTTCCTCGGTGACCCCGACGAGTCGGGACGCGTCGCCCTTGTCGAACGCCTTGAGGCTGAGGTCCACCGGTTCGCCCCGGTCGTCCACGGTGAGGCGCTTGGCCGGAGGGTTCTCGATCCACTTGATCATCGGCGCGGCGGATTCGGCGACCGACTTGGCGCCCACCTTGGCGTACGCCTTCACGAGCGCGCACGGGCTGGTTGAACTGGTTGATCGCATCCGTCCGGGTGAAACCCGGGTGGTAGAGCACGTACGTGGCCTTGCTCGAAGGGTTCTCCGCGAACGCCACCGCGAGGAGGTCGTTGGCCCGCCCTGCCTGGAGTTGGGCACGCAGGGTGGAGTACCTGCCGCTGAGCTGGATGTCGTCCCACACGACCGAACCCGCCTTGATGCCGGGACCGGCCACGTTGATGATCACCAGGTCGGCCGCGGCGTCGAACTGCTCGGCGAACCCGTGGCCGAGCAGGTAACGGCTCAGGTAGTACAGGGAGAGGGTGGACTCGATGCCCTCCGCGAACTCCGCGCGCGTGAGGTTCTGACGGTTCGCCGTGAGCACCAGGGCGTCGATGACGGGGTGCGCTGCACAGACGTACCGGATCACCTTGCGCACCGCCGCGATCGAACTGAGATCGGCCCGGACGAAGGCGAAGCGGTCCGCCGCCCCGAGCCGTTCCGTCGGTCCCGCCCGCCACCACGATGGTTCGGGAAGAATCATTTCGCTGCATGAGATGGACTCCCAAGAAACCCTTGAACAGCAATTCCAGGGCAGCTCCATCAGTCCCGGCCCCGTCCGCCTGACGTCCACCGACCGCGGTGCGGGCCGGACGGGCGTCTCGGGTCCTGTCTACCACCGGGCCGGATACCCACTCCCCAGCGTGCAGCCGGTGGAGCGGTTCCGTCGGCCGGGTGCGCCACCGGCGTCGGTCCCCGGCTCGGCCGGTCAGGCCAGGCCGTTCTCCCGCAGACGCAGCCAGATCCGGCTCGCCGTGTCCGGGTCGTCGAGGTCCGCGCCCATCAGCCGGGTCGCGGTCGCGATGCGGTGCCGCAGGGTGTTGCGGTGCACTCCGAGGTCGGCTGCGGCACGCTCCCAGTGGCCCCGGTGCCGCAGATAGGCGGCGACGGCACCCACCAGATCGGCACGCCGGTAGCCGAGGATCGGGTCCAGCGAAGGGGCCGTGGGCGTTCCGTTAGCAGCCAGGTCGCGCAGGACGCCCGGCGGGACCGTGGCCAGGGTTCGGCTGAGCGCCGGCAGTTGCCGGTGCAGTTCGGCCACGGAAGCCGGGGCGCCGAGAACGGCTCGGGCACCGGGGAACCGTTCCGCCGTCAACCGCTGTAGCGCCCCCCGTACCGCCTCCGCGTCATGAGGTTCGGCCAGGGCCCAGACCGCGTCCGGTTCGGCGACGGCCAGCAGCTGGTGGCCGCCGCCGACCGCCGGTTCGAGTGCGTCGAGCGCCTCGTCGGTACCGTCGGTCAGCCCCGCCACGGCGAACAACCGGACCCGGGGGGCGATCGCCGGCAGACCGAGGTCGGCGCCCAGGGACCGGGCGGCGTCGAGGTGACCGCTCAGTACCAGTCGGGCCACACAGGCCCGCGCGGTACGGGCCGCCGCCACACCCCGCCGCCGCTGTTCGCCCTGGAGGGCGAGCAGCGCGCACGCGGTCAGGACGAGCTGCCGGTCGGGGGCCGTCATCGGCCGGGGGCAGCCGGTGGCGACGAAGCCGCTCAGCGGTCCGCGGCCGGTCAGCGGATGGAGTACGACGTCGTCGTCGCCCAGCGGGAACGTCGCGGAGGAGTGCGGGCCCGCCACGCGCAGCCGAGCGACCTCCGCCGCGATCCGCCGGGCGCTCGAACGGTACTCGCGCGGCCAGACCGCCCGCACCTCGCCCTGCGGGGTGAGCTGGGCGGCCCAGCCCTCCACGGCGGCGGCCAGGGTGCGCACCACGGCGCGCACGGGGTCCGGCCCGGCGGCTGAGCGGACGAGTTCACGGTGGGCGCCGAGGGCGGCGGTGAGTTCCTCCTGCCCGGCAGCGGCGGTCAGCGACCAGTAGGTGCGCGCGATGGTGAGGAAGGGAGTGGGCGCGGGGACGGCGCACAGCGGGAGCCCGACCGCCTCGCACGCCCGGACGAGGGTCTCGGGGACGCGGGCGTGCACGGGCCCGAGACCGATGCCGAGCGCGGCGACCCCGCGGGCCACCAGCCGCGCGGTGTACGCCCGGGCCTGCGCCGTCTGGTTGGTGAGCCCCATACCGGTGGTGAGCAGGAGCTCCCCGCCGGCGAGATACGGCGTCGGGTCGGTCAGCTCGCTGACGTGGACGCCGGTGATGTCCAGCGGAGGCGGAACCGCCGGGGTGACCGGTGCGAGGTCGGCGCCCAGCAGCCGTACGAGGTCGTCGAGCGCGGGCACGGGCCCTCCCGGTGTCGAAGGACGTGCGGTTCGCACAGGGTCCGACCATTGTCGGATGAAACGTACAAGGACTTCCAGACCCGGTCGCGCATAGCTTGCGAAGGACCAGCGACCCGCCGACGGAAGGACGTCCCCGATGTCCGCAGCTGTCCCCCCTGCCGAGACGCGGCCCGCCGCGGAACCCGGGGCCGAGGCGAGCCGTGACCCGCGCACCGGCGCCGCGACCGTCGGGCCGTCGGCCACCACGCCCGCGGAGCTGTCCGCCCTCCTCGCCACCGCCGCGCGGGACGCGGACGAGGTCGCCTCCCGCGCCCCCGCGGTACGGGCGGCATGGCTCGGCGCCGTCGCGGACTCCCTGGTGGAGCACGCCGACGAGTTGACCGCGCTCGCCGACGCCGAAACCGCGCTGGGCCCGGACCGGTTGCACGGTGAGGTGGGTCGCACGGCCGCACAGCTGCGCTGCTACGGATCGGTCGCCGTGGAGGGCGGCTGGCTCGGCATCCGGATCGACGGGCCGCCCACGACCGGCTCGGTGGAGTTGCGGCGCGTCAACCGGCCGCTCGGCCCGGTGGCGGTCTTCGGCGCCAGCAACTTCCCGTTCGCGTTCGGGGTCGTCGGGCACGACACCGCGTCCGCCCTGGCCGCCGGGTGCCCCGTCCTGGTCAAGGCGCATCCCGCGCATCCCCGGCTGAGTGCCCGACTCGGTGCGCTGGTCTCGGACGCGTTGCGCGCCGCCGGCGCACCGGCGGGGGCCTGGGCACTGGTCACCGGCTTCGACGCGGGACTCGCCCTCGTGGACGCGCCCGAGGTGACGGCCGTGGCCTTCACCGGATCGCAGCGCGGTGGCATGGCATTGGTCGAACGAGCTGCCCGCCGCCCGGTGCCCGTGCCCGTCTTCGCCGAGATGGGGACCGTCAACCCGGCGGTCCTCACGCCCGCCACCGCTGCGGACCCGGCCCGGCTGACCGCCGCGGCGCAGGGCTTCACCGAGTCCTTCACCCTGGGGCAGGGCCAGTTCTGCACCAAGCCCGGTCTGCTGCTGGCCCCCGCGGGCAGCGGCGCCGCGACCGCGGTCGCCACGGCCCTGAACGGCGTGCGGCCCGGTTGGCTGTTGACCGCGGAGATCGCGGCGGCCTGTCGGCGGGGGATCGCCGACCTGGTGACCGCGGGGGCCGAGCCGTTGGCCTCCGTACCACCGTCCGCAGAGGGGTTCACCGCCGCGCCGACGGTACTCACCGCACCCGCGCGGGCCCTACGCGCCGGCTCCCGGCTACTGGAGGAGTGCTTCGGCCCGGTGGCCCTGGTCGTGGAGTACCACGGCGTGGCCGGTCTACGGGAGGCGCTGGCCGCACTCCAGCCGTCCCTGGCCGCTTCGGTGATCTCGGCAGGACCGGCCGATCCCGACCTGCCGTGGCTCGTGGAGCGGCTGGCGGGACGGTCCGGGCGGGTGGTCGTCGACGGCTGGCCGACCGGGGTGGCGACCTCCTGGGCGCAGCAGCACGGTGGTCCCTGGCCCGCGACCAGCAGGCCGGACGCCACCAGCGTCGGTGCGGGCGCGCTGGACCGCTTCACCCGTCCGGTCACCTACCAGAACGCGCCTCGGGCCGCGCTGCCCGAGGCGCTGCGCGACGACAACCCCTGGGGCGTGGTCCGACGGTTGGACGGCGTACCGCGTTCCGCGTCCGCCGCAACCAGGGGAGGCGGCGCATGAACGGACCTCTGGACGGTGTGTTGGTCGCGGACTTCAGCCGGGTGCTGGCCGGGCCGCTGTGCACCATGACCCTGGCCGATCTGGGTGCGACCGTCGTCAAGGTGGAGCGGCCCGGTTCCGGGGACGACACCCGGTCCTGGGGACCGCCCTGGTCGGCGACGTCCACGACGTACTTCGAGAGCGTCAACCGTTCCAAGCTGGGCGTCGCCCTCGACCTGACCGACGACGCCGACCGCGCCCTCGGGCAGGAGTTGGCCCACCGTGCGGACGTCGTGGTGGAGAACTTCCGCACCGGCTCCCTGGAGCGCCTGGGCCTCGGCTACGAGCAGGTGTCCGCCGTCAACCCCGGCGTCGTGTACTGCTCGATCACCGGGTTCGGCGGTGGCGCGGGGGCCGGACTGCCGGGCTACGACTTCGTCGTCCAGGCCGTCGGCGGTCTGATGAGCATCACCGGCGGGACCGACGGCGAACCGACGAAGGTCGGGGTCGCCCTGGTCGACGTGCTGACCGGCAAGGACGCCGTGATCGGCGTGTTGGCCGCGCTGGCGGCGCGGGCCCGGACCGGACGCGGCTGCCGGGTGGAGGTCACTCTGCTGTCCAGCCTGTTGGGCTCCCTGGTGAACCAGGCCCAGGGCTACCTGGAGACCGGCCTGCCGCCCGGGCGGATGGGCAATCGTCATCCCTCCATCGCCCCCTACGAGATGCTCCGCTGTCGTGACGGGTTGCTGGCGGTAGCCTGCGGCAACGACGGCCAGTTCGCCCGGCTGGCCGCCGCGCTCGGCGCCGCGGAGCTGGCGCAGGACGAGCGGTTCGCCACCAACGCCGGGCGGGTCGCCCACCGTGAGCACCTGGTGGTGGCCCTGGAGCGGCGTCTGGCGCACGGGGACGGTTCCGACTGGCAGGCGCGGCTCACCGAGGCGGGGGTCCCGGCGGGGAAGGTCGGCACGGTCGCCGACGGGTTCGCACTCGCCGAGGAACTGGAGCTGTCGCCCACCGTGACTCCGGCCGGCGGGGGGACACCCGCGCCCCGGCACCCGGTCACGTACTCCACCGGCCTGGTCCAGGAGGCTTCGCCACCGCCTCGGTTGGACGAGCACGGCACGGCGGTCCGCGCCTGGCTCTCCGGGCCGGACGACGAGCCACTTCCCACCGGCAGCTGACCGGTCGGGCCGCCGGCCCCGCGTACCCCTCGTCCCCGGACGACGAGTAGCCCCAGCCCCGCATCCGAAAGGCAGGACCCATGTCCACCGCATCCGACCCCGCACGCGTCACGAGCGATCCGCTCGACCTGGCCGGCATCGACGATCTGCTCAGTCCCGAGGAGAAGGCGGTCCGGGCGGCCGTCCGGCAGGTCTGCGACTCCGCCGTTGACCCCTACGTCGCCGAATGGTTCGAGAAGGGCGAACTGCCCGCCATCCGTGAGCTGGCCAAGGAGTTCGGTGGCCTCGGCCTGCTCGGCATGCACCTGGAGGGTTACGGCTGTGCGGGGATGAGCGCCGTCGACTACGGCCTCGCCTGTCTGGAGCTGGAGGCCAGCGACTCGGGCATCCGCTCACTGGTCAGCGTCCAGGGCTCGTTGGCGATGTACGCGATCTGGAAGCACGGCAGCGAGGAGCAGAAGCAGCGGTGGCTGCCGTCGATGGCCGCGGGCGAGGCCATCGGGTGCTTCGGCCTGACCGAGCCCGACCACGGCTCCGACCCGGCCGGCATGCGCACCCGTGCCGTACGGGACGGCGGCGACTGGGTCCTCGACGGCCGCAAGATGTGGATCACCAACGGTTCCGTCGCCGACGTGGCGGTGGTGTGGGCCCGGACCGAGGAGGGCGTGCGCGGCTTCGTGGTGCCGACCGACAGCCCCGGGTTCTCCGCCCCGCTGATCAAGCACAAGCTGTCGCTGCGGGCATCGGTCACCAGCGAACTCGTCCTGGACGGGGTCCGGTTGCCGGCCGACGCGGTGCTGCCCGAGGTACGGGGGCTGCGCGGCCCGCTGTCCTGTCTGAACGAGGCGCGCTACGGCATCGTCTGGGGCGCGATGGGAGCCGCCCGCAGTTCCCTCCACGCGGCCCTGGAGTACGCGGGGCAGCGTGCGCAGTTCGGCAAGCCGATCGCGGGCTTCCAGCTCACGCAGGAGAAGTTGGCCGAGATGGCGGTGGAGCTGACCTGCGGCACCCTGCTCGCCCTGCACCTGGGCCGGCGCAAGGACGGTCCGGGGCTGCGGCCCGAACAGGTCAGCATGGGCAAGCTCAACAACGTGAACAAGGCCCTGGACATCTGCCGCACCGCGCGCACCGTCCTGGGCGCCAACGGGATCTCCCTGGAGTACCCGGTGATCCGGCACATGGCCAACCTCGAATCCGTGCTGACGTACGAGGGCACCCCCGAGATGCACAAGCTCGTCATCGGTCAGGCCATGACGGGCCTGTCCGCCTTCCGGTAGGGAACGCAGCCGAGGGCGAGCGGCCCGGTGCGCACCCGCGCTGCCCACCGCACCGCACCGGGCCGTCGCCGGAGCCTCAGTGCGAGGCCAAGCCGCGCAGGGTGAGGCCCACTTGGTGCTCGATCGCCTCCGGCCCGGCGTCGGGCATCAGTTGCACGATGCGGATGAGAGCCAGGAGGCGGTAGGCGATGTCGTGGGCGGTCACGTCAGCCGCGAGGGTGTGATCAGCGCGGGAACGGTCCACGGCGTCCTGGCCGATCGCGGTCAGATGGAGGAGGCAGCGTTCGAGGTCCTCATCCGACGGCGATCCGTCCGTGAGGAGGTCGACCAGCGCCTTGTTGGTGGCGAGGTGGACGATCGCCGTTCCGAAGAAGGCGTGCAGACCGTCGATCGCGGAGACGTGCGGGGGCAGCGCACCCCCGGCGAGTGCGGCGAGGTCGGTGCCGGTGACGGCCCGTACGAGGTCCTCGCGGGTGGGGAAGTGCCGGTACAGGGTCCCGATGCCGACACCGGCCGCCGCGGCGACGGCCCGCATGTCCACGGTCATGCCGCTGCTACGGAAGGCGTCCTGCGCAGCGATGAGGATGCGCTCCCTGTTGGCCGCCGCGTCCCGCCGTTGTCTCCGTTCCCCTGTCATCCCCTCACTATAGCGATTCGGAACAGCTGTTCCGCTTGCTGCTACGGTGTTCCGGAACACGTGTTCCGTTACGGAGGGGTGGGCCGGCATGAAGACGATCGTGATCACGGGAGGCACCGACGGAATGGGCGCCGCGCTGGCGCGTCACTTCCTCACCGCGGGCGACCGCGTCGTAGTCGTCGGGCGCAGCCGCGGAAAGTTCGAGGCACTGGTCTCGGGCGTGGCCGGCGGGGACCCGTCGGCCACGACGCGGGCCGAGTTCCTCGCGGCCGACCTGTCCTCCCTGGGTGACGGCCGCCGCGTGGTCGACCACCTGGCGACGCACCACCAGCACATCGACGCACTGATCCTCGCCGCTTCCTACATCCGGCAACGCCGCCAGGTCACGACCGAGGGGCACGAGGCGTCCTGGGTGCTGTTCTTCCTGAGCAAGTACCTGCTCGTCACCGGGCTCGCCCCGCTGCTCCGGGCGGCCGGGCGCCCCGTCGTCATCAACACCGCCGTGCCCGGCGCGCCCGCGGACGCCATCGCGTTCGACGACCCCGGGATGGCGGACGGGTTCACCTTCAGGCGGTCCAACGCCCAGCAGCGGCGCGCCAACGAACTCCTCGGCATCGTCGCCACCACCGACAACCCGAACCTCGCCTACGTGACCTGGGGCCCGGCCCGGCTGGTGCGCTCCAGCTTCGCGGGTGAGGTCGGGACGGCCATGAAAGTCGCCGCCGTCGTGCTCGCGCCCCTGCTCGGCCAACGTCCGGAGCGTGCGGTCCGCCCGCTCGTCCACCTCGTCGACGACCCGACCCCCGGACGGGCCGCCTACCGCGGCGCCGCAGAGCGCTCCCTCACCGTCGGCGACCACGACGAGGACGAAGCCGTGCGTCTGGTCGCTATGGTCGAGGAACACCTCTGACTCGGGACGGCCCCCCACGAAACGGACCCTTGGTGGCCGCGGTGGATCGTTCACACCGGACCGGACCGGCTCGTCGGAGCGTTCCGGCGTGTGCACGGTCCCTGCGCTCTGCTTGATCACTCCTGCACACCCCGGCGCACGCCTTCTCACCCCCTCCTGCGTGCCGAAAGGCTGACGGGGCAGGACAGTGCACTCACCCCCCTTCAGGAGGTACACATGGCAGTTGCGCGTTCCTTGGCCGTCGCCGTAATCGCGGCGGGACTCCTCACGGCCGGTCCGGGTGCGGCGTGGGCCGCCCCGTCCGCGGCGGCCGTGAGCAGGTTCGACGACGGCAGTTTCGAGTACCCCACCGCGCCGGCGAACTCGTTCACCACCCTCACCAGTGGACAGTCGATCGGACCGTGGCAGGTCACGTCCGGGGGAGTGGACCTGATCGGCGCCGGGTTCTGGCAGGCGGCCGAAGGCGACCAGTCCGTCGATCTGAACGCCGGTCAGACGGGCTCCGTCGCACAGAGCTTCTCCACGATCGTGGGGCGGACGTACACGGTCACCTATGCGCTGGCCGCCAACCCCGAGGGCAGTCCGGCGGTGAAGACGGGCAAGGTCCTGATCGACGGACAGAACTTCCAGGACTTCTCGTTCGACTCCACGGGCAAGACCCGCGCGGCCATGGGCTACGTCCAACGGCAGGTGACCTTCGTGGCCAACGCGCCGACGACGACCCTCGGGTTCGCCAGCACCGTCTCCGGCGCCTACGGGCCCGTCATCGACGACGTCCGCGTGACCGCCGGCTCCCCGTGTTCCTGCACCCCGTGACCGTCCGGTCGTCCTGACCGCGGCCCGCTGTCCGGCAGCCGTTCCGCCGGGCAGCGGGCCGGGTCGCGCGCTCCCTTGACCGGAGCCTGGCCCGGCAAGTCACCGAGAGCGCGGCCGACTTGCCGGGCACGGGTGGAGGCCGTCTGACCTGCCGGTCCGTACCATGGCGCGGAAGTCACGATCGTCCAGGTGCGTGCGTGTCGGCCCGATTCACCCTTTCGGGGCGTTGCTGCGAAGCGTGAGGGGTCGGACACTGAACGTAGTGGAGCACGGGCCCTCGGCTGGATCAGCCGGTCGGTGTAGGGGTCGTGCTCGCGTGGAGAGGGGACCACTGTGTCCGTCATCACCGCACCGGAAACCCCCATCGAAACCGCCGAGCAGATCGCGGGCGCCGTCGCCGGCGGCAACGTTGTCGACGTGTGGCGTGGCTGGGTCAACTGGGGCCCGTACAACAACTGGGTCAACTACCCCATCACCTGGAACGTCATCAACGCGAACTCGACGGTTCTCGTCGCGGCCAGCGAGATCGACGGCAACAACGTGCGGTTCCTGGGGGCTGCGCCCATCACCGTGGCGAACATCGTCCCCGCCGCCGGGCTCGTCACCGTCAAGATCAACGTCGCCTGGGGCAGCGGCCTCCGGATCCGCACGGACATCGTCGTCCTCAACTAACCCACCACCCAGCTGAGGACGGCGGCCGACCGGGCAACGGTTCCAGGCGCTCTCGGTGGCGACCTGCCCCGCAGCCGATGGCATCGGCCGGCCGCATGCGCCTTCGCGGTACGCACCGTTCACCTTCGCTTCCCCCACCCATGCGACGGCCCGCTGCCGAGTGATGCTCAGCACCGGCTCGGCAGCACCGTCGCGCGGGCGAGGCAGACACCCTCGGGCCCAGCCGGCCTACCTCAGGCGTCGCATCTCGCCTTCCTCCGGCTGCCCGTCTTCCGGACGGGCGGTCGTCCAGTAGCTCCGCAGCCTCGGGCGGGACCCCGCGTCCTCCGGCGCCGTCCAGGAGCGGGTGGTGAAGGAGTGCAGCCGACCGGCCTCGATCGCGTGACGCGGTAGACGGGCGCCGAACTCCCCGGCCACCGCTTCCAGCAGCGAACGTTCCACCTCGACGCCGTCCCCCTGGCCATCGAAGAACCGGCTCGGGTCCAAGGCCCGCGGTACCTCCCCACGGGTGCACACCTCTCCGTCCACGTACGTGAACGCGTACTGTTCGGCACCGTCCCGCGCCACGGAGAGGTGGAAGAAGGCCCCGTGGACCCCTGCTCTCCACCCGCACCACACCACCACCGCGCGGGTGCCGGTGGAGGCAGCCGGGGCGGGGGAGACGAACTGGTGCCGGTCGAACCGGGCGGGAGTACCGTCGAAGGCGAAACTCCAGCCGGTGCCGGCCCGGCCGACCACCACGCGGGCCTCGTCATCCTCGTACGGGAACTCCCTCCGGTGCCGCGGCGCCGACTGGCAGGCCTCCCAGAAGGACCGGGGCCGACCCAGCTCCGCGGCCCCGTCCGCGAGGCGTCCGGGCAACTCCGCCGGCTCCACCCCCTCCACCAGCACGAACCGGTAGCAGGTGCGGCTAGCGAACGAACCCGGGTCGGCGAGCCAGGCAAGGCCGCCCGGGTCGAGCCCGGCAGTCGGCTCCGGAACCCCACCCACCTGCCCGCCCCTCGGAGTGGACAACAGCTCACGGCCCCGCTCCGAGGTCAGCAACGGCCCGAGCACGGGATCGGCGACCCACCCCAGCGGTGCCAGATGATCCGGCCCCAGTGGCTCCCACAGCGGCAACGCCGCCCGCAGCGTCTGCCAGGCCTCGTCGGTGTCTCCCCACCGGGCCAGCTCCCGCGCCCGCTCGACCGCCTCCCCGAACGGGCCGCCCGGCGCGTACCGGTACTCGCCGCTGCGCACCTGCTCCACCGTCGCCCGGGCCAGGGCCATCACCTCGTCGTCGGCGCCGCGCAGGACGAACGGCAGCGTGGAGTCCTCCCGGTACGGGTGCGTCGCCTGCCCGGCCACCAGCACCGGCAGCAACTCCGGCGCGTACCGCGGATCCGTCACCAGGCCCTCGAAGGACGCCTCGCGGTGTCCCCGCAAGCGACGGATCTGGTCGCCCAACCCGGCAGCCCGCGGCCTGCCGTACCCCGCAGCCCCGTCCAACAGCGCTTGGGCACGCCCCCACCCACCCCGCAGGGCTTCCCACCGAGCCTCGTCCACCCACGCGTCCTGCTCCCGCGTCGTGTCATTGACGAACACCGGCCCCTCATGGTGCGGACCCGCCCGCAAGGAGTGGAACTCCCGGTGCATGTCCTGCATGAACGCGAAGAAGCTCGGGTAGTGCCGGGGCGGCTCGGCCCGCCAGCTCGCCCAGCTGTACACGGCCCACTCGCCGTCCTCACCCACCCCCTCGGGATCCATGACCAGGTGAGTGGCATCGGACTCGACGTCCAGTTGCAGCCCGTGCCGCCACACCTCAGCGCCCCGCCGCTCCTCCGGCTCGGCGTCCTCGTCCACGTACTCCTCGAACGTGTCCGCGAGACCGTACTCGTCGTCGTGCCAACGCGCTTCCGCCGTCCCGGCCAGCAGCCACACGAACCCGCCCGCGTGCTGCCAGCCATCGCTGACCTTGAGGAACTCCCGGTACGACGGTGGCATCCGCCGGCCGAGGCGCGCCTCCATGGCGACGATCCGCTCCTCGGACGCGGGCGGGAATCCCAACCATCGAGCCCGCTGCGCTGCCGCGTCCCGCTCGCTCCGCGTCTCGTCGTCCGGTGCGCAATCCGCCCACTCCCCGCTCCACTTGAGGAGGAAGGGCGGCCAGTCGAACCCCGTGCTGTCCGTCATGCGCCCGATGCTGCCATCCGCCACTGACAGTGGCCGCGGCGTGCGGTGTCGGTCAGATCCCGGCGGAGGTGACGTCCCCTCGTGACGGGACGGACGGGTCAAGGGCGTCACGGAGCCGGATGACGTCCTGTCGCCACTGCGGTCCGTCCGCGGATTCGTTCCAGAGTTCGGCGAGCTCGGACCCTTCGGAGAGCACTTGGGTCAGGGCGCTGACGGCGAGCACGCGAAGGTCCGCGGGCAGATCCGGCAGCTGCTTCGACGGACCGTAGTTCGCACACGCAGGCTCGCCGTCGAGTTGCTGTGCGGCAAGCAGGGCGGCTGCCGCCACGGCTCGCTCGCCGTAGTACGCGTCGAGGTAGTCCGTGGGACCGACAGCGCTTTCGAGCGCGCGGCGGATCATGGCTTCACGTTCGTTCAACGCCGCATCGTCCAGGCCACCTCCGAAGTCGGCGGCGGTGTCGTTGTCGAAGGGTCCGACGTCCCAGGTGCCCATGTGCTGTTCTCCTCATGTGTTGTCTCAGGATGTTCGCATCGACCACTGACAATGAGGCTGCGAGGCATGCAGTACCCGTTCTTTGGAGCACGGGCGGGAGATCCTTGCGATACCGCGGGCCGGGGAGACGGGCCCGCTCCCGGCCCGGTGCCCGACCTCGACCCGTCGCACGGTGGTGCTGTGGCGTGACCCGGGGTTCGGGGCGTCCCGCCCTGACCGCTCAAGCATCCAAGCCGACTGCCACTACATGGCGAATTGCAAAGTTCTGCAACTCCATACATCATGGCGCGGGACTCCTTCGTGGAGCGTGGTCCGGCCCGCCTGCCGGTGCGGTGCGGGCACGACAGGGCGCTCCGCTGCCGGTCGTGGCTGTCGTCATCTCGTGCCGTGTCGCGGATGGCGGCCGGCAAGGGCGGAGGACCGGCGCGAGCAGTCGAAGACGAGGGAGCAGTGCGGGCGATGCGGGTTCCGCTGGATCAGGCGCAGGCCGAGTATGTCCGTACGCTCGGGCATCCCGTGCGCATCCGGGTGCGGGAACCGTTCCGGGACGGTCCGTTGCCGGTGCGCGACCCGGTCGCTGGTCCCCGCCCCCAGGCCGTTGTCGGCCGCCCCCACCGCTGTGGGCGGTCCCTGTGATGTTCCCCGGGATAGAGGCGCTGCCCCTCCAACTCGTCCTGGTCCTGCCCACCACCGGGAAGGCCGTACGCACCGCCCGGGAGACCGCCGAACAAGTGGTGAGGCAATGGGGGATCTCCCCGAGCCACCCGAGCGTGGGCCCGGCCCTGCTGATCGTCTCCGAACTCGTGACCAACAGCGTCCGGCACGCCGCCATCCTGTGCGAGGACCTGACGGTCCTGTTCGCCGCCAGCCGTGACACGTTCGCCTTCGCCGTCCACGACCGTCACCCCCACCAACCGTCCCTCCACGCAGCTGCCCCCGGCCGGGGCCTCGCCACCGTCACCGAACTCACCCTGGACCTCGGCGGCACCGCCGAGATCCGGGCAGACGCCGACGGTCACGGCAAGACCATCTGGGTCACCCTGCCCCTCTGACCACCGGAGGAAGGCGCCTCCGGGAACAGCGGCAGAGCCCGGCGCACCGCTGGCGGGAGCGGCGTGCCGGGCGGAGCGGGAGCACGCTGCTTCCGGGGCGACCACCCGAACTCCCGCTCCCCTTGCGGCGTCAGGCCTTCTTCACCACGCTGGACTTGAGCTGCATCGCACCGAACCCGTCGATCTTGCAGTCGATGTCGTGGCCGTCGGCGCCGTCGACGATGCGGATGTTGCGGACCTTGGTGCCGGACTTGATTCCGGTCGGGCTGCCCTTGACCTTCAGGGTCTTGATCACCGTCACGGTGTCCCCGTCGACAAGGACGTTGCCGACCGCGTCGCGGACCACTCCGGCCGTACCCTCCTGATCCGTTTCCGAACCCGGAGACCACTCGTGGCCGCACTCCGGGCAAACCAGGAGCGCACCCATCTCGTAGGTGTGGACGCTTGAACACTCGGGGCAGGACGGAAGATTCTCACTCACCACAACAGTCTATTTCAGACAGGAACGAGCCGTGTCCGAGGCAGCGCACGTGTGGGTACGTTGCCCCGGAGCGATCGACGTCCGCACGGGGGAGAAGTCGCATGACAACGGCACCGCCGGCGCGTGGGCACCGGGTGGCCCTGCTCGCAGCCCTGATGGTGGCCGCGTTCACCTTCAACACCACCGAGAACCTGCCGATCGGGCTGCTTGAGCTCATCTCGGTCGACCTCCACGTGTCCCTCTCCGCGGTGGGCTACCTGGTCACCGGCTACGGACTGACCGTCGCTGTGGTCTCCCTGCCGATCGCGCACGCCACCCGGTCCGTGCCGCGCCGCCATGTGCTCACCGTGCTACTGGCCGCGCTCGTCCTCTCCACCCTGGTGGCGGCGCTGGGCTCCAGCTACTGGCTGCTCATGGTCGCCCGACTGGTGACCGCGCTCGCTCAGGCGCTGTTCTGGGCGGTGATGGGCCCCGTCGCGGTCGGCCTGTTCCCGCCGGAAGTCCGGGGGCGGGTCATCGGAGTGCTGTCGGTGGCAGGTTCACTGGCGCTGGTACTCGGGGTCCCCGTCGGCACCTGGCTGGGTCAGCGCAGCGCGTGGCAGGCACCCCTCGTCGTGCTCGCCGGGCTGGGCCTGCTCTCCCTCGTCACGATCGCCGTCCTCCTCCCCACGTCCCACCCCGGGGAGGGACACGCCGCCTTCGGCTCGGCACCGGACAGGCGCCGGTTCGGGATCGTCCTGGTGACCACGGCCCTCTCCGTCACCGGCGCCTTCGCGGGCTACACGTACGTCGTCACGTTCCTGGGGGACGTGAGCGACTTCTCCGACACCTCGATCAGCGCCCTGCTGATGGTCTCCGGAATCGCCGGAGTGATCGGCGTGACGATCGCGGGCCCCCTCCTGGACCGCTACCCCCGCGGCACGCTGCTCGTCCCGGTCGCCACCCAAACCATCGGCATGCTGGGCCTGTACGCGACGGGCACCGCCCGGGCGGGAGCGGTCGTGTGTCTGGCGCTGCTGGGCGGTTCGCTCGGCCCGGTGTTCATGGCGACGCAGAACCAGATGCTGCGCTGCGCTCCCGGCCGAACCGAGATCGCGCTCGCGGCCAACTCCGGTGCCTACAACGCGGGAGTCGCAGCCGGTGCGCTGCTCGGCGGCCTCGTCCTCCCGTCCCTGGGCGTGCGGGCCACGTTCCTCGCGGGCGGACTGCTGACCTGCGCGGCGTTCACGGCGCTGCTCACCGAGCGGATGCTGCCACCCGCGCAACCGCACCGGGTGACCGAACCCGGCGACGAGGCGGACAACACCCCAAGCGAGCACCGATGACCCCCACGGCCGGCACCGACGACACCGTCCCACGTCACCAGACGTACGCCCCCGGAGCGGACCCCACGGAAGCACGAGCCCGCCCACGCTCCACGGGACCGTCGAGCCGGACCCCGGCACGGCCGCGATCCCAACCCGCCGACCCGTCCGAGGACATGTCTGCATATCGCACGGGTGGGGGCGGAGGATTCCCCGGCCGCAGCCCGAGTTCATGCAACAGCCATGGAACGGGAACCGTCCCCATCCCCTCCTTCCGCATGGCGGGCCACCGACAAGGGCCCGCGAAGCGGGCTCCGACAGAGAGCCCGAGGTCACGGGAAGCCGACGAGGCTCCCCCTGCAGGAGAGGCATCATGCAGCGACGTACCTTTCTCACCGGCACCCTGCTCGGCGCGGCCTTCGCCACCGCACCGATCTCCGCCCTGACCACCACCAGCGCGTCCGCCGCCACGGTAACCGTCAGCTCCATCGCCGACCTCCAGCGGGAGATCGACCGCGCCGCGCCCGGCGACCGGATCGTCCTGGCCAACGGCACCTACCACGTTCCCGCCGCCGGCATCCGGATCTCGGGCAGGCACGGCATCGGCACGCACATCACTATCGTCTCCCAGAGCCGGGGCGGCGCGGTGCTCCAGGGCGATCGGAGCTTCGTCCTCAGCAACTCCAGCGGCATCACCATCAGCGGCTTCGCCTTCCGCCAGCGTCAGACCCTGGTGATCCCGGCGGACTGCTCCGACATCCGGCTCACCCGCAACGACTTCAAGCTCGTCGACACCGCGGGCGTCGACTGGGTCGTGGTGAAGGCGGACGGGGTCAAGGTCGACCGCAACTACTTCCACGACCGTTCCACCGAGGGCGTGTTCCTCGTCGCCGACGGCCCCGACGCCCCCGTCGACCCGAACAAGGAGACGATGGTCAAGGGCCTCACCATCCTCCGCAACCACTTCGCCCGTCACACCTACGGCGGGACCAACGGCGGCGAGTCCATCCGGCTCGGCGTCAGCCACCGGGCGCTCGACAACGCCGGGGCCGTGGTCGAGTACAACCTCTTCGAGCAGTGCAACGGGGACCCCGAGGCCATCTCGGTGAAGTCCTCGCACAACTTCATCCGCTACAACACCCTCCGCGACTGCGCCGGAGGCATCGTGCTGCGCCACGGCAACGGCACGCTCGTGCACGGCAACCACCTCGTCGGCGGCACCGAGGGCATCCGGCTCTACGGCAACGACCACACGGTGTTCAACAACCACCTGACCGGGCTGTCCGGGCGCGCCTTCGTGATCGGCAGCGGCTCGGCCCGCGACCACCTCCCCGGCGAGTCCAAGACACTGCAACGGGGCAACGACGCCTGTGACCGGGCGCTGATCACCCACAACACCCTGGCCCACAACGCCCGCACCCTCGTGGGCGAGAACCGCGCCCACGAGCCCCGGGACGTCGTCCTCAGCAACAACATCCTGGTCGCCAACGCGGGCAGCCTGGTCGAGCTGGGGCAGCACACCGGCTTCACCTGGCAGGGCAACCTGCTGTGGGGCCAGGCCGCCAACGGCACCATCCCCTCCGGCGGCTTCGTCCGCACCGATCCCCGCCTCCAGCAGGGCGCCGACGGCGTGTTCCGTCTCCTGTCGAACAGCCCGGCCATCGGCGCGGCCGTGCCGACGACCCATGCCGTGAACGACGACGTCGACGGTCACCCGCGCGGCAGCAGCCGTGACATCGGCGCGGACCAGCACACGACGGCGGCGCCCCTGCGCTCCCCGCTGACCACCGCGGACGTGGGCCCGAACGCGGCGTGAGCCCCGCTCCGGTACGGGTCACCGCGCCACGGACCCGTACCGGAGCACCCTCCGAGCCCGATTCCCCCAGAGACCGGAGCCGCCGCGCGGATCGAGCCGGGGAGTCCCCCCCCGCGACCGTCGCCCCCACTGTCACACCCCCTCCGTAGGCTTCGAGCATGAGTGTTTCCCTCTACTACGGCGCGCACCGCACGACACCCTTGAACGAGAGCGAGTCGGCCCTGGTGGCACGCGTGGTCACCGAGCGCACGGCCTCGTTCCCGTACGACGACGAGGAAAGCCTGTACCTGCACGACCGGGGCACGGCCGAGCCGCGGGAGGTCGTCGCCGGTTCCACCAAGATGCCCGTCGACCCCGAGCGGGTGGTGCCGGTGATCGTCCATGTGCTGGATTCCGTGACGGAGTTGCGCCGGGCCGTGCCGGACGCCGAGTGGCACGTGCACCTGGACGACCTCGACGTTCCCTGGGACGAGGCCGACGGGTACGCCCTGCCCGGGATGCGCGACGCGGGCCTCTGATCGCGGCGTCGAGCCGGGACACCCGCTTCCCCTGCACGTCCACCGGGAAGGAACCACCCAGCACCGTCCACTGCGGCACCCCCTGCTCCACGGGAGCGTGCCACAGCCAGGACGGCCGGACCGGGCGCGGACGTTCGGCAAGGTCTTCGAGGAGAGGGAGGTCCCGCTCATGGACGGAGCGTCCGGTGACGTGGGCAACGCGGTCGAACCCGGATCGGACCAGGAATTCGGGTCCCGCAAGATCGAGCGCGGGGGAACGGTGCCGGAATGCCCCGTCGCCCGAGGAAGCGACGGGGTCTGGGAGGTGAGCGGGTACGACGAGGCGCGTGCCGTGCTGCGCAGTACGTCGACCGTGCAGGCCGGGCTCGGGGTCGAGACCGCCGCGAAGCTACCGAAACGCATCCGGCGCCCGGTGCTCTACCGGGACGGCCCCGAGCACCGCGAGCACCGTCGGCAAACCGCACGGTTCTTCACCCCGCGCCGCGTCGACCAGCACTACCGCGACGTCATGGTCCGCGTCACTCAGACCCAGATCGACCGGCTCCGGGCCGACCGCCGGGCACGACTGTCCGACCTCAGCTTCGACCTCGCGATCGAGGTGGCCTGCGCGGTCATCGGCCTGACGGACAGCAGGCCCGGCATCAAGGAACGACTGGAACGCTTCTTCCCGGAGCGATTCGGCACGCCGGGACTGACGAGTCCGCACGGCATCTACTGGATGCTGCGGCAGAACACCAACTGGCTGCGGGTCTACGTCGGCGATGTGCGGCCCGCAGTGCGGGCGCGCCGCCGGACCCGGCGCGACGATCTCATCTCCCACCTCATCGACGACGGCTGCTCGAACACGGAAATCCTCGGCGAGTGCCTCACCTTCGCGGCAGCGGGCATGGTCACCACCCGTGAGTTCATCAGCGCGGCGGCCTGGCACCTGTTCTCCGACACCGAGCTGCTGGCGCACTACCGGGGAGCGGAGGAGCCGGACAGGCTCGCCCTACTCGCGGAGATCCTGCGACTCGAACCGGTCCTGGGCCGTCTCAGCCGCCGTACCACCGCACCGCTCGACCTGCCCGGCGCCCACGGCGGAGCACTGACCGTCCCGGCCGGCGACCGCATCGACATCCTGCTCGACCACGTCAACGTCGACGAACGGACGGTCGGGGCCCGACCGAACTGCCTTCGCCCGGGACGGGCCATGAAGGACGCCGGAGCGCCGGGACTGGCCTTCGGTGACGGCCCGCACAAGTGCCCGGGACTGCACATCGCTCTCCTGGAGACGGACATCTTCCTCAGCCGCCTGTTCGCCTTACCCGGAGTGCGCATGGTGAATCCGCCGACGATCGGCTTCCTGGAAGCCATAGACAGCTACGAACTGCGGCACTGCGTACTGGAGATGAACGGCGAGCACACCGAATGAACGCCTCCTCCTCTGCACGGACACCGACTCTTCCCCACCGCGGTCCACGCCCCCCGAGCCGGCGCGTAGACCAGTTACGGGACAACCTCGGTAAGCACTCCGCAGCGAGACCGTGCCCACTAGGTTCATAGCTCGGACCATGTACGGGGGTAGTAGACCGTGTCGAATGGTGATCGTGAACCACCGCCGAAGTGCCCCGGTGGACATCTCGGAATGTCGACCAGCGCCGGCGTCGAAGTACAGAAACGACTGGAGGTCCTGATCCGGGACTTCCGCACCAGCGATCCTCCGATGCCCGTCGCCGTACTCCACGCGGAGGACAGCGCCGATGACGACCGCGTCGTCGATCTCGTAGAAGAGTTGCACCGTGGGCAGGACGCGCACGGCACCCGGTGTGCCGTCGCCCCGGCCCGGCAGGAGGGCACCACCGAAGTGCGGCGGGCCGCCGCGCTGGTACGCGATCTCGCCGATGCCCAACGGTGGGACGGACAGCGCTCGGTCTACCGGCGCTACGCCTTTCCCCGGCTGCGCCTGGTGCAGGCCATCGAGGACGCCGTCGGGGAACTGGACGCCGACTGGCCCCAACCGGCATCCACCTCAGCCGGCCGACCCGACCCCGCCCTACGCCTGCTGGACCAACTCGCCAAGCAGCGCTGGCGGCCGAAGGACACCAGACGCTGGAACCCGGGGCCCGCCCAGCTCGACATGGCCCACATACTCCCGGCCAGCCTCGTCGCCGGCCTCGCGGCCCTGCTCGCCAGGAGCCACTGGTCGGTGGCGTTGGCGTCCGGGGTGGGGTTCCTCCTCCTCCTGTTACTGCTGGACAACGTCCTGCCCGGACGGGCGCCGATCTTCCTCTGGTTGCGCCGCGAGAGCCGGTGGTTCATGACCACGACCTTCCTCCGGGCCGCATCGCGCGGACGCCCCACCGACGTCTCGCTCTTCCGTCCGGTCGGCTCCTGGAAGGCCATCGCGGCCCGTGCGTACGACGTGGCCGAGGCGCTCCAAGAGGGAGACGACTTCCAACTGCAACTCTATGTGCTGGCGCTGTTCGAAGACCTACGCGACAACCACCGTCGCTGGAGCTGGGACCTCCGTGGCCTCAAACGGCATCGGCCCCCCATGCTCTTCCTGCCCCACGTGGGCGTGGACAACGGCGGCGTCGAGCTGATCAAGGCGGTCAGCGACGTACGCAGCCGCCGCAGCGAACTGGACCCGCTCCTGATCGTCGCCGCGGTACCGGGCTCCGAGTTGCACCGACTCCAGCGCACGGTGATCCAAGAACCCGGCGGCACCCTGTGGATCTGGTACCAGGAATGGGCACGCAACCTCCGCGCGGGCCAGTCACCCAGTCGCGAACTGGCCGAACTGCCGTGGGTGTTGAAGGTCCCCCTGCCCAGTGACCGCCTGAGCCCGCTCGCGGACGGACAACTTCTCTGCGTGCGCGCCAACTCGCGGCCCACCACGGCCCGGGTCGTCTGGTCCGTGCACGCCCTGACCATGGTGCTGCTGCTGATCGCCGCGGGCATCTGGGCGCGGGCCGACAACCTCCAGGACGAGTACTGTTCGGCGTCGATCCTCACGGCCAACCGCGACACCGTACGCAAACCCGGACCCGATGAGCGGACCGAGTGCATAGGAGTCGCCACCGGCGACGTCCGCTTCGCGACGTGGCTCCCCGACAACGGGAAGGCCTCCGCCGGGGACGACACCTCGTGGTCGGTGCCCTGGCTGGAGGACCGCATCGCCAGCCGGAACCGAGAGGTCCTCGACAAGTACGGCGACCAGTACGTGACCGTCATCTACGCCGGACCGCTCAGCTACGACCCCGACAAGGGCACGTCCCCCGTGAAGGGCATCGAGGAGCTGGCCGGCGTCTACCTGGCGCAGGCGGTCATCAACGACACCTACCCGGTCAAGCTGCGGGTACTGGTCGCCAACGGCGGTGTGGACCTCCACCATCAACAGGACATGGCCGAGAGCATCGCCGCGTACGCTGCCGACGATCCCACCGTGGTCGGTGTGGTCGGCACCGGCCGCGACCTGAAGTCGAGCGAGAAGACCACCGAAACGTTGCAGGACGCGGGGCTCCCGGTGGTCTCCGGAACCAACTCGGCCACCCACCTGCCCCGCACGTTCGCCAACTGGTTCAGCCTCGCCGCCCCCGATGAATGGCAGGCCAAGCAACTCGGCCTGCTGGCAGCACAATTGCGTACACCGGGTGAGAAGCAACACGCCTTGGTCCTGGCCCGCGACACCAGCGAGTCGGATGACCTCTACACCGACGAGCAAGCCAAGTACGGCCAACGGATGCTGAAACGCCAGGGCTTCTCCACCTTGCGGCAGCGCCGCTATCTCCTCGCAGGCGGAAAGCCCGAACTGCGCGTGCACACGGAGAAGATCTGTCAGAGCTCCAAGGTCCCCTCCGTGATCTACTTCGCGGGACGGGCAGAGGACATCGGCCCCTTGATGGCGCAGCTCGGCACCGAACCGGGCTGCGCACAGCGCAACATCTCCATCCTCACCGGTGACGACCTCTCCAAGGCCAAGTTCACCCAGGGAAAGGACGGAGTGGCACCCAAGGTCACGCTTTACCACGCGGCCCTGGCAGAGCTGGAGAAAGCGGCCTCATCGACCACCTTCTACAAGGACGCGAAAGAACACCTACTGGATCAGGAGGACAAACAGCCGACGCACGAAACCGGTGTCTTCTCCAGCGGTCAGACAGCGTTGAACCATGATGGGACGCGGGCGCTGTACTGGGCCGCAACCCGCGGCAGTGACCCGCAGAGCCGCGCGGCGACCTGGGTGAACCTCCGTACCGTCAAGCTCAGCGGAATGGCCACGGGCACCATCGACTTCACCGGAGCGCCGCTCTACGGCGACCGCAGCGGACACAGCGTGGCACTCAAACAGGTGCGAAGCTCGGCGGACGGCACCCCACGGACACGGTTGATCTGTAGCAGGGTCGCCGGCGACGCCAAGCCGCTCACCCAACGGGAGTGCACGATCAACTCCCCTGTTTGAGAAGGTGACACGGGCATCACCGCTGATGCCCCCACCCGGCTGCCCGCACGGTACGGGACGCTGCGCCTGTGAGGGGTGTGACCCGGATGCGACCCGAACGGGCCAGGGGATGACCTTGGTCTACTCGGCCTCGACGAGCGCGCCGTGGAGCGAGGCGACGGACGGGTTCCTGCCGGTGGCCTCAGCCGGTGCCGTCCTGCACCGGATAGTCGATGACGACCAAACCGCCGGTGGCGTAGTTGACGACATCGGCGGCCACCCGCTGGCCGTGCGGCGACGCCCGCGCCGCGGTCAGGGCGGCGGCGTCAGCGAAGTCGGCCTCGAAGACCGCGAAATACGGCGCTTCTCCCTCGGTCGCCGCCACGTCGAAGCTGTAGCGCCACGCAAGCAGGCCGGGCCAACTCGCGACCAGCGGGAGGTGGTCGTTCACGTAGTAGTCGCGGAAGTGGTCAGGGTCGGCGGGCTCGTAGTACAGGACCAACGACCTATGCATGACGACCTCCGGCCAGGGGCGTCGCCTGGCTGTCCAACTCGTAGCGACCCCACCCGCGCATCGTGCGCGCGAGCAGCGCGCCGACCTGGTCGGTGCACGGCGGTTCCAGCAGGGCTATCCGCGACATCGGCTCTCCCTCCGAGTTCGTTTCGAAATCAGAAACATCGGATGGATGCTAGTGTTTCGAATAAAGAAACGCAAGGAGGGCCATGCCGACACCACGCCCAGGAAAACCGGTTCGTGGATCGACGACCGGCCGTCCCGTCATGGCCGCGATGGACCTGTTCGGCCGTCGGTGGGCGCTGCGCATTCTCTGGGAGCTGCGAGCGGGTCCGCTCGGTGCCCGCGCGCTGCTGGCACGGTGCGAAGGGCTGTCATCCAGCGTCCTCTACCAGCGGCTCCGCGAACTCGCATCGAGCGGGATCATCGCACCCTCGGCCGATGGCTACGAGCTCACTCCGCTGGGGACAGCGCTCCGTGATGCCCTTCGCCCGCTCGACGAATGGGCGATCGCCTGGGCACAGGAGCAAGAACACAACGCTCAGGAGCCCACGGAGACGTGAAGGTCACGTCCGACCAGGTGGAGCGGTGAGGTGACGGCCGCAGGCTCGGGACACGGGCACACGCGGCCTGCGAGAAACCCTCGGTCGCTGGCTCGTCGCCGAGCTCGTGGGTGGCGCACTCGCCGAAGCGCCGGATGTGCTCGGTCAGGTACGGCGCGGTGATCCCCGGCAGCGTGCGCTCCGGCATCCGGGCGGCCTTGCCAGTTCTTCGTCGCGAAGGAGACGTCGATCTCCTTGCCCTCCGTAAAGGTGTCGGGGATGAAGCCCCGGGCGAGCCTGTGCCGCCGCGCGCGGCCCAGGCCGCCTCCTCGCGACTCGGCGCGAAGAACAAGTGCAGCTCATGCGCACTGATCAACTGTTTGAACCGCGGATACGCGGTCCGCTCAATCAAGGTCACGGATCCCGGCCCCGGACGACAGCCCAACGGCACCCTCAGTGACGCTGGGCCGAACAGGTGACGGTGGCGCCCCCTCACGCCACCAAGATCATCCCATGGCCCTTTGGGAGCGTGTCTGGGTCACACCCCTGTGAGGTCCTGCGCCCTGCGGGTGCGCTCCGCGATCCAGCCCGCCATCGCCCGCACACCGATACCGATGGCGCGTTCATCAGGAGCGAAGTCGGGGTAGTGCGGATAGCTCGCCGTGACAGGCGTGCCGGGTGCGCGGACACCGAGGAACGTGTACGTACTGGGGAGCCGCTCCAAGAAGAGGGCGAAGTCCTCACCACTGAAGGGCGGGAAAGCAGCGTGCAACTCGGTGACCGTGTTCCGGCCGACGGCACTCCGCAGGTACCGGGCGAGCGGGCGGGCATCACGCTCCGAACACACCATGGCCGGGAACGGCTCAGCGGGGAAGCGCACCTCGGCTCCCGTGTACGACCTGGCCAGTCGACGGATGTTCGCCCGCACTTCCACGTGCCGCTCCTGCGGCCAGCAGCGATACGACACGTTCACCTGGTCGCCCCGGGCCGTTGCCCGGACCGCTACGAACCGGGCCAGCGGCCCGTCGGGCGTCTGCGCCTCGGCGACGATCTGCTCCAGGTCCGCCGGGGTCTGTGGCAGAGCCACGGTCGCGAGCGCGCCGAGCTCGACCGCCAGGCGCCGCGCGGAATCGAACGCGTCCGGCCCGGACACCGTCACCTCAGCCTTGTCCTGCCCCGGCATCCCGTAACCCGGAGTCACGGCGAACTGGCCCACAGGAAAGGGCCCGCAGTGCAGCGCATGGACCTCGGCGACGCTCTCACGCTCCAGCACACCGGATTCGATCAGTGCACGGGCGCCGGACAACGTCTCCTCGGCGGGCTGGAACAGAAAGACCACTGTTCCCTTCAGCCGATGCCGTAACCGCGCCAGGACCTGCGCGACGCCGACGCCCACCGTGGTGTGGACGTCGTGTCCGCAGAGATGGGCCGGTGCGGAACCTCCCCCGACGATGTCCGTGGGCGGGACCGCGTCCATGTCCGCCCGGTAGGCAACGGTCCGGCCCGGACCCGAGCCCTTCAGGACCCCGACGACGCCGTGCCCGCCCACCCCGGTAGTGACGGCCAGCCCCGCCGCCCGCAGTTCCCGGGCTACCACCGCGGCCGTGCGCTGCTCCCGCCCCGGCGCCTCAGGATGCCGATGGAGGTCACGCCGCAGCTCGATCAGTGCCCGCTCCAGACGCGCCGCCTCGGTAGCCACCGAGGCCTGCCCCACCGCACCATTGCGCCCACCTGCGGCGGCCTTCCCCGCACCCGCCCACACCATTCCCGCACCGGCTGCCGCAGTGCCTGCCAGTAACGTGCGGCGCGCGGGTCCCTGCTCCTCGGGTTGATCCACTGTTGCCCCTTCGACTCAAGTCGTCTTCCGGGACACACGATCGCCGCACCCGCATGCCCGTGCCCATCCGGTGAGCCACCCTTCGTCGGTGGGGGTAACCACACCACGGGACGTACGACCGTAGGGGCCCGTGGTGCTACGGGGTCGGCCGCACCATGCCTTCTGCTCGGCCACCGCGTTGGCCACGCCCGCGACGGCGGCCCCTTCCGGGAACGAGCCACGGTACGCCTCCTTGCGCACGACCCGGACCGGGAACCGGTCGGGCCGAAGTGCTCGCCGGGCACTGTCACCCCCTGCGAGTTCCGGGACCCGCCCTCCGAGGTGCCGACGGCGCTCGACGACGACGTTGCGGCCCTGCCCCTTGCTGCCACCCGGCGCCCGGGTCTGCGGGAGCGGTGACCGAACTCTGGGCCACAGGCGGGCGACCTCCCGCCGGAATCACGTACGGGAGGCCGATGCGACGGTTCCCACCCGGCAGGAACGGTCGCCTGCAAGTGCGCCCAACAGGAATGCCGCGTACCCGCCCAGCAGGAGCAGCAGGATGCGCCCGCTGCCGCCCTCGTCGGTCCGTGGGTAGAGCCCGCCAGCCGCTAGGACGAGGACGACGTCGAGGAGTTGGCCGATGATCACAACGGCGATACCGAGACGGGTGCCGTACCCGGCCGGGAGGAGCCGCCCGACCAGGACGCCGATGCCCGTGAAGACGGCGGCGACTGCTCCTGCGGTCAGGGTGGCCGGGGTGTCCGCGAGTGTCGGTGCCAGGGCGATGACTCCCGCCGTGGCCACCACCCAGATCACCGAAGCTCCGGTGGTCTCGGGCCATACGCGCACCAGCCGTTGCGCACCCATCATGTCGCACCTCGCCATTCCGCTAGTATGTAGCGATCGCTACATAGGCTACAGGGTGTTCGAGGAGGAAGCGCGTGTCCCGTCGTGAGGAGCTGCTGACCGCGGCCATGGGGTACGTGGGGCAGCACAGCCTCGCGGCGCTCACTCTGCGGCCTCTTGCTGCCGCGTTGGGCACCAGCGACCGTATGCTCGTGTATCACTTCGGTAGTCGCGAGGGGCTGGTGGTGGCTCTCTTGGACCGGGCCTTCGCCGACCTCGCCGTCGTGTGGCGCGGCCAGCCGGTCGCCAAGCCGTCCGATCTGGTGCGCGCGTTGTGGCACGCCTTCGAGGAGCCCGGGGTCCGCGTGGCCATGCGCCTGTACCTGGAAGCGGCCTCGTTGGCCGGCACGAGCCAGCTGTGGAGCGAGCAGCTGGCACCGGCGACGGCGGCCTACCTCCAGACCGCGGAGCAGTGGCTCGTCGAAACGGGTGTGCCCCCCGCCATCGCCCCGAAGGCCGCTCGTCTCACCTCCGCCACCCTGGACGGTCTGCTGCTGCAGTTGAGCATCGACGGAGATCGGAGCGGGGCAGAAGAGGTCGTGGATTTGCTGGCCCGCCAACTGGACCGTCTGTCCGACTGAACCCACCTGCGCTGTGCGGCTGATCTGACGCCGAGGCAAGGGGCGTCAGAGGAGCAGTTGGCTGCGGACGGCGCTGCACTCAGGACGATCTCGTATCCGCCGCATCACGCGCTCTCCCGCCCTCGACCCGGCCCGGCAGCGTCACGCACATTCCGGAAGTTTCGGGAAAGCCGTGGGGACGGACGAAGCTATCAGCCGGTGTGCGTCAAGGGAGTTGGGGCGAAGCGAGCCGTAGCCGCGAGAAGAACCGGAGCGGAGCTGCCGTTAGGGATCGATCTGCTCCGTGGCCGGGCGTTCGACGCGCGCTCGCGGGCGTTGGTGTGACGGGCGGGTGAGGCGGACACCGATCCCGTTCGTGCACCAGGACCTACGCCCGGTCCTGGTGCACCCCTTCTGGTTGCGGGACGCTGGTGGGTGACCAGTTCGAGAAATGCCCCGCTGTCGAAGTAGACGAACGTGCCCGTGAAGACCTCCGCTGCCCTGCTCCTCAACCAGCGAATGCGGCCTGACCTGAGCGGAGGAGCGTTCCTCGTTTCACGGCACCAGCACCAGGCGACCGCGTAGTCCGCCCGCCTCCAGCCTGCGGTGCGCCTCGGCGACCTCGTCCAGCGGCAGGACGTCTGCGACCCGCGGACGCAGTCCGGCGGCGGCGACCTCGGCGAGGCGGGTGCCGTCCGCGCGGATCCACACGTTGCTCACCCGGATGCCACGCAGCGGCGTCGGTGCGTTGCCCCGTACGCTGACCAGCGAACCCCCACCGCGCACCGCGTCCAGCGCGAGCGTGCCCACGGATGCCGCGTCAACCGCGGCGTGTACACCGCCGGGCACTAGGGCGCGCACGGCGGCGGGCAGGTCCGCGGTCCGCGGCACGAAGAACTCCGTGCCGAGATCGCGCAACAACTCCTCGTCGCCGGCGTTCGCGACGGCGACCACCCGCAGACCGGCCCGCGCGGCGAGTTGCACCGTGTACCCGCCCACCGCCCCCGCCGCTCCGGTGACCAGCAGCGTGTCGCCGGGCTTGGCTCCAGCGATGTCGAGCGCTTGAACAGCGGTGAGCCCGCCCAAGGGGAGGGTCGCCGCAGCCACCAGGTCGGTGCCGGTCGGTACCGCGGTGACCGCGTCCGTGTCCAGCACCACGTACTCGGCCTGCGCCTTGGAGGGCAGCGACAGCCGGTCGGACAGTCCGATCACCGCGTCGCCGGGTCGGAAGCCGATGGCGTCGGGCCCGAGCGTGTCGACGGTGCCGGAGACGTCCCAGCCGATGCCGATGGCCTCCCGCTCCGGCAGCAGACCCGCCGCGTTGAGTGCGCCGGAGCGGGTCTGGAGGTCCACCGGGTTGACAGCCGCGGCGGCGACCCGAATCCGCATCTGGCCCGGTCCCGGTTCCGGCACCGGGACCTCCGCCACCTCAAGAACTTCAGGGCCGCCGAACGAACGAATGATCACAGTTCTCATGTCCACGAACCTAAAGGGCGTTACTCTCCATCAGGAAGTACGCACTTTGGAGTGCGTAACCGACCCGGGAGTGCCATGGCGACCCGCACCGCCGCTCAGCGCCGTTCCGACGAGCGGGCTGCCTACGACGCCTACCTCGCCACCTGCCCAGCCCGACAGTTGCTGGACCGGATCAGCGACAAGTGGGTGAGTCTGGTGCTGAACGCATTGGCCGCCGGGCCGTTGCGGTATCGCGACCTGAACCGGATCATCGCTGGGGTCAGCCAGAAGATGCTCACCCAGACGCTGCGTGCCCTGGAACGCGACGGCCTGCTCACCCGCACGGTGACCCCGTCGGTGCCCGTCCGGGTCGATTACCAGCTCACCCCGCTCGGCCACAGCCTCCTGCCGTTGATGGCCGCGATCAAGGCGTGGGCCGAGTGCCACATCGAAGAAGTCCAAACCGCCCGTATCGACTACGACCAGGGCGTGGCCGTGCACTCGTCCACACCCGCTCCATGAGCCTCCTGGCCTACTTGGACGACGAACGCCGCGCTGCCGACCGATTGGCCGCGCCCGTTCTGCCTACGGTTGTGCGACTGGTGGCGAGGCGACGGGGCAACGATGCACATTGCGGTGACGTGGGCGGCTGGCAACCTCGTTGGAAGAGCGGTGCAGTTGCTCGCGGACCGGGCCGATACGGACGTTTCCGTCGTACCGGGGCCAGGGCATCGCAGCCGTTCCGGCTCTTGTGGCGCACTGAACGCCGGTTCTGGTCGATCAGGGGCCGGTGAGGATGCCGTGGGTGCCGATCCGCGGGCGGAACCCGATTCCGGCACGGCAGCCGTGAACGAAGGCGAAGCGCACGATGCGGCTGAATCGTCGGCACTGTACGGGCGTGAGGTGGCGGAGATCGATGGTGAATCGGGATGACGTCTCGCACGTGGGCACGGGTACTCCGGGCAGCGCGACGAAGCCCCTGACGGTTGCCAGGGGTGATGGGTGTGAGTATGCACCGGCATGGGCGGGACGAGATCCTGGGCCTGACGTTCTCCGACCACGATCTTGTGGTCTTTCTGGAGGCCGCGGGCACCACCGACTCGGAACCGATCCTGGACGACCCCGTGCGGGTGGGGTGGCGGGGCGCAGACGCGCACCGCTGGAACGCCGCCTGACAATAGGCGCCCCCGCACTGCCAGCCAGAGGAGATCGACGACGACGTGAGCTGGGTAACCGCGCCCACCGGGCTTGCCAAGGTGTGGTGTGCCGCTTCCCCTGCTCCGGCGACACACCCTGACGCCGGTCGACACCTCTGCCTACGCCTGCCTTCGGCCTGTGGGAACCCGGCGCACTGCGGCACGGTCCGCCCCCGGGCATCGGGCTTGCGCTGGGAAGGGCACGGGGGACATGGCTGCTGCGCCCGCCGATTCTCATCGACCGGCGCCCCCTGAACCCGTCGGACAGCGAGTTCCAGGCCGCCGGACGCGCGCTGGTCTTCCGCACGGCCGCCTACGCGAACACCTGCACGTCACCCCCGGCCAGTGCGCCTGGGTGGGAAGTCCAATGAAGATGTACCGCGCCTCAGTAGAGAGTCCTGAACGCCGACGGCGGTGACCAGAACGGTCAGCAGCAGGCCGGTTCCGTGCGCGCGGTGCCGTGCCCGCCGCGGAGGCGGATCGCCTGCACCAACGCCCAGAACAACAGCCCAGTCACCGCCGGGGCGCCGAAGAAGACCGCGAGCCCGGCTCCGATGTTCGCGTCGACCGTCCCGGCGGTCAGTACACGGTGACTCCACGCGACGACCAGTCCGGCCGCTGCCAGCGGCAGCAGGACGTACCAGCGGCGCGGGTCCCAAGCGCCGCTCAGGGTGGCGCGCAGCAGGTGCAGGGCGCAGGCGCCGGTGACCACCAGCGCCACCAGGCCGAGCCCGGTTGCCCAGCCCTCCAGAGCCCTGATCGGCTCCATGACGTGTGTGAGTTCGGACTGCACAGACCCTGGCTCGTTCTGCTGCCCCATCAGACCCCACAGGACGAGCGGCGCCCCGGTGACCAGAGCCACGCCCGCCAGTGAGTTCTTCGCGTTGGTTCCCATACGTCCATACGACCACCGGGCCTTCGGCATGTCATGAGTACGTGTACTCAAGGCCCGCTGAGGATGCCGTGGCCACCGATGCGTGACGTAGTCACGGATGGAGCACTTCGCCCGCTCGAATGTCCGTCGGTGGCGTGGATGCGTTCGGTGATGTGCTAGTGGGGAAGTAGGACATCGTCGCCGGGTTCTTCGAACAGGTGCCGGGCGAGTTCGGCGAGGGGTTGGGTGGGCGCAGGAGCCGCCCGCGTGCCTGCGCCCGATGTACGGCGCGGGTGGTCGGGCGGTCACGACGTCGGCGGGTCCGTCGGCTTGGCTCGCTGCGGGCGGAACGTCTCGTGCCGGGCCAGCATCGCCACGAACTCGGCGATCTTCCGGGTGCGCGTCTCGGCCCGTTTGACGGCATTGACCCGGCTGATGAGGGCGAAGCGGTTGGTTTTGGTGAGTACCTCGAACATCGCCTGCGCCGCTGGGTCGGCGGCGATCGCGGCTCGCAGGTCGGCCGGCACCTCCGCTTCCGATGACGGTGCGTAGGCGGCCGCCCACCGCCCGTCGGTCTTCGCGGCGTCCACCGCCGCGCGGCCGGCGGGTAGCATCAGGCCGGCCGCCTCCAACCGGGCCACGTTGGCGACGTTGCGTTGGGACCAGACGCTGTGTGGCCGGCGCGGGGTGAACCGCCTCCAGGAACTCCCCTCGTCGCGCTTGCGGGCCTGCCCGTCGATCCAGCCGAAACACAGTGCCTCGTCGACTGCCTGCTGCCAGGTCAGCGTGGTAACAGAGCCGCCCTTCCTGGTCAGGGCGAGCCACACGCCAGGAGAGGTGGTGTGGTTGTCCAACAGCCACGCGCGCAGCGCCGCGCCGTCAGCAACGATCAACTCATCCAGTTCGGTTCCGGTCACCACCGCAGGTTAGTGCCGCAACCTGGTGTTCGACCTGCCGGGGTGCTCGCTGAACCCGGCAGCATCGGCGTCGGCCTGGCTCGCACCGGCCGCCCCCGCGCCGACCAGGAACTGCTGTGCTGGGCCTTCAGCCGCCTTCGAGTTGGTGCAGGAGGTTTTGCGGGTTCTTTCCAGGACCGGCTGTATGGGTGAGGACCCGGGTGTTGCCGCCTTGTACTACCAGCTTCAGTTGGATGTTTTCTGGACCACGGTGACCTCGTGGCTGCACGCCCTGGCGGTGGCCGATGCTAACGGTATCAAGGCTGAGGGCTTCCTTCCCTATGTCTCGCCCCAGCTGGCCCAGATGCCCGTCTTCATCGGCTACTACTCGGGCCGGATCGACGTGGGCAACTACGCCGGTGACATTGAGCGCTTGTCGATGGCGGTGGCCAGTATCGACCATGTCGTGGAGACCGCTAGGGACTCCGGCGTTGACACCTCGCTGCCCGCCAAGGTCCTGGAGATCTTCCAGCGGGGCGTCGTGGACGGCCGGTCCGAGGACAGTGTCACCAGCCTGGTTGAGATCTTCAAGAAGGCTGTGGCGTAGCCGGCGCGTGTGCTTGTCGATCTTGGTTGTGGCCTGGTGCTGCTCAGTTGTAGTGAGTGGTAGGTCTGTTCCGTGGGTGGGGTGGCTACCCCGCCTGTGGGTATCGGTGCTGGTCGGCTTTGTGAGGGCTGGGGCGGCAAAGGGTGGGTGTTGGTTCAGCCGGTGGTCAGGCGTTGCCAGAGCAGGTCGTGGTCGGCGGGTGCGAGGCGGGGTAGTTGCAGGGCGCTGGTCAGGCCGTGGAGGGAGGCGGTCTGCTGGGTGGGTGTCAGGGGTTGCGGGGATATCTCCGTGAGAGCTGCTCCCCCTTCACCCTCGATGCCCTGACCCAGTCCTCAGAGCAGCACACCGTGACGAATCAGTGAATGACCAGGCCCAGGCGTTCCCGTCTGGGGCCTGGTGGTGCGCTTCGTTTGACCGCGGAGTGACTGCTTGTGCGGATACCTACTCGACGAGGGGCATGGTGCGGGCTGTTCACCAGCGTTCGGCCGGTTGTTGCCGGTGCGGTGGAGTCGGTCGGCGTCGATGAGGGTGGCGGCAGCGAGGGTGGCTTCGACGGCAGTGCACAGGAGGTGGAGGCGGGGTTCGCCGTTGGGTGAGGAGATCGCTGAGCGGTATCGAGTCAGGGGCTGGGGCAGGCCATACGGGGCTCCGGGAGGGGTCGGTACATGCCGCGGTATGGAGTTCGGTCTTGGCGAGGAGAACTCCCAGGCGCGGCATGGTGTCGTCACGTTTGGGGTCGTTCGGCCGGAGTTTCGGGCCCAGCGTTGGGGCAGCGTCGAGTTCGTCCCACGTGCGCTAGAAGGCGCCGGTGCTGGCCGGATGGCATCTCGTCGGATGCGCCATCGGGCTTGCCCTGGCTCTGGAGGAGTCAGGTGCGGGCGACGGTCCGACGACGGGGAGCCGGTCGACGGCGAGGGCTTCGACGAACACGCCGCCGCCGTCACGATGACCGCGGCCGTGCTGGTGCCGTTTAAGGCTGCGAAGGACGCCTCGCTGACGAGTCGCTTGGGGTTGTCGTCTGCCGAGATGAGTAGGGCAGAGGCATTGTCGGGGCCGACGCTGGGGACTTCCAGCAGCCCCGGTGTGGGTGCCTGATGCGGCGTGCGAGCAGCCTCAAGGTGTGACGGCGGCCCCGGCCGGCTCACTCCAGTGCTGGCTGTCGAGGTCGGCGCACCGCTTGAACACGCACGGGTTGTTCAGCCCGGCCAGCGACTCGCGGAGGGTGGAGTCAGCTGAGACCAGCACGCTCTTGAGTTGGTTGATCGTCTGGGTCCTGGACTTGATCGCGGACCCCTTTTGCCAGCTTGAACAGCCGGAGCATCTCGGCTGGACCGTCGCCGGTCTTCGCCGAGGCGGCTGCTCGTCCGGTCAGCACAGCGCGGGCTGTGGCCTCGGCGTCGATCGCATCGGTCTTGCCGTGCCGGTGTCGGGTGGCTTCGCCGGGCTGGTCGGCCTCGGTCACGGTCGTGTCGTTGGTGTGTCAGCTTTCCACGCTGACAAGCCAGAACTGACGTGTTGGTCCGTCGGTTGGGAGGCAGGAGCAGCGAGCACCGCCGCCGACGGGGTCGCCGGGCTCGATCGTGCGCTGCGCGGCCTGGAAGGCCTCATGGACGGCGAAAGCGGTTCTGTGCGGATCACGACCGGCGGAACGACCGTCCGGCATTGCATGGCCGAAGCGATCGTCTCCTTCCGCCAGCTCTACCCGAAGGTGAGCCTGGAGTTCCAGACCGAGACCTCCAGCTGCGGATGCTTCGACGCCTTCCTGGCCAGTGACCTTGACCTTGCGTGGGTCACCGTCGGTGCCCCCGTCCGCGGCATCGAGCGGCGCCCCGTCGCCGATCTGCCCTGGGTCGTGGCCGTGCGGGCCGATGATCCGCTCGCAGCCCGGCTGCACATCGACGCCCCCGACCTCACGGGCATCCGCCTCATCCGACTCCCGCCGAACTCCACCTCCGGCGCCCATTTGGACACCGCCTTCGCCGAACTGGGGATCCGGCCCGGCTCGGACACAAGCGTCGCTGACTGGGACATGGCCCTGCTCCTCGCCGAACTCGGCCTGGGCCACGCCGTCGTCCCAGCGGTACCGGGTCTCCCTGCACCCGGTGACGCCACCTCTCTGCGTCTGATCCTGGTTCCGGCGCTGCCGTCGCTGTCAGTGGGTTGGGCCGTACGCCGTTGGGATGCCCTTTCCCCGCTGGCTCGGAGCTTCGCAGACGCGGTCGCTGCAAGTTGTGCAAAGACGAACAGCACGGCGTGAGCACGAAGAGCGAACTCGGATTGCCGCACAGCTCATCACACAACCGTCCCGGCGGCGCCAACGTCGGCCTGATCGGCTCTGTGCCGTACGCGGGGACGGTGCCGGTATGCGAGGAGAGCCGATTCCGAGTATCTCCAGCACGTTACTCCCGACCGTCGCAGCGACTGGTTCCGGAAGAAGGACCTGCTGCCTGACACGCTGGGGACGGAGTCGATGCGGCCAGTACCCTCGACGACACCGTCCAGCAGGTTCTTCGCGAGACTGGCCTGGACCAGGTGTTCCCGATCGACCGCTGACCGTGACGTCCGTCAGTCACCACCGGCCACGGTCGTCCGACGCCTGGCGTACGCGGACGCACTCGGGGCTTTGGGACCGCGGCTGGTCCGAGGGCCCCGAGTGCGAGGGTTGCCGTCCGGTGCGGGTTCAGCGGCGCAGCGCCTCCGCGGGCTGGATACGAGCCGCCCGCCACGCCGGGTACAGGCCCGCCACCACTCCGGTCGCCAGACCGATGAGCGGCGCCGCCGCCACGGTCGAGGTGTGCAGTACGGGCGTCCAGTCCCGGGCGATGGCGACCCCTACTACGGTCAGGGTGCCGAGACTCGTTCCGATGAGCCCGCCCAGCGCCCCCATCGCCCCGGACTCGGCGAGGAACTGCGCCGTGATGTGCCCGCCGCGGGCTCCGAGCGCACGGCGCAGCCCGATTTCCCCGGTGCGCTCCAGCACCGCCACCAGGGTGGTGTTGGCGATGCCCACGGCGCCGATGACCAGGCAGATCGCGGCGAGCAGCAGGAACAGTTGTTGGAGGTCGCCGGTCACGTTCCCGCGTAGAGTACGCGGATCGGGCGGTGGGACCGACTTGAAGTACTCGGGGTGGTCGGGGCGCAGGGCCGTCGCGGCGAGGCGGGCGACCTGGCGGGCCGCGCCCATCTCCGTGGCGACGAGCATCCTGGCGCCGCCGGACTTCGGCTCGCCCCAGGTCTTCAGCGCGGTGGAGAGTGGGACGACGACCGAGAGCAGCAGGTCCGCCTTGCGCTCGACGTCGTCGATGATGCCGACGACGGTGAACGGCTGGTCGCCGATGAACAGCGCGGGCCTGGTCTCCAGGGTGGTGATGCCGAGCCGCCGGGCCATTCCGGCGCCGATCAGGACGACGGGCTGGGCGGTGCGCTCCGCGTACGCGTCGTAGATTCGGCCCTCGGCCATGTGCGGCACCGCCGCCTCGATGGCCCCCGGTGAGGCGGCGGTGATGCCCGCCCGTTCCCCGTCCGCCGCGTCGCCGACCGGCGAGGAGCGGACGGTGGCGTCGGTGCCGCGGGTGTCCACCGTCCAGTACACGCCTGCGTGTTCGACTCCGGCGAGCCGTTCCACCCGCGCGTCGGCGTCGTCGGGGAAGGCGAGGCGGACGAACTCGTTCTGTTCAAGGGCCACGTCCTCGATGTTGACCTCGGTCGCGGTCAGCGCGTTGAACCGGGAGTCGATCTGCGAGGACGTCGTTGCCGTGAGGCCGAGGATCGCCACGAACGTACCGACTCCGAGAACGGTGCCGAGCGCGGTGAGGACGGAGCGGGCCGGGCGCTGGAGCACCCCGGCCAGGGACTCGCCGAGCAGATCCCGGGCGGTGAGCACGGAAGGCTCGACGGCCGTTCCTCGGCGGCCCCGACCTGGCCACCGAGGAACGGCACGCCGCAGGACCCGGCGCAGCCTGGCCGGGCGTCCGCCGGTACCGGTGTCGCGATGCCGGCTCATACCGTCACCTGCTCGTCCCGCCGTTCGTCGAGGACGCCGTCGCGGATGGTCACCGTACGGGCGCCGCGCGCGGCCACCGCCGGGTCGTGGGTGATGACGAGGACCGTCATCCCCGAGCGGTGCAGCTCCTCCAGGAGGACGAGTACCGACTCCGCGTTCCTGCTGTCGAGGTTTCCGGTCGGTTCGTCGCACAGCAGCAGCGAGGGCCGCGACACCAGAGCACGGGCGATGGCCACCCGCTGGCGTTCGCCACCGGACAACCGGGTCGGCACCGCGTCCAGGCGGTGGCCGAGCCCCACCTGCTCCAGTGCCTGGCGGGCACGGTCCGCGCGTGCGGCGCGCGGGGTGTCGTTGTAGACCATGGCCAGTTCGACGTTCTCCCGTGCGCTGCGGTGCGGCAGCAGATGGAAGGACTGGAAGACGAAGCCGATGCGGCGTCCGCGCAGCGCGGTGCGGTCGCCGTCGCGCAGTGCCGCGGTGTCGATGCCGTCGAGCAGGTACCGTCCCCCGGTCGGCGCGTCGAGTAGTCCCGCAATGTTCAGGAACGTCGACTTGCCGGACCCCGACGGGCCGACCACGGTCACGAACTCTCCTTGTTCGATGCGAAGTTCGCAGGGAAGCAGGGCGGATACCGGCGGCGGCCCCGGATAGGTGAGGGCGACCTGCCGGAACTCGATGACGGGTGGCCGTGCCACACCTTCGCCGCCGCTCACGCGGCGTCCCCCGCACCGGCCCGGACACCGGTGACGACCTGGTCGCCCTCGGCGAGGGCCGCGCCGCCCACCGCCGTGACCTCCACATGGCCGTCGCCCGTGGTACCGGTGCGGACCGGGACCCTGCGCTGCTTGCCGCCGGCACCGACGACGGTGACGACCGTGCCGCCGTCCGACGCGGCGGAGACGGCGGCGACCGGGACGACGAGTGCCTTGCCGTCGGTGGACGCCGCCTCGACGGTGAGCCGTACGTCCTGGCCCACCGTGCCCGAGGCGAGCGGGGTGTCGGGCACCACGACCATCCGGTAGCCCTGCGCCGCGGGCTGCTGCCCGGAGGCCGGGGCGTCGCCCTCGGCGCCGCCCGACGCGGCGTCGGCGGGCTGCCCGGCCGCCGCGGGAGCGCTCGCCACCGACCGCACCCGCGCCCGGGTCACCTTGCCGGTCTGCTCCTGGAGGATCTCCGCCCGCTGCTCCGCCCTCACCAGGCCCTTCTGGCCCTCCTGGAGATAGCCGTCCACGGCGAGGCGCCCCGCGGAAACCGTCATCACCGTGCCCGTGACGGTCGAGCCCAGCACCGCGGACACGCTGTCCACCCGCGCAGGGAACGCCGACAGGTACACCACCTCCGAGGCCGGGAGCATCGGGCCTGCCTCCGCCTGCGCCTCGCTCAGCCGGGTGCGGGCCCGCTCCAGGTCCTGATCCGCGCGCTCCGCGGCCCGCCGGGTCTCCGGCGTCGCACGCGCGTCGAGGGCGTCCTCGGCGTCCTGCACCGTCCGCTCCGCGGCGGTCACGGCGTCCTGCGCGTCCTGCACGGCGGTGGCTCCGTCGGGCTGCGAGGAGACCGGGTCGTAGCCGATGGAGGCGTAGAAGGCGGCCAGGGCGCGGCGGGTACCGGCGCCGAACACGCCGCGCGTGTCGGGGCTGGAGGCGTGCCCCAACTTGTCCAAGGCGTCCTGGAGTTGCTTCACGTCGTCGCCACTCGTCCCGGACTTCAGGTCGCGGTACACCGGCACCCGTCCTTTGAGTGCGAACACCGGACGCCCGGATACCTCGGCGATCACCTGCCCCGCCGTGACCTTGGCGCCGACCGGCTCGGGCGCCTTGGTGACGACGGCACGGCTCACGCCCGTGGTGCCCGCAGCCGACACCGTGACGTCCACGGACTGCCCGGCGACCACCGTGCCGCGCAGTACGACCGATTCCTTCAGCACCCGCTTCTCCACCGGCGCGGTCAGCACACCCTGCTCGGGTGCGTCGGCCTCGGCCGCCACCTGGGCGGGGGACTTGACCACCACGGAGGCGGCGACGCCGGCCCCGGTCAGCACCAGCGCACCGCCCGCGACCAGGGCCACGACCCGGCGCCGCCGCCCCAACCCGGGGGCCCCGTCCCGCCGGTCGCCGCCCCCGGTCCCGCCCCGCCGTCGCCCGCCGCGTCTCCCGCGCGGGGTCCGATCGCCGGCCCCCTCGCCCTCGCCGGCCCCCTCGGCACCGGCGTACTCCTCGGGGTCGCCGCGCCTGCCGAGGGCATCGGATTCGATCATCAGGTCTCTCCAGGTCGGTGACGCCCGGCACTTGTCGTCTCAGGGCGGTGGAGCGGTGGAACGGTTGCACTGGCTGGGGCGGGGTGGGGCGGATCCGCGTGACCGGGCGATCGCCGGTCGGCCGAGCGGGCCCGTGCGGCCGACCCGATGCCCGGACTGCTGTCGCCCGCGTGTCTGTACGGCGAGGGTCCGTACAGCCAAGTCCCTTACACATAGGCTCTGTTCGGCCGTCGCCACCTGCCGGTGACGTCCACCTGCCGGTCGGGTGCGCTCCGGTCCGTCACTCTCGCTCGACGCCGCGGAGCGACCGTCGCGTTACGCGAGATCGGCCGCCAGTTTCAGACGCTTGTCGATCTGCTTCTTCACCTCGGTCAGCGCCTCGGCGTTCTGCTCGATCATCTGCTTCTGGTAGGCGACGTCGACGGAGTACCAGACACCGAGGACGTTGTACTTGTGCTTGCAGGCGACGTCGGCGGCGGCGACCTGCTGCTCCCTCCGCGTGGCGGTGGCGGACTGCTGCCACTGGGGGTCGTCGTTGGCCTTCATCGGGTCGGCGTAGGTGTAGCCCTTCTCCTTCATGCAGGCCGACCACTCGGTGAACACCGCCCGGACCCGCTCGTCGTCGTACGACTTGGCCCAACTGTCGCTGTTGACCTTCACCACGCTCGGCGCGTCCGCGAAGTCCTGCCCGGAGGCGGCCCCGAGCTTGCGATCGGCCTCACCGATGCACCCTCCGGCCGGAACCCTCTGGCCGTTGATGTCCTGACCGCCCTTGGCGTCGGCCGAGCCCGGCTTGGTGTTCGTGTCGGTGGTGCCGGTGAGCGCGGTGTTCGCGGCGGGCGCCAGCGGTACCGGACTGGGCTTGACGGCCTTGCGTTCGGATCCGGCCGGCTTGTAGCCGTGCACGGCGGCGTCGCCCGCGTCGGTCACGCCGTACCGGAACTGCGCGATGCTCTTGGGCTGGAACGACTCCGCGGCCTTCGGGGCCTCGTAGGTGAATCCGAAGCGCCGCATGCACTGGGTGCGGAGTGTCGTCCGTGCGCTGGACAGCCGGTCGGACTGGTCCTTGGTGTACATGTACGCCTCGACGGGCAGCGACTGGTCCGTCGAGGAGGTCAGTTCGGGCGCGGCGGCGGCGCTGGGCACCGACTCGCTCCCGGAGCCGTCGGACCCGTTCGCGCCGGAGGAGGAGTCGCAGCCGGTCACGGCCAGCACCGTGGCGACGCAACCGGAGGCGATCAGGGACAGGGAAAGGTGACGCCTGCGCATGGTGATGTTCATCCTTGAGGTGCCGTGGGGTCTCTCTGGCGGAACAGCCACTGGCTAGACTGCGCGGAGGGGTGTGCTGCCCAGCTGCATTGGGCAGCACACCCCGTTCCGAGGTGGAACAGACCTGGTTCAGGTCTCATCCGTGCGGATCTGGTTCAGGTCGCACGGGTGAAGCGGGGTCGGCTAGAGGTGGAAGTGGCCCGACGCGTTCTGGTTCTTCAGGGTGGAGTTCAGGTTGGCCGTTCCTCCGGCGCCGATCGTCTGGAAAACACCGCCGTAGTTGCTGTTGTAGAAGACGGTGAAGTCATAGGTGAAGTCCCAGTTGTCCACCGACGCTGCGTTGTTCTTCACCGACGAACCGGCGCCGGCGCTGCCCTTGGAGCTGGCAACGAAGGTGTAACCGGCGTAGTTGGCGACGGCGGCGTTCTGCCGGAAGATGGCGCCGGAGAAGTTGCTGTTGTAGTACAGGCACGCATAGCCCGAGGCGCACTCCACGGCGGCGCTCCCCGAGCTGCCGGCGTGCGCCGTACCGGTGGTGGACAATGCGGTACCCAGGCCCGCGAGGGCGACGGCACCCGCCAGCACTGTCTTTCTGATACGCATGACACATCCTTCCGATGGGAAAGGTGGCATTCGCATATGCAACCACCTTTCGGGAATGGGTAGTTGACTCGCCAGGGTCTCGCTTCCGTGATCATCCCCGGCGGTGTCCTGGCCGAACCTAAGTGCCCGTTCATCTCGGAACAACAGGGTCTATTTGGGTGGCCTGAACCATTCCCTCTCGCTTCTCGTAGGGGCCTGTCGATCGCTCGCCGCTTTCACGGCTCCCACGCGTGATCGTCATGGCGTATCCCGAAGGCGCGTTGTCTCAGGGTGTGAGGCCAGCGCACAATCGACATGTAACGGTCACATATTCCCCGACAATGCTCACCATCCCGACCCGGGTCGCGACGGATCGTTGCCGGAAGCGGATGCCGAAAGAGGGGGTGACATCGAGGGAATCCGGCTTAGCGGAAAAGGGCCCCTCAGCGCGGACGCCTTGGTTCCGCCCGTCGTGACCGAAGGGAAAGTCGTGTGTCGTGGTGCGAAGGTTGGCTGATCTCTTCCCCGTCCAAGGGCGGGGATTTCGCGTGCCTCATGGCTGCTACCGGAACGTTTCGACGACCAGAACATCCGGTGAGTGACTGTCAACTCTTTTTTGCGGACGGGAAGCGGGTGAACCTGAGATCCGCCTTCGTCCAGTAGCCCCGGGCGGATTCCCGTCGCTGGTTCACCGGCGGGCGCGGCACCACGGGGCGAGACACGGCCCGTGCCCGCCATGTGTGTCCCACGCTCTCGGGGGAGCCGGTGGTCTGTGCTTCCTCCACGGGTTGCTCGTGCCGGGCACGCCCGCCCTGGGTGTTCTGTCCATGGAAGGTTGGTGACGGTTCCAAGGCGGGGTGTTCTTGAACGAGTGAGGACCTTCCGGGTTCGGACCTTGCGCCGGGCGAGCGTGGTGACGAGCCGGTACAGCGTGGCCTGGGAGGCACGGGCACCGTACCGGGACCGTGCCGGTCCCGAAGGATCTGGTTGATCAGCGGGAACAGGCCGCTGATGGTGCCCTTGGAACGCCCGCGCCGGCGGCGCAGCGCCTCACGGACCGCGGCGACGACCCGCTCGTCGGAACGCCCGGTGGGGCTGGAAGTACGGGTGGTGCGGTAGTCGAGGAGCCCCCACGGGCCCTGTTTGCGGTAGGCCAGGCGCATGCGCTGCACCGTGGTGCGCGACACCCTCCCGAATCCAGGGCGGTCAGCTCCTCAGCTTTGGCCTGCTCCCGCTCGGCCAGCGTGTGCCGTGCTGGGTCGAACTGCTCCCGCACCCCTCCACCGATGCCGGGCCCGTCGGCAAGGCCGCATTCGACTTCTCTCACGTGCCGCTGCCAGGCCAGGGCCTTCTCTCGCGCCGCGGCGGGGGCGGTCTCGAACAGCCCCCACTGCGGGGCCGCCTGCGGCACGTCGGCCCCGATGACGCTGAAGCCGGGATCGGCGAACAGGTACCCGGCGAGCACCGCCTCGCCACCACCGTCCGGGCCGACGAGGTGGATCACCTGCCCGGACAGGGCGACCACCTGCCACTTCACACCGCGGAACCGGACCTGCGCCCCGACTTTCACCGATGGCCGGGCATTGCGCCGCGCGGTCACCGAGCCCCTCCTGCCGTGTGCGATGTGCCGGTTTGGTGTCGGTGGGTGGGTGTCAGTGACGGCCTGTCAGGCCAGGGTGTTTCCACTGGTCGGGTGTTGAGGAAGGGCGTGGTCACTGCCATGGAGCGGTTTCTGTAGCGGTGCGGCTGTTATGGCGCGGTACACCCCACTCCGCTCCACTGTCTTGAGAACGGCACTTCTGATCCTTCCGAGGGCTGTGCGGTGGCACGGTGGTCGGTGTCGGTTTTGCGCGGGCGGAAGGGTGTGGGGTGGGGGAGCCGGGCGCGTGGGATGAGGTCACGGCGGGGCTGAGGGTGTCCAGGTCGGTGCTGGTTGCGCGGCTGCTGGAGCTGGATGCGGCCGAGGCGTTGACCACAGCGCATGTGCGTGCGGGTGCCCAGGTCGGCGGGGTGAATGTGCGCACGGTGTGGCGCTGGCTGGATGCGGCGCGGACCGAGGGCCGGGTCGAGCGCAGGCCGCGGGCCCGGCTGGAGTTGTCCGACCAGATGTGGAAGGTGCTGGCGCAGGCGGGCGGGAACGTTGCGGCGCTGCACCGGCATCTGAAGGCGGCCGGGGGCGAGGTGCCCTCGCTGGCGTCGTTGCACCGGGTGGTGCGCCGGGACCTTCAGGCCGGCAGGGTCCTGCCGGACCGCGCGGTGGTGCGGCGGGAGCGGGAGGAGCAGCAAACGCGGCAGGCACTGGCTGACCTTGCCCTGGCCGGACCGGGTGAGGCAGGCGCGGCGAAAGTGGCTGCGCGCCGGCTGCCGCGTCTCGCACCAGAGACGACCGGGTTCTTGCTGGTGGGGGAGAGCGGTGCGCTGACAGGTGTGGCGTTGCCGACGGGCGCCCGGCTGGTACGGACGTCGTCGGTGCGGGCGGTGGCCGAGGCGGTCAGGCAGGCGATGGCGACGCAGGGTGCGGTGTGCGTGTTCGGCGACCCGGGCCGGGGCAAGACCGCGGCCGTGCGGATGGCGCTTGGCGAAGTGCCTCTGGGCTGGAAGGTGACGTGGGTGCCGGTACCGGTGCGCCCGTCGGTGGCCGGCATGAGGCGGGCGGTGTTCGACGCTCTGGGGCTGGAGGGCCGCTTCCCGCACACGTCGGCGTTGGCCGACGCCGCGGTTGCGGAAGCTTTGGGTGAGGCGCGGGTGCTGGTGGTCGACGAGGCACAACGCCTGTCTGTGTCGTGCCTGGAGTACCTGCAGAGCCTGTGGGACCACCCTGGCACGCGGATCACGCTGGTGCTGGTCGGGGCGGGCAGCGAGCGGGCGCTGGCCCGGCTGCCGCAGCTGGCCTCACGTATCGGCGCATGGCAGGAGGTTCCACGCTTGACCGGAGCGGAAGTGGCGACCGTGGTGACCGGCTTCCACCCGCTGTGGCGCACCGTCCCGGCCCCGGACCTGACGTGGATCGACCGGTCGTGCGCGCACGGCACGTTCCGCACGTGGGCCGCTTTGACCGCGCACCTGCAGAACGCGCTGCTCATCACCGCTGATGCATCCATCGACCGGGCCTTGCTGAGGCGACTGTTCAAGCGGGTGGCGCCGCCACTGTGAACGGAGCGCTCCTGCAAGAGACGGGAGGGCGGCGGTCGCATGCTCCCGGCCACCGGCAAGCACACGACGCCCCGAGGGGAGCTGACATGAAGGACGGCGACACCGTCCGTCCAGACAGCGGACTGCCTGCGGCGTCGAGGACGGCGCTGCGCGGTCCGGCCGTGCGGCGGCTGCTCGCACTGCGGGCAGCCAAGAAGCTGACAGCAGTCCATGTACGGGTGGCCGCGGACGCGCTAGGAGTGTCGGAGCGCACGGTGTGGCGCTGGCTGGCCACCGCTCAGAGCGATGAGACTGCGGCTGCCAACCCCGGCGCACGCTCCCGGGTCGATGCAAGATTCACGGTCACGCCCGAGGTCCGTGGACTGTTGGTGCTGTGGAAGGGGAACGTGCGGGCGGTCCACCGCGAACTGGTCCTGCGTGCTGCCAGGCAATCTCCTCCTGCCAACGCACCGTCGCTGACGACGCTGCACCGGGCGATCCGCCGGGATCTGACGCCGGGGGAGCGGGCCGGGCTTGCGGGTGGGGAGCGGGCGGCGCGCAAGCATGATGTGTTCCTGGCCCGGCCGCGGGGCTGGCGCAACCAGGTGTGGGAGACCGACCACATGCAGGCCCCCGTGCTCATCGAGGTCGACGGCAGGGCCCGCAGACCGTGGATCACCTGGTTCACCGACTGCGCGACGAACGCGATCACCGGCGTCGCGGTCACGCCAGTGCATCCGTCGCGGGAGTCGGTGCTGGCCGCGCTGCGCTCCGCGGTCCTGCGCGAGGACCCCTACGGCCCGTTCGGCGGCCTGCCCGAGAAGGTGCGTGTGGACCGTGGCAAGGACTTCCTGTCGAGGACGGTGACCGCCGCGTTCGATCTCCTCGACGTGACGGTGGAGGACCTGCCCGCCTACACCCCCCATCTCAAGGGCACCGTGGAGGGCCTCAACAGGGCGGTGGAGAGCATGTTCTTGGCCGCGCTGCCCGGCTACGCCCGCCAGCCGCGCCCTGGCAAACGGGCTTCTAGCCCGAAGGACGAGGTGCTGCTCGGCTTCGAGGACTTCACCGCCCGTCTACTCGCCTGGACGCTGTGGTGGAACACCGAACACCAGCCCGCGCCCTTGCGGGGCAGGACCCCGCTTGAGGCGTGGCAGGACGATCCCACCCCGCTACGAGACGTGCCGGCCGCGGATCTGTGGACGTTCACCCTGGAGGACGCCGGCACCCGCATGCTGACGACCCGCGGTATCCGATTCAGGAAACGTGACTACGTGGGGCCGTGGATGACCGGTCAGTCCGGGATCCAGGTCCGGGTCCGTTTCATGCCCCACCACGATCACCGGATCGAGGTCTACCATGCGGCCACCGGCCGCTACCTGGGTCCGGCGGACCTGGCCGACCAGGCCACCGAGGAACAGATCAGCGCGGTACGGCGGGCCAGGGCCGCCCGCAGCCGCCGCCTGAAGAAGGACCTCGAAGCTTCCCAGCACGAGCGCTACGCCGCTGCCACCCAGGCCGAGCCCCCTCGACGGCTCGGCGCACTGACCGGTGCACAGGCCGACGCCGAACTCGCCCGGAGTGCCGGCACCAGCCTGTCGCAGCTTGCGCTGCCGGACGTCATCCCGCCTGCCGCACCCCCGGCCGACTGGCGCACCCCTGCTTCCCTGGCTGCGCTGACCACGGCGGCCCGGCCCGCCCCGCTTCCGTCCAGCAGTGACTCCGCCCCTTCAGTCCCGGACGCCCCGGCAGGGCGGGGCGCACCTTTCACCCCCGACGAAGACAGAGACGCCTCGTGACCGCAGCGACCTATCAGTACGTCGACCTGCCCGATGCCTCCGTGGTCACCACCCGCGCCCTGCTCACCGCACGGGAGAACATCACCGACACGGTCGCTGCCCGCGCGATGATGTGTATCCACGGCGGCGCCGGCTTCGGCAAGACCCTCGCCGTCAACACCTGCCTGCGCGCACTCGAACCCGGCGAAGACATCCGCAAGATCACCTTCCGGGCCCGGCCCACTGCCCGCGCGGTGCGCTACGAACTGTTCACCGCCCTCGACCTGGCCGGCGAGCCACCACGCCACCCCAGCGAATTCGACCGTCTGCTGAAGACCGCTCTGGCCGAACGCCCCCGCACCTTCCTCGTCGACGAAGCACAGTGGCTCAACGGGGAGGCATTCGAATACTTCCGCTACCTGTGGGACGAACCCTCCACCCAGCTCGCGATCATCTTCGTCGGCGGTGAGGGCTGCCACACCGTGCTGCGCCGCGAACCGATGCTCTCCTCCCGTGTCTTCATCTGGCAGCAGTTCACCCGCCTCACACCCGACGAGGTCCTCGAGGTGATCCCGCTGTTCCACCCGGTCTGGGCTGACGCCGACCCCGACGACATCGCCTTCGCCGACAGCCACGCCGCGCACGGCAACTTCCGCGCCTGGGCCCAGCTGACCGCACACACCCGCACCGCCCTGGCCCGTACGGGACGTGCCCGCGTCGACCAGGAGCTGCTGCGCTGGGCCTTCAGCCGCCTCGCCTGACCACACCGTCCATGCCTCCTGTCCCGCCGCTGCCGTCCGTCACCGTGGTTCTCGACCGCCACGACGACGTGCTGCACACGCACACCGCCCTGGCCGCCCACCATCCGCCGTCCGGCCGGATCACCCTGCACCCCGGCCCTGGCACCACCAGCGAGACCGGCCTCGCCCACGACCTTCTCGCCGCCCTGGGTAAGCCGCCCCTGCTCCCGGGCGGCTTTCCTGGCGGCCGTCAGCCCGCCTGGGAAGCCGCCACGGCCTGGATGACCGCCCTGCCCGTCACCCGGCTGACCGTCCTGCGCGCCCACCGCCTCACCGCCCGCCGCACAATGCGCCTCCTGGAGCTGCGTGCCCTCACCGGTATCCACCTGACCCTGGTCTGCCACCGCCCCCACCTTCCCGCCGCCCTGCACCAGGCCCTGCAGACGGCCGACTACTCCCTCACCACCGACCTCGACGCAGCCCGCCGCCACTACTACGGCACACCGGTCACCGAACCCCCACTCGCAGACGAGCCCGCCGGGTCGACCGGTTCGTGGCTCACCCTGCCCGCACTGGAACGCCTCATCTCCTACGACAGCCCCCGCCCCTGCACCGACCCGTGCACCCCGCCCCCGATCATCTGGCGGCACCGCCCACCGCCCGTGCCTCTCACCGCGCACACCGCCCAGAAAGTCGCCCACTGCCTCCACGCAGCGACCGCACATCCGCGCCTGGCCGCGGCCGTCGCCGCCGCGCTCTTCACCGGCGCCTCCCTCCAGCAACTCGCCACCGCACGCCCCCACGACTACGACACCGCCGCGGCCACGCTCGCCCTCCACGACCGCGCCCGCTACACCGACGGCTGCGCCGCCCACCCCGTACCACCCTGGGCCAGCGTCTTCCTGCGAGCAGCGGCCTACTTCACCCGGCTCGCCTCCGGCGAGAACCAGGAACTGCTCGCCGCGCCAGGTGACCGTGCGCACCTGCTACGCGTGGCGGAGACGGCCAGACTGTGCCCGCCCCAGCCGCCCGCAGCCCGCCGCAAAGGCCCGGTCGGCCGTGTGGAGTGGGACTGGCGCGAGCGGCAGGAAGCCGAGCAGTACGAAGCGCCGTCCAGCCGCGTCCGACCCTCGCAACGCTGAACACCCTGTCGCGGTTGCTCAAAGGGCAGGCTCAGCCGATCGAGAAGTCGGCGAACTCAACATCGCTGAACGCAATGTGCAGACCATGGGCCCGGCGTCCCCACTCGCGAAAGTAGGCGTGCCCGAGCGCACGGGCGAGGATCACCGTCTGCTGCTGCTCGCCCGCGCCGGCATCCCGGGCGGCGAACAGCTCCCGGGCTACCTCTCCCGGCAGATCCTGGGTGATCCACCGCACCCGCGGATCGTCCGAGGACCCCGCCGGTGCGGTGAAACCGAACCGCGCCCTGGTATGGAAGACGAAGCCCTCCGCCTCGGCCTGGGCACGCCGACGGGCCCGTACGCGCGGCTGCCACCGAGCCAGTACCGCTTCCTCGATCGCCCGCACCTGCGTCGGCCCCGGAGGACGACGCGCTCCTGGCCTTTTCGTCACCCATCGCTGCACGGTGCGTTGCGAAACTCCGAGCACCGTGGCCACCTTCCTGGTGGAACCTCGGTGCGTCGCCAACAGAAATCGCAGGCGGGCCCCGGTACTTGAGGGAATGGGCCGGGTGCGTAACGCACGCTCCAGCCCCTGCCCGATCTGTCCCATGCTTGCCTCTCCAAGCGGCCAGTCGGCAGGGCCGGCACCTTGTAGTCCGTAGCGTCAGTTCTCTCGCATCGTCCGCCCCTGCTTGCTAAGTTTCTGCATTCTCGGGACAGCGTCGGCTGACGCAGGCTACGAGCCTGGGGGAGCACCAGCGACAAGTCGGCGGCGCGGGTCAGGATGGACGTCGCCGGCACCCCGGTGCTGTTCTCCCGGTGGGTGGCCCGCTCGCCGGTCGTGTGCTGAGACCCCGGCGCTCCGTGAGCCGGATGCCGGCTAAGGCCAGTGACACCGACTGGGCCAGCAGGTTCCGGTGTACCGCGGGCCGATGAATGGCGTCGTACTGGCGCTGGCTCGGGTGGTCTCCCGCATCGCTGGCAGCCGTCACGCGGCGCATATTGCAACCGGCCACGGAGCCGTGTGCTGCGTCCAAAATTGGAACCCCTGGTTCGGGACTCCTGAACCGACCGCTGGCAACGACCGTCAAGGGACGGGCAACTTTATCGCTGATCGTTATGCGTATTGCCACACTCTGTTACCCAGTGTTGTACTTGGCCGCTTGGATGTTCTAGGGGGTGTGGGTGCGAGCCACAGGATTGTCAGCCAGTTCCGTGTCGCCTTACCGGCGCCTGACTCATCGGGGTGCCGATGTCTGCAGCGCCGGCTGACGGCGGACGCCGAAGTCGGCGCGGCTTCGCCTACCAAGACGCGGTGACGCTTCTTGACTGCTTGGACATGCATGAGGGCATGTGGACTCAGGTCTCTTGGGAGGACCTGGAAGACATCGTCTGCAGAAACGGTGACGCGCCCGCATACCGCCAGGTGAAGACCATCGAGGAAGCCGGTAAGCGGCACAGTGTCGCCAAAGTGTGTACACCGGACATTCCGAAGAAGCCAGAGACGAGCTACCTGGGAAAGCTGTTCCTCGGGAAACCTCTCCCAGCCGAGACTCGGTTCACCTTCATCGTCAACGAGAGTCCGCAGGCCGACTTCCATGCGTTCGTCGTCGATCGCGGACAGCAGCGTGGTCCCGTCCCGTCGCCGATTCGGGATGACATCATTGTCCGGCTCAAAGGCGTGGACCTTCCTCAAGGCCGCGACATCGGCTGGTGCGTCGACCGTCTAGAGGTCCTTGTTGAGGGCCGCACCATCGAGCAGGTTGAGGACAGGGCCCTACGTCGGCTCGGACCGATCGTGACGAAGATCTTGGGGCAGCCGCCCTTGACCACTGACATCGAAGACGTCCTGGTCTGGCTCGGAGTTCGCATCGCACGCGATGCGCTTGCCCCAGTGCCACGCCAGGTGGGCACCCGTGACTTCCAAGACATGCTCCATGAAGCGATCACACGGGCCACCGGGCGAAGGCCGGACGGAAGCACTGCGCCTCTCACGAAACTCACTGACAAGCTTGCGGTTGCCGGAGTCCCGGCAGACGAGGCGGCAGGGCATCTCGACAACGCGCTGAAGTACCGTCGTGCCTGGCGTGCCAGCCTCGGTCCAGCCCGCGAGGCGATGGACGCCTTCGCCGACGAAGTCCACGCCATCTGCTCACGCGTCATGGCTGAACGACGCGCCGGACGCATCCCCGCCGGCTCAGACGCATACTTCGAGACCCTGACCCGCGTAGAAGGCCTCCCCGCAGTGAGTAGCGGCACGGTGTCCCTCGCTCGAGCTCACGCCGTACTTGCGGACATCACCGCTCGCTGCCAGAACCGGTACGCCGATGCTTCATAACATCGGCGCGAGCGCCATCCCGCCACCCCACCGGCCATGGGACCCCGACGACTCGCCAGACTTCCACGCCTCCCGGCTACTGCTCCTGGTTGCCGAGTGCGGCAGCGACCCCGGTCCTCATATCGCCGGCCGAACCAAGCTCGCGAAGCTCGACTTCTTCCTCCGCTACCCGGTCTTCCTCGAGCGCGCGCACAGCGAACTTGCCGACACCCTGAGCGGACAGGGCGCCTTTCGCGCATCGATGCCCGAGGAAGTAGAGGCCCCGATGATCCGGTACCGGTTCGGTCCCTGGGACCCCCGCTACCGCCAGTTTCTGGCCTTCCTCATGGCCCGCGGTCTCATCACGATCACCACCAGCCACAGACCAGAGCGCGTCCGATTGACCTCGGCCGGAAAGCGAGCGGCCGCAGCGCTGGCGGACATGGACGAATTCCAGCCCATCGTCACTCGATGCCGCGCCATGAGGAACAACCTGGCGCAGTGGTCCGGGACCGACCTGAAGAACCTTGTCTACCAACTCTTCCCCGAGGAAGTGGCGGATCTCGCCTACAACCAGGAGATCAGGCCATGACGACGCCCCCGACACCCTCCCGCAAAGGGCTACGAGTCGAGTCGGTCACGATGGTGCACACGTCTGGCGAGATGGATACGTACGCGTTCAATACCACCGGCCTCAGCATTCTGTCTGGCGTCAGGAACAGCTCGAAGACCACCACGCTCAAGGCCATCGACTACTGTCTCGGCAACCGGGACAGCCCGACCGAGGCCCTGAAGGCGGCCGTCGCCGACGAGTACGTAGAGGTCAGCATCGAACTGACCCTGAACGGCACTCCAACGGAAATCCGGCGCAGCCTCCAGTACGGGCGCCAGAGCAAGGTCGTACTGAACGGCGACGAATTCCCTGTCAGCGAGTTCTCCGACCGGATCCTGCACAAGCTTGGCTGGCCGATCCTTAGCATTCCCAAAGGCATCCAGGCCGCCACTGCCACCGAGCTCACACCTCTGACGTTCCGCAGCTTGCTGCGCCACATCTACCGCAACGAGGACTCGTGGACTCAGTTCGCTGACAAGGAACAAGAGTTCCTGAGGCGAGCCGTCATCAGCTACCTCTTGGGTTTCGCCCCGGCCAGGTACAGTAACCACGACTTCGAGCTTGCGGCAGCACAGCGCCGACTCGCGCAGGCGCAGGCGGCCGAACGAGAGGTACATGACAGCACAGACCGAGCCGTCGCAGCTGTCTGCGAGAACCTGCATTTGCCAACACCCAGGAGCGAGCAGCAGGTCAACTCCATCAGAACCGACTTGCGGGCCGAGCTCGACGCGGTTGTCAGGCAACGTTCCCAGCTAACCCGCGAAGTGGAGCAGCTTGTTGCCGAACGACGCCAAGAAGGCGATGCCGGGGCAGTGAGCCATGGCTACGACGCCACCCTGTCGCAGCAGTACGAGGAGGCGACCCAAGACCTCACGAGTACCGCCGAGACCGTCGCCGGCCTCGAGCAGGTCCTGACTGCCCACATGCAGTCTCACAACACGGTCCGGGCAGAGATCGCCCGCATGGAACGCCTTCTCGCCTCCGTCGACATCTTCGACAGCCTGCCGGTGCGCCTGTGTCCTGCCTGCGAGCAGAAGATCGACATCCATCGCGATCACCCCGAAGGTACCTGCTACGTCTGCACCCAGTCAGTGACCGAGGACCAGCGCAGACGACGCGGAGAACTAGAGAAGCGGTCCCTGACCGCAGAGGCCGACGACCTCCAGGAAGTCATCGCACGAACCAGCCACGACCTCGACCAAGCAAAAACCGACCACCGGCACGCCCAGAGCACCCATCAAGACATCGCCAGGCAGCTGAACGTCGACCGGGCCGCCCGCCTCGCCCCGTTCATGGCCAGACTCGAAGAGATGGCCGCCCAGACCGCCGCCCTGGAACAAAAACTCATGGCGCTGCCCGCCATCGAGCAGATGCTCACCCGCAAGACTGCCGCCACGCAGACGAGTCAAGCGGCCCAAGACAGACTGAACCGACTGAAGCAGCAACATGATGAAACCCCCACCACAGGGAGAACGCCCATCGACCGCTGCGCCCTGTTCGCTGACCGGATGAACGAATTCCTCAACCGCCACCGCGATGATGTCTGGGTGGCAGGGAATGTGGCGATCAGCGCGGACGACCTGACCTTCTACGTCGGGACCCGCCCCTGGAGCCAAGTTCTCGGAGCCGAGGCCCGAGTGTTGTTCTTCCTCGCCTATAGCAGGGCCCTACTATTCCTGGCCAGGGACCTAGGAGACGACTGCCCGTACCCGGGACTCCTCATGCTCGACAACCCCTTCCAGCAGGGAATCGCAAGTGACGTCGTTCACGAAGTTCTCCGTGACATTGCCGATGCCGCCCAAGCCGTCGGCGCACAGGTGATCTCCACGCAGGCCGTACCAGTACCACGTCTCTCCCCTGGCATCGAACAGATCACTATGCCGAACACCTACATCGGCGAACCCGAGAGCTGACGGCCACACCTGGGCAGGGAGGGGCAGGCCGCCTGACGCTCCACGACCTGCCAGTGGTCTTACACCCATTCAATGCCCAGCGTCCGGAGCGCGTCCAACTGCTCTTCGGTGAGCTTGTCGCGTCTGACCCGGGTGTTGGAGACCCATACGCCCAGCTTCACGACCACCGGCTCCGTCTCGCCCTCGACCGCGATCTCCTCGCCGTGGGCGCGGGGGACCGGCCGGTGGGTGCCTTCCCGCTCTACCCACTGTGTGAGGGCTTCCAGGCCCCGCTGGAATGCCTGCTGCGCCTTGCTCGGTCCCTTCGCCCCGCGGCTTTCCGCAGGGGCGGGAGCGGGCGCCTGGTCGGGCTGCACGCCCAGCGCGGTCAGGCGTTCCTGCTGTTCGGGGAGGAGTTGGGCCCAGGTGCCGGGGTTCTGGTGACGCCAGCGCCAGGTGCCGATGTCGTCGCCGTCGAACATGACGCCGGCGGCGATGTGGGGGAGGTGACCGTCGGCGTCGACCAGGTCGGCGAGCACCCGGTAGTGGCGCTGCCAGTTCAGCGGCCACTCGCAGTTCCAGTCGGGGTCGACCGCGGTGAGCTGCGCCGCGCGTGCGGCGGCCCGTTCCGGGTCCTTGCCCAGGCCGTTCTTCCTGCGGAGGTTGGCCATGTGCTGCCCGATGGGCACCATCTCGTCGTCCTCGCCCCACATGGCGTCCTGCCGGGGCGCGAGGTGCCCGGTGGCCCTCCGGTACGACCGCAGGGCGGCGAGCTTGGCCTCCCATGCCTCCTCGCCCGGCTCCCAGACCATCCCGGCCTCCGGAGCGTCCAGGAGGGCCTTGCGCCGGTCTTCCAGCTCCCCGGCCCGCAGCGCCTTGCGCCGGTCTTCCAGCTCCCCGGCCCGCAGCGCCTTGCGCTGCTGGTGCACCCACCGTCCGAGGGGGAACGCCTTGGTGACGCCGACCTCGGTCTCGGTGTCGTACGGGACGGCGTGGACGCCGGTGATGCCGTTCTCCGTCCGCCAGCGGATGAGGGCCTGGTAGCCCTCCAGCCACACCAGGGACTCGGGCCGGTAGACCCGGGTCCGCAGGAACGCCGCGATCGTGGCCGCGTCGCGCGGGCTGGAGAAGTGCAGCAGCGCCGACTCGGCCGCCGCGTCGGCACCGTCCTCCTGGTCCTCGTCACCCTCGCCGCCGGTGCCGACGATCTGCCCGTCCTCGTCGCGGCGCAGGTGGGTCTTGCGCTTGCCACTGGTGAGGGCGCAGGAAGCGAGCTGCTCGACGAGACGGTCGTCATGCGAGCGCAGGCCTTGGAGGACGGCCACAAGAGGGCGGAAGCTCGCGGAGGCGACCATGTCGGTGGGGTCCTCGCCTGGCTCCAGGAAGACCGGCACGATGATGCGGGCGATCTTCGTGGACCCGTCCTTGTTGAGGCGGAGCGCCCGGCCGATGTTCTGGACGATCTCGACCTGGGAGCCGCGGGTGTCGGCGAAGCAGATCGCCTCGACGCCGCGCTCGCCGGTGATATCGACGCCTTCGCCGAGGACGCGTACGGAGGCGAGGAACGCCCGGTGCACGCGGTGTCCGGTGGCGTCGATGCCGTTGGCGAACTGCCGCAGGACCTCCCGGCGCTCGGTGACGAGGTGGTCCCCGCACAGCCAGGCCGACCAGACGCGGTCCGGCGGGACGTGGCGGCCTGCCTCCAGCTCGTAGAACTCGGCGTCGATCGAGGACTTCGGCAGCTTCTCCGCGGCTGTCAGATCGGCGTCGGAGGCGTCGGTGACGTACAACTCGGCGGCGGTCTCGGGCAGCTTCTCCGCGAACGCGGCGGCCTCCTCCACCTTCTGGTGGAAGGTCATGACCGTACGCAGGTTGTACGCCGCGGCGTGCTCTAGGAGGGCAGCCTGCAGCAGCGCCAGACGCCGGCCCCGCTGCGCCTCTTCGGACTCGCCGAGGACGGGGGAGGGGTCGCGGATCTCGAGGACGTCGATCTCGAACCCGGCGAGGATCCCCCGCTCGATGCTTTCGCTCAGGCCCAGCTCGGCGAGCCAGGCGCCGTAGGTGCCGTTCGGGTCGTCGGCCATGCTCGCGATCTCCGCCTCCTCGCCCCCGGCCCCCTTCTGCGGCCGGGCCGCGGCCAGGATCCGCGGGGTGGCGGTGAGGTAGAGACGGAAGTCGGCCGGGATCCGGGTGTTGTCGTGGATCGCCGCCCACGGGCGGCCGAGGTCGCCGGCGGTTCCGTGCGCCTCGTCGACGATCGCGAGGTCGAAGCCCGCCATCTGCTGCCCATAGAGGCGCTCCCCGCCCGCCAGAGCGGCCTCCAGCGGTCCGCGAACCTTCCGCTGGCCCGTCGGGTCCTCCGGGTCCTCGCGGTCCACCAGGGAGGCGTACGTGGCGAACACGACGACCGGCCCGGCCTCGGCCCACAGGGCGAGCTGGATCGGGTTCGTGGTGGTCCGCACGCCCAGCTCCTTAAGCACCGGGTCGTTCTCCAGCGAGCACACGGCGATCATCGGGGCTCGGTGGCCCACCAGGCGCCACGCCTGGGCGGTCTGGGCGAGCAGGTCCAGGGTGGGCACGGTGACGAGGATCCGGCCGTCCGCGAAGGACTCCAGCGCGCACGCGGCAGCGGTGATCGTCTTGCCCGAGCCGGTCGCTGACACGATGGTGCCCCGGGCACCCTGCGGGGGCACAGATGACCTTGCAGGGAATCCGACCCACCTACGAAACGCGGACCGCTGGTCTACCTGATGTTCCTTGAGATTAATCAACATTTGCCGAGATCCCCCTCTAGCTCTTCTTCCCGAACCAATACAAGGCAGTGTCGACATCGCGCGCGGTCCAACCACTCGCGCGCCCTCCTCTGTGTGCGAGGAGCATGTCGATTATTTCCATGTAGCGGCCATAGCGGCCCGAATCGTCCGTGAGGGTGAGTCCGAGACGTTCGAGGGCCCGCTGGACGCGTGCGTCGTAGACGCCCATTCGCTTGGGGGCGGCCGCCGTCAGAATGGCCGACGCGAGAGCGTCACCCTTGACGAAACCTGGCAGCTTCGAGATGGCGCCGCGTCCTGCCCGAGCCGCTTTGGAACGAGAGAGATTTTGGTCCTGAACCGATGTGACGGCCCGCTCGGTGATAGCTCGAACGTGACTGTCCGACAGAGACATGAGTGCCGCTGCCCAAGACGTTCGTGCAGACATGCGTTTCCACACGACCAAGGCAGCGATGTCTGTCTTGCCGAGACACCCCGCACGCTCGACGCGCTGCGCGACGTCCCAGAAGACCTCGTCATAGTGAGGCGAGATAGCCGACAGATATTCTGTGTGAGCCGGGATGAGCATGTCCCATGCTGGGTGGCAGGACGAAATGGAACCTTTTTCATCCACGGGCACTCAGTCCTCCTTCAGGATCGTTCGGGGTGTCCTGTGTTTCCGCCAACGGTACATGGTGCATCAACCCGATGCACCGCTACACAAGAACCCGACACGAATGAGCAACCCCTCCCCCTCGCAGCCAGCCTGGCCCGCGTCAGCGGGCCTCAAGGGTTCTGGAGGCGCAGCCGGAAGGACCGTTGGGCGGGGGAGCGCAGCGGACCCGTCCCTCGGGCTGAAAGCGAAGCGTAAGCCCGCCCAAAACCAAGGCGGAACCCAAATCCGGCCCGGGAGCGCAGCGGACGGGCCGTCACCACCCTGACTGCGTCAGGGTGGTGGTGCTCGCGCCGCGGGCAGCCCGCCCGCCCCCCGGGCGGGGGGGCCACCACCCGGGGCCGGGGGGGTTTAAAAAAAAGTAGCGGCCGGCGCGGTTGGGGGGGTTGG
>NZ_JBHXEN010000029.1:0-98151 GCF_042724695.1 Streptomyces sp. NPDC127068 | reverse complement strand
CGGCAGGGCCCTGTGGGGCGCCCTGCCGGCCTCCCGGGGCCGTGCGTCGGGACGTCAGTCGTGCCAGGCGCCCAGCTCGTCCAGGAGCGTCTGGAGCGGCTCGAAGAGGCCCGGCGGGGCGGCCACGACCAACTCGCCGGAGGCGGGCTCCCCCGGGCGGCTCCCGGTGCGCGCGCCCGCCTCGCGGGCGACCAGGTCACCCGCGGCCAGGTCCCACGGGCGCAGTCCGCGCTCGTAGTAGGCGTCCAGCCGGCCGGTCGCCACGTCGCAGAGGTCGATCGCCGCCGAACCGGCCCGGCGGATGTCGCGGACCCGCGGAATGAGGTGGGCGACCACCTCGGCCTGCCGGGCGCGGCGCTCGGCGAGGTAACCGAAGCCCGTGCCGACCAGTGCCTGCTCGAACGGAGGTGCGGGGCGCGTACGGGCGGGAGCGTCGTTGACGAAGGCCCCGCCGCCGAGGACCGCGTGGTAGGTCTCGCCGCGCAGGGGGGCGTACACCACCCCGACGACGGTCTCACCGGCCTTGCGCACGGCGATGGACACGGACCAACTCGGCAGGCCGTAGAGGTAGTTCACGGTGCCGTCGAGGGGATCGATCACCCACTCGACGCCGGAGGTGCCGGTGCGGTCGGCGCCCTCCTCGCCGAGGACGCCGTCGTCCGGCCGGCGCTCGGCGAGCAGTCCCGTGATCAGCTTCTCGGAGGCGATGTCCATCTCGGTGACCACGTCCACGGCGCTGCTCTTGGTCGCCGCCACCCCCAGGTCCGCGGGGCGGGAGTCGCGCAACAGGTCCCCCGCGCGCCGGGCGGCCTCCCTGGCCACCTCCAGCAGTTCGGCGGTGGTCGCGTCCTCGCCCGCCGTTCGGCCCGTCGTTCCTGTCATCGCGTGCTCTCCTTGTCGTCCGCGCCAGGGGCGGCGTCCGCGCCAGGGGCGGCGCCGTACGTGCTGCCGTCCGCACCGGCGACGGTCGGCTTCGGCGTGCGCGCCGGGCAGCAACCGACGGGGCAGAGGTCGTGGCTGGGGCCGAGGGCGCCCAGCGCACAGCGCTCCACGGTCCGCCCGCTCTCGGTGGCGGCCCGTTCCCGCACCAGTGCGCGGACCGCCGCCGCGAACCGGGGGTCGGCTCCGACGGTGGCCGAGCGTCGGACCGGGAGCCCCAGCTCGGCGGCCTTGGCGGTGGCTTCGGTGTCGAGGTCGTACTTGACCTCCATGTGGTCCGAGACGAACCCGATGGGGACCATCACCACCGCGGGTGCCCCGGCCGCCTGCGCCTCCTCCAGGTGGTCGCAGATGTCCGGCTCCAGCCAGGGGACGTGGGGGGCGCCCGAACGTGACTGGTAGACGAGTTGCCAGGGGTGGTCCCGGCCGGTGCGCTCCCGGACGGCGTCGGCGATCAGTCCGGCCGCTTCCAGGTGCTGGGCGACGTAGGCGCCGCCGTCGCCGTGGTCCTCGACGGGGCCCGAGGTGTCGGCCGCGGCGTCGGGGATGGAGTGGGTGGTGAATGCCAGGTGGGCGCCGGCGCGCACCGCGGCGGGCAGGTCGGCGAGGGCGGCGAGCACCCCGTCGACCATGGGCTCCACGAACCCCGGGTGGTTGAAGTAGTGCCGCAGCTTGTCGACGCGGGGCACCGGCAGTCCCTCGGCGTCCAGCGCGGCGAGGGCGTCGGCGAGGTTCTCGCGGTACTGGCGGCACCCGGAGTACGAGGCGTAGGCGCTGGTGACCAGGGTCAGCACCCGACGGTGGCCGTCCGCGACCAGTTCGCGGAGGGTGTCGGTGAGGTAGGGGGCCCAGTTGCGGTTGCCCCAGTACACCGGCAGGTCGAGCCCGTGGTCGGCGAAGTCCGTGCGCAGGGCGCGCAGCAGGGCACGGTTCTGGTCGTTGATCGGACTGACGCCGCCGAACAGGAAGTAGTGCTGCCCCACCTCCTTCAGCCGCTCGCGGGGGATGCCTCTGCCCCGGGTGACGTTCTCCAGGAACGGGACCACGTCCTCGGGCCCCTCGGGGCCGCCGAAGGACAACAGCAGCAGGGCGTCGTACGGGGCTGGGGACCGGGGGGCATCGAACGCGTCGGGCATGTCTGTGATCCTGCCACTTGGTACCCATGCCACCGACAGGAGCCCGCGCGCGCCCGGGGAGCGCGCCCCCGGCTGTCGCCGCACCACCCGTCGGATGATCCCTATTCCCTGACAAGTAAGCTGAATCGACCAATAAGCTGTATTGGCCATCAATGTGACTTGCTCGACCGGCTCCGTCGTGGGCCCGCAACGGAGCGTGCCGTGCCCAGCCCCTACCGCCTGATCTTCTCCGCACCGGGCACCCGGGCGTTCTCCGCCGCGGGGTTCATCGGTCGACTGCCGCTGTCGATGATGGGCATCGGCGTGGTGACCATGGTGTCGCAGCTGACCGGCCGCTACGGCCTCGCCGGCGCGCTGTCGGCGACCATCGCCCTGTCCGCTGCGGTGATCGGCCCGCAGGTCTCCCGGCTGGTGGACCGGCACGGCCAGCGGCGGGTGTTGCGCCCGGCCGCCCTGATGTCGCTGTTCGCCGCGACCGGGCTGCTGCTCACCGCCTCGCTGTCGGCACCGGACTGGACCCTGTTCGTGTTCTCGGCGTTCATCGGCTTCACCCCGAGCGTCGGCTCGATGACCCGCGCACGATGGGCGGTCCTCTACCGGGACACCCCGCACCTGCACACCGCGTACTCCCTGGAATCGGTGATCGACGAGGTCTGCTTCATCTTCGGCCCGATCATCTCGATCGGTCTGTCGACGGTCTGGTTCCCGGCGGCCGGCCCGCTGCTGGCGGCCGTCTTCCTCGCCGTCGGCGTCTTCTGGCTGACCGCCCTGCGGGCCACCGAACCGGTTCCGCACCCGCGGGAGCACCACACCAAGGAATCGGCGCTGCGCTCGCGGGGCCTCCAGGTGCTCGTGGCCACGTTCGTGGCGACCGGGGCGATCTTCGGCTCCGTGGACGTGGTGACCGTGGCCTTCGCCGACGAGGAGGGGCACAAGACCCTGGCGAGCGTGGTGCTGGCGCTGTACGCGGCCGGTTCCTGTCTGGCGGGTGTCCTGTTCGGACTGGTGCGGTTCACCGGCGAGCCCCCGCGCAGGTGGCTGCTGGGCGTCCTCGCGATGGGCCTGAGTATGATCCCGCTGCAACTGGTCGGGAACCTGACGCTCCTGGCCGCGGCGTTGTTCGTCGCGGGGCTGGCCATCGCACCCACGATGATCACGACGATGGCCCTCGTCGAACAGCACGTGCCACGCGCGAAACTGACCGAGGGCATGACCTGGGTGAGCACGGGTCTCGCGGTCGGGATCGCGCTGGGTTCCTCGGCGGCGGGCTGGGTCATCGACGCGGCCGGCGCCCGGGCGGGGTACGGGGTGTCGGGTGTTTCCGGTGCCGTCGCGGTGGCCGTCGGGCTCCTGGGGTACCGCCGGCTGGGCAAGCCGGTGCCACAGCGGGGAGGGGCCCTCGAAGATGACGAACGGCAAGACCGGCACATGGCGTAACTGGGCCGGGAACGTCCGGGCCCGCCCGGCGCGGGAGGTCACGCCCGCTTCGGTGGAGGAGGTCGCGTCCGCGGTGCGCCGGGCCGCCGAGGACGGCGTACGGGTGAAGGCGGTCGGCTCGGGCCACTCGTTCACCTCGGTCGCCGCCACCGACGGGGTGCTGCTCCGGCCGGACCTGCTCACCGGCATCCGTCGGATCGACCGGGCGGCGATGACCGTCACGGTGGAGGCGGGCACCCCGCTCAAGCGGCTCAACCTAGCCCTGGCGCGCGAGGGCCTCTCGCTCACCAACATGGGCGACATCATGGAGCAGACCGTCTCCGGGGCGATCAGCACCGGCACCCACGGCACCGGGCGGGCCTCCGCATCGATCGCCGCGCAGGTCCGGGGCCTGGAGCTGGTCATCGCCGACGGTTCGGTGCTGGCCTGCTCGGCGGCGGAGAACCCGGAGGTCTTCGCCGCCGCCCGGATCGGACTGGGCGCCCTCGGGGTGATCACGGCGGTCACCTTCGCGGTGGAGCCCCTGTTCCTGCTCGCCGCGCGCGAGGAACCGATGGCATTCGACCGGGTCACCGCGGAGTTCGACGAGCTGGTGACGGAGAACGAGCACTTCGAGTTCTACTGGTTCCCCCACACGGAGAACTGCAGCACCAAGCGGAACAACCGCAGCGCGGGTCCGGCCCGGCCCGTGGGGCGGATACCCGGCTGGATCGAGGACGAACTGTTCGCCAACGGCCTCTTCCAGGCCGTGAACGTGCTGGGCCGGGCGGCGCCCGCCACCGTCCCGGCCCTGGCGAAGGTCACCAGCCGTGCCCTGTCGGCACGCGCCTACACGGACATCCCGTACCGGGTCTTCACCAGCCCGCGCCGGGTGCGCTTCATGGAGATGGAGTACGCCCTCCCGCGCGAGGCCGCGATGGCCGCACTGCGCGAACTGCGGGCCACGATCGAGCGGTCGGGGCTGCGCATCAGCTTCCCCGTGGAGGTGCGCACCGCACCCGCCGACGACATCACCCTCTCCACGGCGTCCGGACGGGAGAGCGTCTACCTGGCGGTGCACCTGTTCCGGGGCACCCCGTACCGGGAGTACTTCACCGCCGCCGAACGCGTCTTCACCGCCCATGCGGGACGCCCCCACTGGGGCAAGGTGCACACCCGGGACGCCGGGTACCTCGCCGAGGCCTACCCGCGTTTCGGGGAGTTCACCGCGCTGCGCGACCGGCTCGACCCGGACCGCCGCTTCGGCAACGACCACCTGCGGCGGGTGCTCGGCGACTGAGTCCGCTTCGGCACGTCCCGGCCCACGGCGGCCCGCCGTCGCTCCGGGTCGCTCACGGCGAGGGCGTGCCGCCCTGCTTCCCGGCACCCGGTGCCCCAGCGGTGCCCGACGAGGGCGGCGAAGGGGTCGGCGCGGGGGACGAACCGCCGCCCGGGGTCTGCTCGCCGACCTCGCCCTCCTGGTCGGTGTCCGCACCGTCGCTCGGCTCGGGAGCGGGGTCGCCGTCCTGGCCGGTGCCCGGCTCCGGGGCGGTCGGGGACGCGTCCCCCTGCTGCTCGTCGCTTTCGGAATCCGGGGCGGACGGGGTGTCACCGGTGTCCGAACCGCCGCCCTCGCGCTCGGCGTTCCCGTCGCCGTTCCCGTCCCCGGTCGCACCGCCGTCGCCGGGGGTCGCGGGCGGCTGCTCGTCCGGCACTCCCGGCGAGGGGTCCCTGCGGTCGGGGCCCGGCGCACCGGGCTTGCCGCCGCCACCGGTCACGGCCTCGCCGATGGTGGTGCCCCCGCCACCGCCGAACGACTCGCCGGCGACGAGTTCGTACGCGGTGATGCCGCCCATCGTCACGCCGAAGACCAGCGCGGCGGCGAGCAGCGGACGCTTCCACCAGCGCACCCGGACCCGGTGCACGGTGCCCTCCCCGTACGCTCCCGGCGCACGGGTGCGCTCCGGGTCCGGATACCCACCGAACGGGGGGTGCTCGCCCCGGACGCCCGGGGCGCCCTCCCCGGCCGGTACCTGACGGACCCTCGGCTTCGCCTGCCCGGCGGCGCCGCGGATCTGCTCGCCGGTCCGGGTGAAGAAGTGCTGGAGGACGGCACCGCCGCAGGTGACGACGACGCTCACGAGACCGGCGCCGAGGATCGTGCCGTAGACGCCCGCGTTGGAGGCGAGTTTGGCGGCCACGACCGCGGCGACCGCGCTCCCCGCGACCTGCGGGACGTTCAGGTCCCACTTCCGCTTGCCGTCACCCTCCGTGTCCCCCGCACCGATCCCCGTCCGGGGTCCGGCGTCCAACCGGCCGGTCACCCACCGGTCGTCGTGCGCCTCGTCCGGCGTACCCCCGTTCGGCTGCGGTCGCCTGCCGTTGTCCGGCTTCTCGCCCATCTCCGTACCTTGCCTACCCTTCTCGACTTACTGCACGAGAAAGGGACGTACGTACGAAGTGAATAGTTCCGTTTGGGGTGATTGCGTGAAACACGACACGTCTGACGCCCACCCAGGGACCGCGATCCGCCCGGGAACCGTCGCGCGGTCACGCGTCAACTGCCGGCCGCCACGTGAACTTGGACGGCGCGCCAGTCTTCCCGGGTGGCCCGAATGGAGTACTGTTGCGAGCCCTGGGTACCGGTCTCCCTGAGGGGTGCCCGGAGCCGTCCAGACCATCCGGGAGGGGACTCGTTGCACAGGGCGACCAGGTTGGTCACTTAACGTGGCGAACAGGTAACCGTGCCATGACGGCACCCCCGGGCGATTGCCCGACACGCCGGGCAACTCGGCAAGGTTGTGGCAGGCTGCACCCGGGCAGGCCACACTCGACTAGCGGAAGCAGCGACGCACGTGACGTCGGCAGGCACCACCCGGGAGGTCCCCATGCCCGAACTGCGTGTCGTGGCCGTCTCCAATGACGGCACACGACTGGTGCTCAAGGCTGCGGACAGCACGGAGTACACGCTTGCCATCGACGAGCGTCTGCGTGCCGCAGTGCGCGGTGACCGACCCCGTCTCGGCCAGATCGAGATCGAGGTGGAGAGCCACCTCAGGCCCCGTGACATCCAGGCCCGCATAAGGGCCGGTGCCAGCGCCGAAGAAGTCGCCCAACTCGCGGGCATCCCCGTCGACCGGGTGCGCCGGTTCGAGGGCCCCGTGCTCGCGGAACGCGCCTTCATGGCCGAGCGGGCCCGGAAGACCCCGGTGCGCCGCCCCGGCGAGAACGCGGGACCCCAGCTCGGCGAGGCCGTCCAGGAGCGCCTGGTGCTGCGCGGCGTCGAGAAGGACAGCGTGCAGTGGGACTCGTGGCGCCGCGACGACGGGACCTGGGAGGTCCTGCTCGTCTACCTGGTCGCCGGTGAACCGCACTCGGCGAGCTGGACCTACGACCCGCCGCGCCGTCTGGTGCAGGCCGTGGACGAGGAAGCCCGGTCGCTGATCGGCGAGTCCGAGGACATGGCCGCGCCCGAGCCGAGCTTCCCGTTCGTGCCCCGGATTGCCCGGCTGCCCCGCGACCGTTCCATGGACCGCGCGCTGGACCGCGCCCTGCCGCCCGCCGAAGCGGACGACACCACCGCCACCGGCGAGGGCAGGGACTCCCTGACCAGCCTGTTGGAGGCGGTGCCGAGCTTCCGCGGGGACATGGTGGTGCCCGAACGTCCGGGCGCGGCCGACGGCCCGGACGACGAACCGGAGACGGAGGCCGACCCCGCAGCGGCCGAGCCGCCGGCGCCCGCCGCCTCGGCCGGTGCCGGATCGGCCTACGCCGACGTGCTGATGCCGCGCGCCGTCACCAGTCACCGCGACCGGTTGGTCGGCGCGACCGACCGCCAGGCCGAGGCCGACGGCGTACGACCGGGCCGCCGGGCCGCCGTGCCCAGCTGGGACGAGATCGTCTTCGGCACCCGCCGCAAGAAGCAGGACTGACCGGCCGCTCCGGACCACCCGTCGAGGTGGACTGACCCACCGGAGCGGCCCGCCCTGCGCCCGCGCACCCGAAACGCCCACCGGGCCCGGCTCGTCCGCCGCCCCCGGTGCGTCCACCCGCGGCTGGACGCACCGCACGACGGCCGTACGACCGTCGTGCGGCACCCGTCCCCTACCGGCGGGGTACCTCAGCCGGTGGCCGGGTCACTGAGGTTCGGCGCCCTTCGCCACCGGTCGGGAGGTGTCCGCGGACCACTCCGACCAGGACCCGATGTACAGGGCCGCCGGGATGCCCGCGACCGCGAGGGCCAGTACCTGGTGCGCCCCGGAGACCCCGGAACCGCAGTACACCCCCACCCGGGACGCCCCGTCGGCGCCGAGCGCGGCGAACCGGTCGGTCAGCTCCCCGGCCGGGCGCAGTCGGCCGCCCTCGACGACGTTCTCGGTGGTCGGCGCGGAGACGGCCCCCGGGATGTGGCCGCCCACCGGGTCGATCGGCTCCACCTCGCCGCGGTACCGCTCACCCGCCCGCGCGTCGAGCAGCAGTCCCGACCGGGCGAGCTCCGCGGCCCCGTCCGCGTCCAACAGCGGCACCGCGCCCGGGGCCGGCACGAAGTCGCCGGGCGCGGGGCTCGGGCGCCCCGACTCCAGCGGGCCCGTCCAGTGCGCGAGCCCGCCGTCCAACACCCGCACCGAGGGGTGTCCCGTCCAGCGCAGCAACCACCAGGCCCGGGCCGCCGCCCAGCCCTGTCCCCCGTCGTAGACAACGACGTCCCGGTCGACCGAGACCCCGGCCGCGCGCATCACGGAGCCGAAGCCCTCGACGTCCGGCAGGGGGTGCCGACCGGCGGGGCCCGCGGGGCCGGCGAGTTCGGAGTCAAGATCGACGAAGACCGCCCCCGGCAGGTGCGCCTCCTCGTAGGCTCCCCCCAGATGGGGGCCACCGAGCTGCCAACGGACGTCGAGCACCACCGGCGGGGTGGGCCCGGTGAGGTCACCCTCAAGTGCGGATGCGGAGATGATGGCATTCATGTCCCCATCCTGGCGTACGGGCTGGCCACGGCGGCCCGTCCCGGATAACGTCCAGGCCCGGGCTTGGCCGAGCACACGCTGTACTCCCTCAGGTACGCGGGGTACAAAAGATCGGCATTGATTGCGCGTGGCGCGAAAATGACCGAGAAACGTCTCTCAATGATCGCTGGTTGGCCACCAGCAGACGGAGGAGAAAGCGACCATGACCGAGGCACGGCAGGCAGCCGGCCGACGGGACGGCGCGGAGCAGAACCGGCGCGTTCCGGGCACCCCTTCCTGGGTGAGCCTGATGACGCACGGGATGACCGCGACCCAGGAGTTCTACCGAAGGCTCTTCGGCTGGGAGTTCCAGCCCGGACCACAACAACTCGGGCCCTACGCACGGGCCCTGCTCGACGGGCGGGAGGTCGCCGGCGTCGGCCAGGTGCCGGCCGGCCGACGGCTCCCGGTGGCGTGGACGCCCTATCTGGCGTCGGACTCGGCGGACACCACCGCCGCCACCGTGCGCCAGTGCGGCGGCACCGTGGCCGTGGGCCCGCTGGACGCGGCGGACGCCGGACGGATGGCCCTCGCCTCCGACCCGGGCGGCGCCGTGTTCGGGATCTGGCAGGGCGCCGCGTTGAAGGGTTACGCCGTCACCGGTGTGCCCGGAGCGCCCGTGTGGCACGAGTTGATCACCCGCGACACCGCGAGCGTGACGACCTTCTACCAGTACGTCTTCGGCTTCACGACCCGGCCGGCGGACCCGGCGGGCACCGCGACCGACGGGGGCGCGGACCGGCTGACCCTGCTCCTCGACGACCGTCCGGTGGCCGGGGTGAGCGGCGTCGGCGCCGCGTTGCCGGCCGAGCGGGGCGCCCATTGGCTCACGTACTTCGCCGTCGCCGACCCGGACGAGTCGGTGCGGCGGACCGTCGACCTGGGCGGGCGGCTGCTCACCCCGCCCGCTGACGGCCCGCTGGGGCGCTCGGCGACCGTCGCCGACCCCGAGGGCGCGGTGTTCGCGCTCCTCCACCGGGACTGAGCGCCGCCCGGCAGCGCACGCGCGCCTCCCGGCACCTTGACGGGCCGGGAGGGGCGCCGTCTCAGGGCTGGTTGACCGGGAGCACGTCCGGGGACAGGGCGCCCGCCCGGGCCGCCGCCGAGGTCATGCGGCGGCGGTGGTGACGACGGCACAGGACCTCGTAACCGACCATCTCCGCCGGGCGGTTCACATCGCCCACCACCACCTGGGCGCCCTCGACGACCATCTCCCCGCCGATCGTGCGGGCGTTGTGGGTGGCTCTGGCCCCGCACCAGCACAGGGCCTCGACCTGGAGCTGCTCGATCCGGTCCGCCAGCTCCATCAGTCGCTGCGAACCGGGGAAGAGCCGGGTGCGGAAGTCGGTGGTGATCCCGAAGGCGAACACGTCCAGGCCCAGGTCGTCCACGATCCGGGCCAACTGGTCGATCTGCTCCGGGGCGAGGAACTGGGCCTCGTCGACGATCACGTAGTCGGCCTTGCCGCCCTGGGAGAGCTGGTTCACCAGGTACGCGTACAGGTCCACGTCCGGGGCCGCCTCGACCGCCTCCGTCACCAGGCCGAGCCGGGAGGACAGCTTGCCCTCGCCCGCCCGGTCGTCCCGGGTGAAGATCACGCCCTGGAGTCCGCGGGCCGACCGGTTGTGGCCGATCTGGAGCGCCAGGGTGCTCTTTCCGCAGTCCATGGTTCCGCTGAAGAACACCAGCTCGGGCATGGGGAGACGAGCACCTTTCGAGGGGCGGGAACCCCGGACGGGCCGAAGGCGTTGCCGGGGTGGGGGACGGTGGGTGGGGCGTGGGCCGTCAGGAGCGTACTTCGAGGAGGGGGACGAGTTGTTCGGCAGGGGTCAGGGAGCCGTGGTTGCCGATGAGGACCGACTCCTTGGGCTCCCGCTCACTGGCGATGATCAGGACGTCGTCCCGGGCGGCGGCCACCACGTCGCCGATGCGCCCGTGGACCCGGGGGTCGACGCGCGGGCCGAACCAGCCGGCGGCGATGGCCTCCTCCCGCCCGGCGACCCAGAACTGCTCGCCCAGGACCTCCCGCCACACGGCGAGGACGTCGGCCTCGGCACCGGGCACGGCGTAGACGTGCCGGGCCCGCCCCTCCCCGCCCAGGAGGGCCACCCCGGCCCGCAGCTCCCAGTCCTCGTCGACGTCGAAGCGGTGCTCGGGGTCGAGGGGGATGTCCACCATGCCGTGGTCGGCGGTCACGTAGAGCGCACTGCGCGGCGGGAGCTGTTCGGCGAGCCGCTGGACCAGCCGGTCGACGTACATCAGCTGGCCCCGCCAGGCGTCGGAGTCGACGCCGTACCGGTGCCCGTTGCCGTCGACCTCGGCGTAGTAGGTGTAGACCAGCGAGCGGTCACCGGCGGCGAGTTGTTCGGCGGCCAAGTCCATCCGGTCCTCGCCCGACAGGCGCCCGTGGAAGGTGCCCCCGCTGAGCGCGACCTGGGTGAGCGGAGTGTTCTGGAAGTGCGGGGCGGACACCTGCGCGGTGTGCACGCCCGCCTCGTGGGCCCGCTGGAAGACCGTCGGGTGGGGCTGCCAGGTGTGCGGCGCCGTCCAGGGGTACCAACGGAGCTGGTTCATCAGCTCGCCGGTGCCGGGATTGCGCACCGCGTACCCGGGGAGACCGTGCTCACCGGGTGGCAGGCCGGTGCCCACGGAGGCCAGCGAGGTGGCGGTGGTGGCCGGGTAGCCGGTGGTGAGGGGGCGCCCGGTGCCGCCGAGGGAACTCTCGATCAGGGCACTCATGAACGGCGCCTCGTCGGGGTGCGCCCGCAGCTGTTCCCAACCGAGGCCGTCGATGAGGAAGACGCAGTTGCGGTCGGCGGGGGTCAGCTCCGGTATCGCGCTCACCGTCCCGGGGACCGCCATGCCCGCGGCGAGCGTGGGCAGCAGATCGGCCAACGAGCCCGAACCGTACGCGGGCACGGGCGCGGAGCCGACGGGCAGCGGCTCCACGGGGTCCCAGGCGGACTGCACCATCAGTGGGTGGTCTCCGCAGTCGCCTCGGAGAGGGCCTGGGCGAAGGCGAGGGTCTGCCGGACGGCGTCGAGACCGTCACCGGCCTCGCTCACCCGCAGGCTCAGGTCGTCGGCGGTGGTGCTGCCGGTGTAGCCGTGGTCGGCCTCGCAGTTGGGGTCCCCGCAGGCGGCGGGTTCGAGGTCGATCCGGGAGACGGCGCCCCAGCCGATGGTCAGCACCACCTCACGGGGCAGTGTTCCGGGGGTGTACGCCTCCGGGTTGGCGACGACCCGGCTGACCACGACGGACGAGATCCGGTCCACCTTCACGGACTCCGTGGAGGTGGTCGCGAACGGCGTCGGCGAGGTGCCGTCGGCCGCCTGCTCATCGGTGTGGCTCACGATGAAGCGGGTACCCGTGAGGACGAGCACGGTGACGTGCCTGCGGACCTCGTTGGCGTCGAAGGTGGTCTCCTGGTGGACCAGGTACGAGCCGATCGGCTCGCCGCCGACCGCGGCCTCCACCGCCTCGGCCACCAGAGCCGGGTAGTAGCCGCTGCGCTCGATCGCCGTGCGCAGCCCCTGGGTCGTCGTACTGGTCTTGGCCATGGCGCCCATCCTACGGCCCTCGCGCGTGCCCGAGGTGACTCAGGAGGTTACCTGGTGGGCGGGAGTGTGCGGCGTCACGGACGGGAAAGGTTCGAGCCAGTGTCGACGGCCGTCGTCGTGGCCGGTGGGGCACCCGTGACCGGGCCCTGTCAGTAGGCGGGCAGGGTGCGCGGGCCCAGGTCGTCCCGGGCGGGCGGCCGGGCGAGACGGACCGAGGCGCCCAGCACGGAGAGCCCGTACTCGGCGACGACGACGGGTTCCAGGGTGATGCCGACGACCTCCGGGTGCTCGTCCACGAGGAGGGACACCCGGAGCAGGAGGTCTTCGAGGGCGGCGGTGTCGGCGGGGGCCGAACCGCGCCAGCCGAAGAGCACGGGGGCGGTGCGGATGGCCCGCACCACCGAACGGGCGTCGCGGTCGGTGACGGGGATCAGTCGGTGCGCGGTGTCGCCGAGCAGTTCGGAGGCGGCTCCGGCCAGCCCGAAGGAGAGGACCGCGCCGACGATCGGGTCGATCACGGTCCGCACGACGGTGTCGACACCGCGCGGGGCCATCGCCTGGACGACGGGTCGCAGTTCGCGCGGGGTGCCGAAGGACTCGGCCAGCTCGGCGTAGGCCCGGCGCAACTGGTCCTCGTCGGCGAGGTCGAGGCGGACGCCGCCCAGGTCGGCGCGGTGGCGCAGGTGCGGGGCGGTGGCCTTGAGGGCGACCGGGTAGCCGAGCAGTTGGGCCGCCGCGACGGCCTCGTCCGGGTGGTCGGCGGGGAGCGTGGCGTGGACGGCGATGCCGTAGTGGGCGAGCAGGGCGCGGGCCGGGTCGTCGGGGAGGGCGAAGCCGCGCGGGTCGTCGGCGGTGGCGGAGGCGTCGAGCTGGGTGGTGATCAGTTCGGCGGCGGCGGTGGTGCCGATGCCGTCGAACTCGGGCACCCGGCCGGGGTCGGCGGCCTCGCGGCGCCACTGGGCGTACTTGACGGCCTCGCCGAGCGCCCGCACGGCCCGCTCGGTCGCCGGGTACGCGGGGATGCCCACGGCGGCCGGAGCCGGCGGGGCGTCGGTTGCCCCGGGTGCGGGGGCCGGATGCCCGGTGGGCGGGGTGGCTGGGACGGCAGGGACGGCAGGGACGGCAGGGACGGCAGGGACGGCAGGGACGGCAGGGACGGCAGGAAGCGGAACGGCGGCGGGCCGGCGCACCGTCGCGCTGGCCTCCGCGAGCGCTTCCGCCAGCCCGCCCAGTTCGACGTGGGCGACCGCCACCGGCTTGCCGGGGTGCGCCGCCGCGGCGGCCCGCAGCGCCCCGGCCAGCTCCTCGTCGCTGCCGCCGCCCTCGCCCACCCGGGGGATGGCGGTGACGATCACCGCGTCGCAGGCCTGGTCGGCGAAGGCCCGGCCCAGGGCGTCCTGGAACTCCGCGGGCGTGGCGGCGGTCCCGAGGTCCAGCGGGCCCAGCGGCCGGAGCCCTTCGGAGAGGCAGGCGTCATAGGTGAGCAGGCCCAGCGACTCGGAGTTGCCGAGGATCGCGACCCGGGGCCCGTCGGGGAGGGGCTGGCCCGCGAGCATCAGACCGACGTCGACGAGTTCGGTGATGGTGTCGACCCTGAGCACCCCGGCCTGCCGCAGCAGGTCCGCCACGGTGGCGTGCGGCAGCCGGGTCGCCGGGACCGCGTGCCCCAGCGGGGAGACGCCCCGGTGCCGGGCGCCCTGGACGACGACCAGCGGCTTGGTGGCGGCGGTGCGCCGGGCGAGCCGGGCGAACTTGCGGGGATTGCCGATGGACTCCAGGTACATGAGGGCGACGTCGGTGTCCGGGTCGTCGTACCAGTACTGGAGGACGTCGTTGCCGGAGACGTCCGCGCGGTTGCCCGCCGAGACGAAGGTGGACACCCCGGTGGCACCGGTCACCCCGCCGCCGCGCCGGTGCAGCCGGGACAGCAGGGCGATGCCGATCGCGCCGGACTGGGCGAACAGGCCGACCCGGCCGGGCCTCGGCAGCCCGGGGGCGAGGGAGGCGTTGAGACGGGTCGCCGCGGAGGTGTTGACGATGCCGAAGGCGTTCGGCCCGATGAGGCGCATGCCGTACGAGCGGACCTGGCGGACCAGGTCCCGCTGGCGCTCCCGGCCCTCCTCGCCGAGGTCGGCGTACCCGGCCGAGACCACGACGAGGCCCTGCACCCCGTGCGCCCCGCACTCGTCCACCACCTCGGGCACCCGCTCGGCGGGGACGGCGACCACGACGAGGTCGACGCCCGCCCCGATGTCCGACAGGGACCGGTGGGCGGGCACGGAGTCGATTTCGGCGAGGCCCTCGGGGAACGCCTTGTTCACCGCGTACAGGTCGCCGGTGAAGCCCGCCGACACCAGGTTGTCCAGGACGGCCCGGCCGGCACCGCCCGGGGCGCGCCCCACCCCGACGACCGCGACCGAACCGGGGCGCAGCAACCGCTGCACCGAGCGGGCCTCGGCGCGCTGTTCGCGGGCCCGCTGCACGGCGACGGACGCCTCGGTGGGCTCGATGGCGAACTCCAGCCGGACGACGCCGTCCTCGAAGCTGCGCTTCTGTTGGTAGCCGGCGTCCGTGAACACCTTGATCATCTTGGTGTTGGCGGGGAGCACCTCGGCGGCGAAGCGGCGGATGTCGCGCTCCCGGGCGACGGCGGCGATGTGTTCGAGCATGGCGGAGGCGACCCCCCGCCCCTGGTGGGCGTCCTGCACCAGGAAGGCGACCTCCGCCTCGTCGGCGGGTGCGGACGCGGACCTGCCGTGGGCGTCGATGCGGTCGTAGCGGACGGTGGCGATGAACTCGCCGCCCACCGTCGCGGCGAGGCCGACCCGGTCCACGAAGTCGTGGTGGGTGAAGCGGTGCACGTCCTTGTCGGAGAGCTTCGGGTACGGGGCGAAGAACCGGTAGTACTTCGACTCGTCCGAGACGTGCTCGTAGAAGCTGACCAGCCGGTCGGCGTCCTCGACCGTGATGGGCCTGATGCGCGCGGTGCCGCCGTCGCGCAGCACCACGTCGGCTTCCCAGTGGGAGGGGTACTCGTGCTGGTCCGGCGGGTTCTGCATGGGGCCCAGCGTACGGGTCGCGGTCCGGGCGGGGGCGGGGCAGGCTGAGGTCACCGCGCACGGCAGGGCGGTGCTCCGACCGGGCGGCGGCGGGTCGGTGGGCGGTCCGGCGTCCGAGGGGCGGCGGGGAGCGGCGGTACCGGGCGGGAGGTACGGAATCGGCGGGGCGACCGACCGGGCGGTGTGGACACGCGTTCCGCCGGCCCTGGGGGTGAGGGCCGCTGCTGTGGGAGACTGGTCTAGACAACCGAACAGAGCCTTGCAACCTTGCGTACCCGAAGGGCAGCATCACATGGCTGAGCGCCGCGTCAACGTCGGTTGGGCCGAGGGTCTCCACGCCCGCCCCGCCTCCATCTTCGTCCGGGCGGCCTCGGCCACCGGCGTCCCCGTGACGATCGCCAAGGGCGACGCCGCCCCGGTCAACGCCGCCTCGATGCTGGCGGTCCTCGGGCTCGGTGCGCACGGTGGCGAGGAAGTCGTCCTCGCCTCCGAGGCGGAGGGCGCGGACGCGGCCCTGGACCGACTGGCCAAGCTGGTGGCCGAGGGCCTGGAGCAGCTTCCCGAAACGGTCTGACCGCGGTCCGCGCGCGGGTGTTCCGTCGAATTCGAGGGACACCCGCGAAACCAGTGAATGTCCGCGCCGCACATTCGGGGATGCATTCCCGAAATTCCCCGCGCGATCCCCGCTCGAAGTAAACGACACCACGGCACGACGCATTCCAGCGAATTCCTTCGCCAAGCGCGGCGCCAGTGATCGACGGTCACATCGTGGCGGCCCTTTGTTACGGGACGGCGCTTCCCGTGTTGACGGGATGTTTCGACGTCCCCGAGCGCCGGAGCGGCTCCGGGCGACGCGCGGCCTTGCGGCGGTGGGCCGCGATCCCGCGCTCCGTGTGCGCGGCCATCAGCACGCCGGCCCGCTCCGCGTCGCGCCGGGCCACCGCGTCGATGATCGCCCCGCGCTCCGTCCACTCCTCGGCGGGCCGCTGAGCGGGCTCGACCGTGTACATCCAGGCGGTCTTGTGCCGCACCTGGGTGAGCATGGCGATCAGCCCGTGGCTGGCGCAGGCCTGGATCAGCGTCTCGTGGAACCAGCTGCCCAGGGCACGCAGCTCGTCCCCGGTCCCGTTCCCCGCCCGCTCCTGCCCCAGGCGCACCAGTCCGCGCAGCACCTTCAGATGGGCGTCCGTGCGCCGTTCGGCCGCGCGGGACGCCCCCAGGGGCTCCAGCAGCCGTCGCACGTCGAGCAGGTCGGCCGCCTCCCGGTCGGTCGGCTCGGCGACACAGGCCCCCGCATGTCTACGGGTGACCACGAACCCCTCGGCCTCCAGCGTGCGCAACGCCTCGCGCACCGGGACGCGGGAGACTCCGTAGCGGCGGGCGAGCACGTCTTCGGTGAGTCGGCTCCCCCGCTCCAGTGCACCGCTGACGATGTCGTCCCGAATGGCCGTGCATACCGAATGGGCGGGAATGCGCATGGGGGGACCTCCGCTTCCGTGCCCGCGAAACGCGGTCGATCGACATTGATTCGGTGACTCTATTGCAGCTCGCCGGAATTTCCGACCGCTCTTCACCGTTCCCTGGAATTTCCGGACGATGGATTACCCGCCGGCGACCGGGTCACGGGGCGCTCGGCCGGTAGGGCGCCCGCGGTCCGGGAACGACGAAAGCCCCGGCCGGAGCCGGGGCTTTCGGTGGTGCCGTCCTTGGGGGGAGGCTCAGAGGGACACGCCGTGCGCGCGCAGGTAGGCGACGGGGTCGAGGTCGGAGCCGTACTCGGCGCTCGCCCGCGCCTCGAAGTGCAGGTGCGCCCCGGTCACGTTGCCGGTGGCACCCGCGAGGCCGATCTGCTGGCCCGCGGTGACCGACTGGCCCGCGGTGACGGCCACGGACGACAGGTGCGCGTACTGGGTGTAGGTGCCGTCGTGCATCTTGATGACGACGTTGTAGCCGTAGGCGCCGCCCCAGCCGGCCTCGACCACGGTGCCGTAGCCGACGGACTGGATCGGGGTGCCGGTGCCGGCGTGGAAGTCGATGCCGGTGTGGGTACCGGAGGACCAGATGCTGCCGCCCGCGCCGTAGGAGGTGGAGACGTGGCCACCGGCGACGGGGCTGACGTAGGTCGTCAGGCGCTTGCGCTCGGCCTCGCGGGCCGCCCGCTCCTCGGCCTCGCGCTCCTTCGCGGCCTCGGCCTCGGCCCGGCGCTTCTGCTCGGCGAGGCGCTGCTTGGTCTCCGCCTCGACGAGCTTCAGGGCGGCGGCCTCGTCGGCGGCGATCTGCTGCACCGCGGCCTGGGTGTCGATCTCGTCGGCGACGGCGTCCCCGATGGAGATCGTCTTGGTGAGACCCGTGTCCTCCAGGGCGGAGGGCTCGTCGACGGCCAGGGCGGGGGAGGCGAGGGTGCCGATGACACCGGTGGTGGTCAGCGTGGCGACGCCCGCGACGTTCGCGGTGGTGCGCGACATGCGCGTCGGACGACGGTGCTTCCCGGTGGCGCGGGTGAACGCCATGAAGTGGGTGGTCCTTTCCTTCCTTCTCGCCTACCGGGTTAGCTGACGGGTTCGGAGCAGGAAGGTCTCCTACGGACCCCCTCCGCGTGGCGACGGGCGTCCGATTCACCCCAGGGACGGTTGGGTCCCCGGCTCCCCAGGCTCGCGCCGTAGGGGGATTCGGCGATGACTGTCCGGTGCCGCGGCTGCGGCGTACCGCACGACGGGCAGTCGACCTGACGCTAAGCCGGAGATCTTTCCTACGACAAACGGATCGGCGGTTTTGTTGCGCACGCCACACCGCGGACCGCAACGTCCGGCGCTTTCGGGACATCCGGGCCCGGCGCCCGGGGGCGCCGCGCTGACGGTGCGTGAAACGCCGGCCGGACGCACGGAGGTGCCGTCCCGTCGGACGACGGAACGGCACCCACCGCGGTCGCTCCTAGCCGGAGACGACCGTGACCTCGCCGATGCCGAGCGCCTTCACCGGCTCCTCGATCTGCGTCGCGTCGCCGACCAGCACCGTCACCAGACGCTCCACCGGGAAGGCGTTCACGACGGCCGCCGTGGCCTCCACGGTGCCGGTGGCCGCGAGCCGCTGGTACAGCAGCCCCTGGTAGTCGTCCGGGAGTTCCTGCTCGACCTGGTCGGCGAGGGTGCCCGCGACAGCCCCGGCCGTCTCGTACTTCAGCGGGGCGACGCCCACCAGGTTCTGCACCGCGACGTCCCGTTCGGCGTCCGTCAGGCCCTCGCCGGCGAGCGTCCGCAGGACCTTCCACAGGTCCTCCAGCGCGGGCCCGGTCGACGCCGTGTCGACGGAACCGGAGATGCCGAGCAGCGCCGCGCCCGTGCCGTTCGCCGTCGACCGCAGCACCTGGGCGAAGGCCCGCACGCCGTACGTGTAGCCCTTCTCCTCGCGCAGCACGCGGTCCAGTCGCGAGGTGAGCGTGCCGCCCAGGCAGTAGGTGCCGAGGACCTGGGCCGGCCACACCCGGTCGTGCCGGTCGGCCCCGAGACGGCCGATCAGCACCTGGGTCTGGACCGCACCCGGCCGGTCCACGATGAAGACCCGGCCGCTGTCGTCGGCGGTCACCGGGGGCACCAGGCGCGGGGTCGCCGGACCGCCCGTCCAGGCCCCGAGGGTGTCCGCGAGGACCGCGTCGACGTCGACGCCGGTGAAGTCCCCCACGATGACGGCGGTCGCCGTGGCGGGCCGCACGTTCTTCTCGTAGAGGGCGCGCACGGCGGCCGAGTCGATCGCCGCGACGGTCTCCTCGGAGCCCTGGCGCGGGCGGGACATCCGGACGTCCGCGGGGAACAGCTGCTTGTACAGCTCCTTGGCCGCGCGCCGGCCGGGGTTGGCCGTCTCGTGCGGGATCTCGTCCAACCGGTTGCGGACCAGGCGCTCGATCTCGCTGTCGGCGAAGGCCGGCGCGCGCAGGGCGTCGGCGAGCAGCCCGAGGGCCTTCGGCAGCCGGGAGGCGGGCACTTCGAGGGAGATCCGGACACAGGGGTGGTCGGCGTGCGCGTCGAGGGTGGCGCCGCAGCGCTCCAGCTCGGCGGCGAACTCCTCGGCCGTGTGCTTGTCGGTGCCCTCGGAGAACGCCCGCGCCATGATGGTGGCGACTCCGTCGAGGCCGGCCGGCTCGACGTCCAGCGGGCTGTCCAGCAGCACCTCCACGGCGACGACCTGCTGTCCGGGGCGGTCGCAGCGCAGCACGGTCAGGCCGTTGCCCAGCGTCTGGCGGGTGGGCTCGGGGAAGGCCCAGGGGCGGGCGTCACCGGGCTGCGGCTGGGGGTGGAAGTCCATGGTCACGACTGGCTGGGCCTCGGTCACTTGGCCGCCTCCTCGTCTGCGTTCTCGTCGGCCCCGGCGTCGGCGGCACCGTCCGCGTCGGGCTCCGGGTGGTCCAGCGGCTCGTAGACGAGCACCGCGCGGTTGTCGGGCCGCAGTCGCGCCGCGGCGACCTCCCGGACCTCCTCCGCGGTGACGTCCAGGACCCGCTGGACGGCGGTCAGGGCGAGCTGGGGGTCACCGAACAGGACCGCGTACCGACACAGTTCGTCGGCGCGGCCGGCGACCGTGCCCAGCCGGTCCAGCCACTCGCGCTCCAGCTGTGCCTGGGCGCGCTCCATCTCCTCCGGGGTCGGCCCCTCGGCGGCGAAGCGGGCCAGCTCCTCGTCGACGGCCGCCTCGATGGTCGGGACCTCCACGCCGTGCGAGGTCTTCACGTCCAGCCAGCCCAGCGAGGGCGCGCCGGCCAGGCGCAGCAGCCCGAAGCCGGCGCCCACGGCCGTGCGGTCGCGGCGGACCAGCCGGTTGTAGATCCGGGACGACTCGCCGCCGCCCAGCACGGTGAGCGCCAGGTCGGCCGCGTCACTGGCGCGGGTGCCGTCCTGAGGGAGCCGGTAGGCGGCCATCAGCGCACGCGAGGGGACCTCCTCCTCGACGACCTCGCGCAGTTCCTCGCCGATGACGTCGGGCAGGGCGCCGTCGCGCGGAGCGGGCTTGCCGTCGTGTCCCGGGATGGAGCCGAAGTACTTCTCGACCCAGGCGAGCGTCCGCTCCGGGTCGATGTCGCCGACCACGGACAGCACGGCGTTGTTGGGCGCGTAGTAGGTGCGGAAGAACTCCCGCGCGTCCTCCAGGGTCGCCGCGTCCAGGTCGGCCATCGAACCGATCGGGGTGTGGTGGTACGGGTGCCCGTCCGGGTACGAGAGCGCGGTCAGCTTCTCGAACGCGGTGCCGTAGGGGACGTTGTCGTAGCGCTGACGGCGCTCGTTCTTGACGACGTCGCGCTGGTTGTCGAGCGATTCGAGGTCGAGCGCGGCGAGCAGCGAGCCCATCCGGTCGGCCTCCAGCCACAGCGCCAGCTCCAGCTGGTGCGCGGGCATGGTCTCGAAGTAGTTGGTGCGCTCGAAGCTGGTGGTGCCGTTCAGCGAGCCGCCCGCGCCCTGCACCAACTCGAAGTGACCGTTGCCCTGCACCTGCTTCGACCCCTGGAACATCAGGTGCTCGAAGAGGTGAGCCAGACCGGTGCGGCCCTTGACCTCGTGCCGCGAACCGACGTCGTACCAGAGGCAGACCGCGGCGACCGGGGTCAGGTGGTCCTCGGAGAGCACCACGCGCAGGCCGTTGGCCAGGCGGTGTTCTGTTGCTGTCAGGCCGCCGGAGCCGGCCTGCGTGGCCGTGTGACCCATGGGCATGTACGTCCCTTCGATCGCGGAAACCGCGGAGAGCACCGCGGGAAGACAAAGCCGTTCTACCGGTCCTGCCACTGTATGCAAGCGCAGCGACGGGTGGCGAAGTTCCCGGCCGGGCTACGCCGACAGCGAGATGCGTGGCGGGTCGAACGGACGGGTCGCGGTCCGCGTTGTCAGCGCGGCGGTCCACAATGGTCGGCATCCGTACCCGTTCCCTGTCCTGGCACACATGTGAAGGAGCCGCAGCAGCGATGGCCCGCCGCAGCACCAAGACCCCGCCGCCCGACGAGTTCGAGGAGAGGATCCTCGACATCGACGTCGTCGACGAGATGCAGGGCTCCTTCCTCGAATACGCCTACTCGGTCATCTACTCGCGTGCGCTGCCCGACGCCCGTGACGGCATGAAGCCGGTACAGCGCCGCATCGTCTACCAGATGAACGAGATGGGCCTGCGCCCCGACCGCGGCTACGTGAAGTGCGCCCGGGTCGTCGGCGAGGTGATGGGCAAGCTGCACCCGCACGGCGACGCGTCGATCTACGACGCCCTGGTGCGGATGGCTCAGCCCTTCTCCATGCGGCTGCCCCTCGTCGACGGGCACGGGAACTTCGGTTCCCTCGGCAACGACGACCCGCCGGCCGCGATGCGGTACACCGAGTGCCGGATGGCGGACGCCACTTCGCTGATGACGGAGTCGATCGACGAGGACACCGTCGACTTCGCGCCCAACTACGACGGCCAGGAGCGGGAGCCGGTGGCGCTGCCGGCCGCCTATCCGAACCTGCTGGTGAACGGCTCGTCGGGGATCGCCGTCGGCATGGCGACGAACATGCCGCCGCACAACCTGGGCGAGGTCATCGCGGCGGCCCGCCACCTCATCAGGTACCCGGGCGCCGACCTGGAGACCCTGATGAAGCACGTGCCGGGTCCCGACCTGCCCACCGGCGGCCGGGTCGTCGGCCTGTCCGGCATCCGGGACGCCTACGAGACCGGCCGCGGCACCTTCAAGATCCGCGCGACCGTCTCCGTGGAGCCGGTGACGGCCCGCCGCAAGGGCCTGGTCGTCACGGAGCTGCCGTTCACGGTGGGCCCCGAGAAGGTCATCGCGAAGATCAAGGACCTGGTGGGCTCCAAGCGGCTCCAGGGCATCGCGGACGTCAAGGACCTCACGGACCGCGCGCACGGGCTGCGGCTGGTGATCGAGATCAAGAACGGCTTCGTCCCGGAGGCCGTCCTGGAGCACCTGTACAAGCTGACGCCGATGGAGGAGTCCTTCGGCATCAACAACGTCGCCCTGGTCGACGGCCAGCCCCTCACGCTGGGCCTCAAGGAACTCCTGGAGGTGTACCTGGACCACCGGTTCACCGTGGTGCGCCGCCGCAGCGAGTTCCGGCGCACCAAGCGGCGCGACCGGCTGCACCTGGTGGAGGGCCTGTTGGTGGCGCTCGTCGACATCGACGAGGTCATCCGGGTGATCCGGTCCAGCGACAACAGCGCCCAGGCCAAGGAGCGGCTGATCGACCGCTTCTCGCTGAGCGAGATCCAGACCCAGTACATCCTGGACACCCCGCTGCGCCGGCTGACCAGGTTCGACCGGATCGAGCTGGAGTCGGAGCGCGACCGGCTGACCGCCGAGATCGCCGAACTCACCCGGATCCTGGAGTCCGACGGCGAGCTGCGCAAGCTCGTCTCGGGCGAGTTGGCGGCGGTCGCCAAGAAGTTCGGCACCCCGCGGCGCACCGTGCTGCTGGAGTCCTCGGGCACCGCCCCGGCCACCGCGGTGCCGCTCCAGGTCGCCGACGACCCGTGCCGGGTCCTGCTGTCCTCCACCGGTCTCCTGGCGCGCACCGCCACCGCCGAACCGTTCACGGAGGGCGAGGGCCGCCGCACCAAGCACGACGTGATCGTGTCGGCGGTGCCTGCGACCGCGCGCGGCGAGGTGGGTGCGGTGACGTCGACCGGCCGGCTGCTGCGGATCGCGGTGGTCGACCTGCCCCAGCTCCCGGACACGGCGTCGGCCCCGGTCCTGTCGGGCGGTGCGCCGATCGCCGAGTTCCTGACCCTGGAGGCAGACGAGGACCTCGTCTGCCTGACCACCCTCGACGAGTCCTCGCCGGGCCTCGCGCTCGGTACGGCACAGGGGGTCGTCAAGCGGGTGGTGCCGGACTACCCGTCCCACAAGGACGAGTTGGAGGTCATCGCGCTGCGCGAGGGCGACCGGATCGTGGGCGCGGCGGAGCTACGGACGGGCGACGAGGACCTGGTCTTCATCACGGACGACGCCCAGTTGCTGCGCTTCCAGGCGTCCCAGGTGCGTCCGCAGGGGCGTCCGGCGGGCGGCATGGCGGGCATCAAGCTCGCGGACGGGGCGAAGGTGATCTCGTTCTCCGCGGTCGACCCGGCGGTCGACGCGATGGTGTTCACGGTCGCGGGGTCCCGCGGCACGCTCGACGACTCGGTGCAGACGACGGCGAAGCTCACCCCCTTCGACCAGTACCCGCGCAAGGGCCGGGCCACCGGCGGGGTGCGGTGCCAGCGGTTCCTCAAGGGCGAGGACTGCCTGAGCCTCGCCTGGGCCGGTGCGGCGCCGCCGCGCGCGGCGCAGCGGAGCGGCGCCCCGGTGGACCTGCCGGAGGTCGACCCGCGGCGCGACGGCTCGGGGCTGCCGCTGGACAAGACGGTCGGGGTCGTCGCCGGCCCGGTGTGATCCACGGGCCGGCGGGTACGGCGCTCACACCCGGTCGGGGACCTCGGGGTCCTCGGCCGGGTGGGGGTGGTCGGCGGGCCCGTCGTCGGGATCGTCCTGCCGGGGGACGTAGCGCAGGACGCCCCACATGGTGTGCTCCTCGGGCGTCCCCTCGTCGGAGAGGGTGCGGCAGCGGTCGAGCCGGGCCGCCAGGGCCGTGGTGTCGATGCCCGATCCGATGAGCACGAGTCGGGTGCCGCGGGCGCCCCCCGCGGGCCACGGCTCGGGCGAGAAGCGCAGGAACCGTCCCACCGAGTGGACCGTGTAGCGGTGGTCCGGGTCGGCCGCGCCGAAGTCGACGTGGCCCTTGATCCGGTAGAGCCCCTCGGGCCTGCTGTCGAAAAAGTCCATCAGCCGGCGCGGGTGCAGCCCCTCGGCGGCCCGGAAGGACACCGTCTCGTACGCGGTGTGCAGGTGTTCCCGGGCGGGCGGGTGCCCGGGGGAACTCTCCGACAGGGCCAGGTCATCGAAGGAGAGCTGGCCCACCCGCTCCTCGACGGCCTTGCGGTCGAAGAGCAGCTCGGGGTCGATCCGGCCGAAGTCCGCGGTCACCACGGCGGCCCGGTCCACCAGGGAGCCGACCGTGTCCAGCACCCGCCGCAGCTCCTCGCCGGGCACCCGGTCGGCCTTGTTGACGACCACCAGGTCGGCGATGCGCAGATGCCGGTCGAGTTCCGGGTGGCGCAGCCGTGTCGCGTCGAACTCGACGGCGTCGACGACCTCCACGAGCCCCCCGTACACGATGCGCGGGTTCTCGCTCGCCAGCACCATCCGCACCAGTTCCTGGGGCTCCGCCAGGCCGCTGGCCTCGATGACGACGATGTCGATGCGGGCCGAGGGCCGGGTCAGCCGCTCCAGGTAGGTGTCGAGTTCGCTGACGTCGACGGCACAGCACAGACAGCCGTTGCCCAGCGAGACGGTGGAGTCGCCGAGCTGGCCGGCGACCGCCATGGCGTCGATCTCGATGGACCCGAAGTCGTTGACGACGGCCCCGATGCGGCTGCCCCGGCTGCTGTGCAGCAGATGGTTGAGCAGCGTGGTCTTGCCCGCGCCCAGGAACCCCGCGAGCACGATGACCGGGATCTGCTGCTGGCTCAACACGTGCCCTCTCGCCTGCGCCCGGCGGGTCCGGCGGGACGTCCGGGCGTCTGGAACCGCCCCCGCGGGGCGCCGGGCGACCAGGATACGAGGGCCGCGCGGGGCCGCGGTCCGGCGGCCGTCCGGTCCGGGGCGGTACGCCGGCGGTCGAGGTGGGCCGGGCGGCGGTCCGGGGCGGCCCGGCCGGGCGGGAAGTCCCCGCGGCCGGAGCCAGGTTAGGCTCACCTCTGTGAGTACGTGCACGAGTGCTTCGCGGGACCTCGACGAGCCGCTCGCCGGGACCGCGGCCACCGCCCGGACCTGGCTGCTCGTCGAACAGCCGGGCCCCTGGGGCGCCAAGGCCCTCACGTCGAGCCGGCTGGACCCGGCGCTCGGTCGGGCCCTGGAGGCCGCGGCGACGGACACCGGGGTGCGGGTGGCCCTGATCCGCCGACCGGGACGGCCCGCCGACCGGCAGGTGCCGGGTCGGCGCCGGGTGTACGCGGCCCACACCGTGCCCGGCGCCAGCTGGCTGCGGGAGTCGGTCGAGGGCGACCCCGCCCGCCTGCTCGACCTGGACTTCCGGGCGCTCGGTGCGGGCGACCACAGCGGCTTCGACCGGGTGACGGGCGCGTCGGCGCACCGCGGCGCGCCGTTGACGCTGGTGTGCACGAACGGCAAGCGGGACCGCTGCTGTGCGCTGCTGGGGCGTCCGCTGGCGCAGGAGCTGGCCGCCTCCGGGGTGGACGGCGCCTGGGAGGTCACCCACATCGGGGGCCACCGCTTCTCCCCCACGGTGCTGGTGCTCCCCTACGGCTACGCGTACGGCAGGGTCGAGGCGCCGTTGGTGAAGGAGATCCTGTCGGCGGTCGCGGACGACCGGATCGTCACGGAGCGCTGTCGGGGCGGCTCGGCGTGGGAACGACCGGGCCAGGCCGCCGAACTGGCGGTGCGCACGGCCGCGCGGGAGTTCACGGCGGGCGTGCTGAGCGTCGTACGGACCGAGGGGGCGGCACCCCGCTGGGAGGTGACCGTGGCCCATGCGGACGGCCGCGGGTGGCGCGTCACGGTCGCCCAGGGGGCCTCGTTGCCGGCGCGGCCGGAGAGCTGCGGCGCCGCCCTGGCCACCCCGGCCCGGATGGACGTGGTCGCGGTCCGTGAGGTGACCCCGACACCGGGTGGGTGACCCGGCGGCCACGGAACGTATCCGCACGCCAACGCCACGAGATACCCGCCACAGGGACTACGGCGAAGCGGCCCCGGCCCCGTACCGTTCGTACACATGAGCTCGTCTCCCCCCACGCGACGCCTGCGCCTCGGTCTGCCCCGGCGGATGTTCTCCCAGGTGCTCCTGATGCAGCTCGCGATCGCCGCGGGCGTCGCCGTGCTGGCCACGGGCCTGTTCCTGGCGCCGCTCAGCGACCAGCTCGACGACCAGGCGATGCGCCGCGCCCTGGCCATCGCGCAGACGACGGCCGCGCAGCCGCAGATCGCCCGGGACGTGAAGGAGTCCCTGCCGACGCCCGGCGGGCCCGTCCAGGACGTCGCGGAGCGCATCCGGCGGGCGAGCGGCGCCGAGTACATCGTGATCATGAACACGGACGGGGTGCGCTGGTCGCACACGGACGTCCACCAGATCGGGAAGCTCGTCTCCACGGACCCCAGTGCCGCCCTGGCGGGCCACGAGGTGATGGAGATAGACAACGGCACCCTCGGGCGGTCGGCACGGGGGAAGGTGCCGTTGCAGGACGCACGGGGCGAGATCATCGGGGCGGTGTCGGTCGGCATCGAGTACGACAGCGTGCGCGCCCGGCTCATCCACACCATCCCCAGCCTGCTCGCCTACGCGGGCGGGGCGCTGGCGGTGGGCGCGATCGCCGCGTACCTGATCTCCCGGCGGGTCCAGAAGCAGACCCGGGACCTCGCGTTCTCGGACATCTCCGCGCTGCTGGCCGAGCGCGAGGCGATGCTGCACGGCATCCGCGAGGGCGTGGTGGCCCTCGACCGCCACGGCCGCATCCGCCTGCTCAACGACGAGGCGCACCGGCTGCTGAACCTCGGCACCGAAGCGGTCGGCCGCTCGTTGGACTCGGCGCTGGGCCCGGGCCGCACCACCGACGTCCTGGCCGGCCGGGTGACCGGTACGGACCTGGTGACCGTCCGCGGCACCCGGGTGCTGATCGCCAACCGGATGCCCACCGACGACGGCGGCGCCGTGGCCACCCTGCGGGACCGCACCGAACTGGAGCAGCTGGGCCGGGAGCTGGACTCGACGCGCGGTCTGATCGACGCGCTGCGGGCCCAGGACCACGAACACGCGAACCGCATGCACACGCTGCTCGGTCTGTTGGAGTTGGAGATGTACGAGGAGGCCGTCGAGTTCGTCGGCGAGGTCGCGGGGGCGCACCGGGTCACCGCCGAGCAGATCACCGAGAAGATCCACGACCCGCTGCTCGCCGCCCTGCTGGTCGGCAAGGCGACGGTCGCGGCCGAGCGAGGCGTCTCGCTCGCAGTGTCGCCCGACACCTGGCTGCCGGACCGGCTGATCGATCCGCGCGGGCTGGTCACCATCGTCGGCAACCTCGTGGACAACGCGCTGGACGCCGCCTCCGGCTCCTCGGACGCCTGGGTCGAGGTGGTGCTGCGGGCGGAGGGCAGGGCGGCGGTGCTGCGGGTGCAGGACACCGGCCCGGGGGTGCCGCCCGACCAACGGGAGACCATCTTCCTGGAGGGGTGGACGACCAAGAAGGCCCCCGCGCGCGGCAAGCGGGGCATCGGTCTGGCGCTGGTGCGCAGACTGGCCGAGCGCCAGGGCGGTGACGCGGAGGTCACCGAGGCTCCGGGCGGCGGTGCGCAGTTCACCGTGCGGCTGCCGGAGGCCCTGTCCGAGGCGGAACTGACGCATGCGGAGGAGTCGCGGTGATCGAGGTCCTGGTCGTCGACGACGACATCCGGGTGGCGGACGTGAACGCGGCCTACGTGGAGAAGATCGCCGGGTTCCGGGTGGTGGCGAAGGCGTACAACGCGGCCGAGGCCCTGGACTGCGTGGAGGGCGGCGAGGTCGACCTGGTCCTCCTCGACCACTACCTGCCCGACGAGACGGGCCTGGACGTGGTGCGCAGGCTGCGCGAGCGGGGCCACCAGACCGACGTGATCATGGTGACGGCCGCGCGCGACGTGGGCACCGTGCAGGCGGCGATGCGGCTGGGTGCCCTCCAGTACCTGGTGAAGCCGTTCGCGTTCTCCGGGCTGCGGACCAAGTTGGAGGCGTACGCGGCCCTCCAGCGCACCCTGCGCGGCGGTGGCGAGGCCGAGCAGGCGGAGGTCGACCGGATCTTCGGCGCGCTGGCCGTGACCGGGGAGCCGGACCTGCCGAAGGGGCACTCCCCCACCACCGCGGAGCTGGTGCGCAAGGTACTGGTGTCCGCCGACGGCCCGGTCTCCGCCCAGGAGTTGGCGGACCGCACCCAGCTCAGCCGACAGACCGCGGCGCGCTACCTGAAGCTGCTGGAGCGGGCGGGCCGGGTGCGCCTCAGCCTGAAGTACGGGGAGACGGGACGCCCGGAGCACCGCTACGCGTGGGCCGCGCGCGGGTGAGCCCCCGCGCGCGCGGGGGAAGTAGCGCGGGGGCTCACATGAGGGGGCTCGTCGAGCCCGTGGTCTGTGCTCCGTGTTCGGTTCTCCCCGGTCTCCCCGGGCCCGCCGCCCTCGTCGGGCGGTCCGGGTCCGGGGGTCCTGGTCGGGCGGCCGGGGTCCTGGTCGGGATCAGCGCCGGGTGGTCTTCGCGGGCCGGATCCCTCCGGTGCCGCCGTACGCGTCGGGCACGGTCCTGGCCGACCGGCCCACCGGCGAGGGACTGCCGTGTTCCGCCTCGTCGACGGTCGTCTGCTCCTGACGCGGCGCGGGCACCCCGGAGCCGTCGCCCACGGACCCTCCGCTCACCAGGGACAGTCCCACGAGGGCGCCCAACGCCATCAGCCCCGCGCCGGCGGCCGACCGCCATCTCCTGGTGTCCGGCATGCGCATCACGTCCTCGTGAGGTGGATCAGCCTGACGGCCGCGTCAGGAGCCGGAGGTGCGGCGGCCCTTCCCGGGGGAGCGGGAGGGGCCGCCGGGCCTTCAGCGGGGCGTACAGGGGCCCGGGGCGGTAGTGCGGAGGCCGGGGTCGACGTCGATCCCGGCCTTGACGGCCCGAGTGGGAGTCTGCACGCGGCACCGGATCACCGGGCCGTCGCGCGGGACCGCCTCCGTTCCCGGCGACCGGAGCACCGTCCGGTCGCCCTGCTGGTATCTGTGGTCATGGCCCGGCACCGTAGGTGGCGGGTGCGTCACAGTGCGATCCTTGTGCGCGCTGGCCCATCTTCTGATTGCAAAACCCTGTTGTGCTCGTTTTGTGCGCGCTAGAACAACGAAGCCTCACCGAGGGCTTAACCAGAAAGGCCCGGTCGATGATTGACGTCCTGGTCGTGGACGACGACTTCCGCGTCGCCGAGATCAACGCCCGCTACGTGGCCAAGGTCCCCGGCTTCCGCGTGGCCGGTCGCGCCCACGACGCCGCCCAGGCCCTCGCCACCGTGGAGCGCGAGGAGATAGACCTGGTGCTGCTCGACCACTACCTGCCCGACCGGACCGGACTGTCCCTGGTGCAACACATGCGCCAACTGGGACACCGCACCGATGTGATCATGATCACAGCGGCGAGTGACGTCACCACCGTGCAGGACGCCATGCGCCTCGGCGCCCTGCACTACCTGGTGAAACCGTTCACCTTCGACGCCCTGCGGAGCCGACTGGAGGCGTACGCGGCCCTACGCCGCACGGTGGACCGCGTCGGGGGCAGCGGGATGGCCGCCCAGGAACAGGTCGACCGGATCTTCGGCGCGTTGCGCACCACCACGCCGACCGCGACCCAGGGGTTGCCCAGCGGGCACTCGGTGCCCACGACGGACCTGATCTGCGGAGTCCTCCACCGGGCCGGACAGCCGCTGTCCGCGCACGAGGTGGCGGAACGGACGGGGCTGAGCCGCTCCACCGCACAGCGCTACCTGCGCCATCTGGAACAGGCCGGCCGCCTCCAACTCACCCTGCGGTACGGGGACACGGGCCGGCCGGAGCACCGGTACGCCTGGGTGTCGCCGCGCGGCTCGGACCGCTAGCAGCCCGCGCGCCCCGGCGTGGGCGCGCGTGAGGTTCGGCGCCCGGGCGGGCGCCGAACCGGACATCGGACCCGACGACGGGTCAGGCGTCGATGCGCGAACGGTCGAGCGTTGCGGCGGAGCTGGTGATGAACTCCTTGCGCGGCGCCACCTCGTTGCCCATGAGCAGGTCGAACACCTGCTCCGCCGCGTCGAGATCGGCGATGTTGATCCTGCGCAACGTGCGGAACCTCGGGTCCATCGTCGTCTCGGCCAACTGGTCGGCGTCCATCTCGCCGAGCCCCTTGTAGCGCTGGATGCCGTCCTTGTAGCGGACGTTCTTGCGCTGGAACTCCAGCAGGGTTTCCCGCAGTTCGCGGTCCGAGTACGTGTACACGTACTTGTCCTGGCCCTTCTTGGGCTGGACCAGCTCGATCCGGTGCAGCGGCGGGACGGCCGCGAAGACGCGACCGGCCGCGACCATGGGCCGCATGTACCGCTGGAACAGCGTCAACAGCAGACAGCGGATGTGCGCGCCGTCCACATCGGCGTCGACCAGCAGGATGATCTTCCCGTAGCGGGCCGCGTCGAGGTCGAAGGTGCGGCCGGAGCCGGCTCCTATGACCTGGATGATCGCCCCGCACTCGGCGTTCTTGAGCATGTCCGAGACGGACGACTTCTGGACGTTGAGGATCTTGCCGCGGATCGGCAGCAACGCCTGGAACTCGGAGTTCCGGGCGAGCTTCGCCGTGCCGAGCGCGGAGTCCCCCTCCACGATGAACAACTCGCTGCGCTCCACGTCGTCGCTGCGGCAGTCGGCGAGCTTGGCGGGCAGCGAGGAGGACTCCAGGGCCGTCTTGCGACGCTGGGCCTCCTTGTGCTGACGGGCGGCGATGCGGGTGCGGGCGGCGGCGACCATCTTGTCCATCACCGCACGGGCCTGGGCCTTCGCGTCGCGCTTCGTGGCCGTGAGGAAGGTCTTGAGTTCCTTGGCGACCACCGCGGCGACGATCCGGTTGGCCGCGGAGGTGCCCAGGACCTCCTTGGTCTGCCCCTCGAACTGGGGCTCGGCGAGCCGGACGGTGACGACCGCGGTCAGCCCCTCCAGGGCGTCGTCCTTGACGACGTCGTCCTCGGCGACCCGCAGCAGCTTCTGGGCGCGGAGCACCTCGTTCACCGTCTTGGTCACGGAACGTTCGAACCCGGTGACGTGCGTGCCGCCCTTGGGCGTCGCGATGATGTTGACGAACGACTTGACCGTGGTGTCGTACCCGGTGCCCCAGCGCATGGCGACGTCCACGCCCAGCTCGCGGGTGACCTCGGTCGGGGTCATCTGCCCCCGGTCGTCGAGGACCGGGACGGTCTCCTTGAAGGTGCCCTGGCCGGAGAAGCGCAGGACGTCGCAGACCGCCTTGTCGCTGGCGAGGTACTCGCAGAACTCGCTGATGCCCCCGTCGAAGCGGAAGGACTCCTCGCCCTTGCTGCCGCCCTCGCCGAGGCCGAGCTCGTCCCGGACGACGATCGTGAGGCCGGGCACCAGGAAGGCGGTCTGCCGGGCGCGCTGGTGGAGCGTCTCCAGGTTGAGCTTGGCGTCCTTGAGGAAGATCTGCCGGTCCGCCCAGTAGCGCACCCGCGTGCCGGTGCGCGTCTTGGGGACCCGCTTGGTCTTGCGCAGACCGGTACCCGGCTCGAAGGCCGCCTCCGCTCCCGGCTTGGCGAAGGCTCCGGGGACGCCCCGGCGGAAGCTGATCGCGTGGGTGTTGCCCCCCCGGTCCACCTCGACGTCGAGGCGGGCCGACAGGGCGTTCACCACCGAGGCGCCGACGCCGTGCAGGCCGCCGGAGGCGGCGTACGAGCCGCCGCCGAACTTCCCGCCCGCGTGCAGCTTGGTCAGGACGACCTCGACACCGGACATCCCCGTCTTGGGCTCGACGTCGACCGGGATGCCACGACCGTTGTCGCGGACCTCGACCGAACCGTCGTCGTGGAGGACCACGTCGATGTGGTCGCAGTAGCCGCCCAGGGCCTCGTCGACGGAGTTGTCGATGATCTCCCAGAGGCAGTGCATCAGGCCACGGCTGTCCGTGGACCCGATGTACATCCCGGGCCGCTTGCGAACGGCTTCCAGCCCCTCCAGGACGAGCAGGTGCCGCGCGGTGTAGTTGGAACCGTCCCGGTCTGCTCCGGTCAGCAGCGCAGTGGACGGCACGGACGTATCGGCGGTCACGCGGTTCGCTCCTCGCTGAATTTCAGATGGGGCCCCGTGGGGTAGGGCCCAGGCTTCGGTCGCCGCTCAGAGGGTACCGAGCCCTGGTAGAGCCGTTGTCACGCCACCCTCAACCCGCACCAAGCCTAGTCGAGGATCGCATGTCTGTTCGATCGCTCGTTGGAGTGAAGTACACATCACGTTCCCTTCCAGGCATGAACCATTTAGGCTCCGGGCACGTCCTCATGAACAACCGGCATCCAGCCGGGAGGACCGAACCGGCAAACCGCGCGAACCCGTACGACACGAAGACACGCACTACGGCCCATTCGCCGCCAACCGGCAGCAGACAGCCACCTCGGCGAGATCGGAAAGATTTTTTCGAGGAGAAGCCACGAGCGGGAACGTTTTCGGCCTGGTTGGATGTTGACCCTGGTACGACAGCTCGTCGAGCTAGAGAAGAGGCGACGTGACTACTGTTCTGACCCCCGCGAGCCCGCTGACGGCCGCTGACCGCTGCGACCGTTGCGGCGCCCAGGCTTACCTCCGCGTGGTCCTGTTGAGCGGCGGTGAACTGCTCTTCTGCGCCCACCATGGTCGCAAGTTCGAGCCGGAACTCAAGAAGATCGCCGCGGAGATACAGGACGAGACGGAGCGCCTGAACGCCGCTCCGGCCTCGACCGAGGCCGAGGAACGCTGACACTTCGCATCCACGACGAGCCAGCACCGGCGTCAGGCCGGCGAATCGGGCGGTCCCCGTGTGACGGGGCCCGCCCGCTTGCGTTGCGCGCCCTGGCCGTGTGCAGGCGGACGGTAGCGGTGGGTGGCGGCGGGCGTCCCGCCGTCGTCCGTCCTGCTGCCCGTTCCCTTGCTGCCCGCCGGGGCGGAGTCGGGTCAGGAGTCGTCATCGGTGTCCGGCTGCTGGGGCTGCCGGACGAGGGCTGACAGCCGGGTGTAGACCCCCGGACGGTCCGGTTGGCCGCAGCCGCTCCCCCAGGACACCAGTCCGATCAACCGTCCGTTCGCCACCAGCGGACCACCGCTGTCCCCCTGGCAAGCGTCCCGGCCCCCTTCCCCCGTCCCCGCACACAGCATCGAGTCGGCGAGGTAGCGCCCTTCGGGGCCACCCGGGTACGCCCGGCGGCACACGTCGTCCGGGAGCACCTCGACCTGGCTGGAGCGCAGGGCGACCGCGTAGTCACCGCGCCCGCTGACGTCCCCCCAGCCGTAGACGGCCGCGGGCGTACCCGCCTCGTACGCCGGGTCACCGGGACCGGCCACCGCAATGACGTAGTGCTCCGGCAACGGCTCGGCGAGGGTCACCACCCCCACGTCCCACGCGTTCGTCGTACGGTCGTAGGCCGGACTCACCCAGGTCTCCCGGACGGGCACCTCCACACCGGTTCCGTCCCGCAGGTCGGCGCGCCCCGCGATCACGGCGAGGTCCGCCGCCCTCACCGACCCGAGCGCCTCGGGACCCAGGCAGTGGGCGGCGGTCAGCACCCTGGTGCGGTCCACCACGACACCGCCGCAGAACTGTCCCGCCCGGGTACCGCCGAACCGGTCACGGCTGGCGAGGGCGACCACCCAGGGACTGTCCACGATGTCCACCGGACGGCCGCCCACGACCAGACCGTCGGCGGACGCGGAGGGCGGGCCCGCCACGGGCAGCACGGTGGTGGCCGCCGCCAGCAGCAGCGCTCCGGTCAGGGCACGGACGAGGGGACGGGGCATGCGCTCTCCTCACACAGGGTGGCGATGACCCACCCAGCGTCGACCAAGGGGGTCCCCGCCGCACCCGCACACACGCCGGAGGGCCCGGTCCCCACCGGGAACCGGGCCCTCACTGGCGTAACGCCCACTGCCGTGCCCGCCCGGGATCAGCGACGGGCGGGATCGGGCAGATCAGTCCAGGTAGTCGCGGAGGACCTGCGAGCGGGACGGGTGGCGCAGCTTCGACATCGTCTTCGACTCGATCTGCCGGATGCGCTCACGGGTGACCCCGTACACCTTGCCGATCTCGTCGAGGGTCTTCGGCTGACCGTCGGTGAGGCCGAACCGCATGGAGACGACGCCCGCCTCGCGCTCGGAGAGCGTGTCGAGCACGGAGTGCAGCTGCTCCTGGAGGAGCGTGAAGCTGACCGCGTCGGCCGGGACGACGGCCTCGGAGTCCTCGATCAGGTCACCGAACTCGCTGTCGCCGTCCTCGCCGAGCGGGGTGTGCAACGAGATCGGCTCACGACCGTACTTCTGGACCTCGATGACCTTCTCGGGGGTCATGTCGAGTTCCTTGGCCAGCTCCTCCGGGGTGGGCTCGCGGCCCAGGTCCTGGAGCATCTGCCGCTGCACGCGGGCGAGCTTGTTGATGACCTCGACCATGTGCACCGGGATGCGGATGGTGCGGGCCTGGTCGGCCATCGCGCGGGTGATCGCCTGCCGGATCCACCAGGTGGCGTACGTGGAGAACTTGTAGCCCTTGGTGTAGTCGAACTTCTCGACCGCACGGATCAGACCGAGGTTGCCCTCCTGGATCAGGTCGAGGAAGAGCATGCCGCGGCCGGTGTACCGCTTGGCCAGCGAGACGACGAGCCGGAGGTTCGCCTCCAGCAGGTGGTTCTTGGCCCGGCGGCCGTCCTCGGCGATGATCTCCAGCTCGCGCTTGAGCTTGGGTGCGAGCTTGTCCGCGTTGGCCAGCTTGTCCTCGGCGAAGAGTCCGGCCTCGATGCGCTTGGCCAGCTCCACCTCCTGCTCGGCGTTGAGGAGGGGGACCTTGCCGATCTGCTTCAGGTAGTCCTTGACCGGGTCGGCGGTGGCACCGGCCGCGGCGACCTGCTGCGCGGGCGCGTCGTCCTCGTCCTCGTCGGACAGGACGAAGCCCTGCGCACCCTCCTCGGCGGGCTCGTCGCCGGGCTTCCCGGGCGTACCCGGGGTCTCCTCGGCCGACTCGTCGTCGAGGACCTCGTCGGCGCCCTTCTTGCTGGTCGCCTTCTTGGCCGTGGTCTTCTTCGCCGTGGTCTTCTTCGCCACGGTCTTCTTGGCGGTGGTCTTCTTCGCCGCCGCCTTCTTGGCGGGCGTCGTCGCGTCCTCGTCGGACGCCGAACCGGCGGCCGGCGCTGCTGCGGCCTTCTTGGTGGTGACCGTCTTGGAGGCGACGGTCCTGGTCGCGGTCCGCTTGGCCGGACTCTTCGCTGCGACGCTGCTCTTTCGGGTGCGCTTGGGCTCCGCGGCACTGACCATCAGCGTCACACCCTCTTCCTCGAGGATCTGGTTGAGGCTGCGCAGTACGTTCTTCCACTGAGTGGCCGGAATCTGGTCAGCTTCGAAGGCCCGACGCACGTCATCGCCGGCGATCTGCCCCTCAGCCTTTCCCCGCTCGATGAGCGCCATGACAGAGACGGACTCGGCGATCTCCGGCGGGAGCGTACGGGATGTGCTGGCCGACACGAACAACCTCTCGGAACGTTGGAAAACGGCTTCCGACTCCGTCCACTGCGGACGGGAGCCGACGACCGCCGACTGGGGATGTGTCGACGGCGCGGGCGTGGCCTAGGAGATTCACAGCGCCGTCAACGGCTGCCGTATTCCCTCCTCGGCCTGTCACCTCTTAGGTCATCGCGCAGTGCCCGGGAGCGTTACGGTCAATCTACGTGGCCCGAGTCACACCCCGTAAGCGCACAAAAGATTCTAGACCCGACCAGAAGCGGTCAGGATTTGCGACTGTCTGCCCCAGGTCGATCCGACGTCGCCGTATTGCGTCGTGTTCTTGACCGGCTGGAACGGGGGCCGCGGACTCCGCGAGGTGCTGCGGACCCGCCCGCTTCGGGGGCGGGGAGGGCTCGACGGCTCCGCCGGGTCGACAGCGTCGACCCGAGTGAACATGTCGACCCGAGTGACCGTGTCGACGGGATCGGCTGTGTCGAGAGCGGAACCGACCGCGGGGACGGCCGTCCGGGTCCCCGCTCCTGCCGGGTCCGCCGCGGGGCGGGGTGCGTCACGCGTCGCGGGGATGCCGGGCGGGCGGAACAGCGACGGGGTGGGGCGACGGCGCGGGCGACGCTCGACGGGAACCCGGCGGAACGCTCGCCCACCCAGGGGGCACCGACCCGGGTCGGCGATCCGCGGGGGCACCCGCGGATCGCGCCGACGCGCACGCCGGCGGCCCGCCCCGCGTCAGCGGGGCGCACCGGGCCGGACGGAAGGGTCTTTCAGTGTTCCCGGGGAGCCGGAACCACGCGCTCCACCTCGGGGTGGGAGGTCAGCAGCTGACGCATCGCGGCCTCGGCGGCCGCCCCGTCCCCCTGGGCGAGCGCGTCGACGATGCGGGCGTGGTGGACGAGGGCCCCCTCGTGCGGACGGTCACAACCGGTCACCGGTCCGCCGGAGACCTGGAGTGCGGCCGAAACGATTCCCGACAGGTGCTCCAGCATGCGGTTGCCCGCGGCCTGGATCAGCAAGGCGTGGAACTCGGCGTCCGCGCGGACGAAGGTGACGGCGTCGCCCTGGCCGAGCGCGTGCCCCATGATCTCGACCATGTCGGTGAGGCGCTGCTGCACGTCCTCCCGGCCGTGCCCGGCGGCGAGCCGGGCCGCCAGCGGTTCGATCGTCCACTTCAGGTCGTTCAGTTCGCGGCGCTGGTCGTCGCGCTGGGGGCCGAAGGCGCGCCACTCGATGATGTCGGGGTCGAGCAGGTTCCAGTCGCTGACCGGGCGCACCCGGGTCCCGACGTTGGGGCGGGCGCTGACCAGGCCCTTCGCTTCGAGTACGCGCAGGGACTCCCGGACGACGGTGCGGGAGACCTCGAACCTCTGACCGATCTCCTCGGGCACGAGCGGGCGGTCGGCGCCCAGGTCACCGGAAACGATCATCTGGCCGAGTTGCTGGACGAGTTGGCCGTGCAGACCTCGGCCACGGCTGCCCGCGGCCCGCCTGCCGACGCGGCCCAGCTCCTGATCGGCCCCGTCCCAGGCCGGTACGCCGCGGTCCGTCGCGGGGGCCTCCGGGTAGGTGTAGCGGTCGAGTCCGCCCGGTCCGGCGAGGCCGGAGTCTGCGGTGCGGGCGGTGGTCATCATGGTGTGCGCAAGGGTACTCACGGAACCTTTGTCGGCCTTGCCCTCAGGGGCCTTGAGGTCTTTGGTGAAAAGCACACGAAAGGGTGATCGCTCACCCCTTCGCAATTGACGCCTTATCGGAAAGAAGTGAACGCCACTCGGGAAGTTGTGTCCGCAGGTCGACCAATCGGTCAACCTCGGTCTTCAACGCACCCTGCTACGGCTCACTGTGAGCAGATACGCGCACAACAGTGCCGCGAGCGAGAGCGCCAGCGCACTGCCGACCGGTTGGGTGATCATCCGTAGGCCGGCGACCAGGAACTTCTCCGCCCCGAACGGCCACATCGTGAACTCCTGGAGGCGTGCCGGGAGTCCCGCCGCCGTTCGAACGGATGGACCGGACAAGACCTTCTGTACGCCCGGCACCACGAGGACGGGCACCGCCAGCACGGCGGCGAGCCCCGCAGCCGTCGACTTGAAGGTCCCGGCCGCGAGCACCCCCGCCCAGGAGCAGCCGGTCACGAGCCCGATCCAACTCGCGGCGAGCGCCGGCCAGGATGGCGGGAGCGCTCCGACCTCCCCTCCGTACACCAGGCCGAGCAGCAGGGCGTCGCACCCGACGGTCACGACGGCGAGCAGGAGGGCCGTGGCCGCCGCGACGGTGAGTTTGGCTCCCAGGAGTCCCAGCCGGCGGGGCACCGTGCCCCGGTCGGCGGCGAGCGCAGGGTGTCGGAACTCGTCACCGAAGGCGAGTGCGCCGAGCAGTCCGGCCGCCAAGGCCGCTGGGGGCAGCGGAAGTTGCTCGGGCCAGGCGGCGAGGAGGCGGGCCGGCGGCTCATGACCGGTCCTCGCCAGGAACACGGCGAGGACCGCGGAGACCACGAGCGCCGCCGCACAGGTGACGTACCCGGTGGCGATGCCGGTGGCGCGACGCAGTTCGTAACGGACCGGGCGCAGCGGCGATCCCACGGGGCGCACCGTGATGGCGGGCGGTCGGGCGCGGGGCTCCGTTCCCGTGGGCGGCGCGGCGGTGCGGGGTCGGTTCGCGGTGTCGTCGAGCGCGGCGGTGGGTGCGGTGGCCGGCCCCGTACGGCCGAGCGCCGCTTCCTCGGGGCCCGTCGGTGGGGTGGGGGCGCCGAGGCGGGCGGGGCTCCGGGGGGCTGCGGTCGGGGGCGCGGAGCTTCGGGGGGCTGGCGGGGGTTTCCGGCCGGGCGGGGCGCCCTCGGCAGCCGCCCGGTCTCCGTCGCCACCGGCCGGCGGCCCCGTGTCCCCGGTCTCATCGGCGAGTTGGTGGACCAGGATGCCGTGCCGGTACGCGAGCTCACCGATCTCCGCGCAGCTGCTCCCGTACACGGACAGCCGGTTGCCGGCCTCGTTCACGACCTCGACCGACTGTCGGGCGGCGCGCGCCTCCTGGGTGATGAACCGTGCGAGCCGGACGGCGTGCGGGCTGCGCACGGCGACCCGGGGCCGCAGCCGGGTGCGGGCGAAGTCGACCGCCTCCTGATCGGCGATGACCCGCCCGGCTTCGAGGGTGACGACGCGGTCGGCGGTACGGGCGGCTTCCTTCGCGTCGTCGGTACTCAACAACACGGTGCCCCCGAGCCTGGCGTGGGACCGCAACAGGTGGTGCAGCCAGCTCCGTTCAGGGGTCGACAGGCCGTCCGTGGGGGCGTCGAGCACGAGCGTGTGCGGATCGGCGAGCAGGGCGCAGGCGAGCGCGAGGCGACGGTCCATGCCGCGCGAGAGGCAGCCGAGCCGGGTGTCGCCCACCCGGTCGAGGTCGGTGGCCTCCAAGACGTCGTCGACCCGACCGCCGGGCACCCCCGCCGCGGCGCACAGCATGCGCAGATGCCCCCGGACCGTGCGGGCGGGGTGACCCGGCACCTCACCGAGGACGACCCCCACCTCGCGCGCGGGGTGCGGGATGCGGTGCAGTGGACGTCCTCGGAAGTGGGCGGTTCCCCGGCCCGGCTGGAGTTCGAGCATCAGCCGCAGGAGCGTCGACTTCCCCGCTCCCCGCGGTCCGAGCAGGGCCGTGATCCGTCCGGTGGGCGCATCGAAGGAGACGTCGGCGACGGTCGGCAAGGTCTCCTTGCGGGACGTGCTGGTCAGTCCGATGGCCTGGATCATCGCTTCTCTCGCGGGCGGTGCGACCGCTCGGCGGCCGGAGTCCCGCCCACCGAGGCGGGGGACGGGCGACGCCATGGGTACCCGAGCAAGATAGCGCGACAAACTAGACTTTTCGGTCATTGGTGGGCAGGGGTGTTGCCCCGGGGAAGAGGGCGCCCGCCCCCGTCGCCCCTGTTCGACTCGCCGTACGTCAGACCTCCGGCCGCAGCATGGGCGGATTGAGGAGCGTGGCGCCGCCCGCGCGGAACAGCTGCGCCGGCCGTCCGCCCTGGCGGGTGGTGGTCCCACCGGTCGGGACCAGGAACCCGGGCGTCCCGGTCACCTTGCGGTGGAAGTTGCGCGGATCCAGCGTGACCCCCCACACCGCCTCGTAGACCCTGCGCAGTTCACCGACCGTGAACTCCGGCGGGCAGAAGGCCGTGGCGAGCGACGAGTACTCGATCTTCGATCTGGCACGCTCCACCCCGTCGGCGAGGATGCGCCCGTGGTCGAACGCGAGCGGCGCCGGCTGTTCGCCCCCGCGGTCGGGCCCTCCTCGTTCGAGCAGTTCCTCCACCGGTGCCCATCGGGCGTTGCTGGCGTCACCGCCCGCCCGGGGCGCGGGGAGGTCCGGTGCGAGCGCCAGGTGCGCGACGCTGACGACGCGCATGCGGGGGTCCCGCTCGGGGTCGCCGTAGGTGGCCAGCTGTTCCAGGTGCGCACCGTGGGGTTGGGCCGGGGCTGCCGGGTCGTGGACGGACAACCCGGTCTCCTCCACGAGTTCACGGGCCGCCGCCACCGACAGGTCCTCGTCCTCCCGCACGAAGCCGCCGGGAAGCGCCCAGCACCCCTGGAACGGCGCCTCACCTCGCCTGACCGCCAGTGCGCACAGCGCATGGCGCCGGACGGTCAGCACCACCAGGTCGACGGTGACGGCGAAGGGCGGGAAGGCTGACGGGTCGTAGGGCGGCATGCCGCGATCATAGTCGTCTCCCTGACGATAAACAGTCCATTCCGTCCTCCTCGCAGATCCTCGTTCGGTCTCCGTCACCTCACGTCCCTTCTCCCGCCCCGGCGATCGCCGGCCGCGCCCTCGTCGCCCTCGTCGCCCTCGTCAGTGTTCGGTGGGGCGGTCCGATCCGGGGCGGGTCACCGGGCGCGGGGAGGCGACGGGACGGGTCCGGGCGGCGGGGCGCGGGCGGGACCCCGGGCGGGTCGGCGGGCCGCTCGGCAGCGGGCCGCTCGGCAGCGGGCCGCGGGCTCCTCCGGCCGCCCGCTGTCGGGCCTTGCCGCGGCGGAGCGTGGCGGCGGTCCGCGCGGACCTCGGGGTGGGGGCGGCCCGAACCGGCTGCGGGCCGCGGCGCGCGTCCGCCGCCCGGGCCCGGGCGGCCTCCCGCTCCTGTCCGCCCTGCCGAATGCACTCACGCATGGTCTCGATGCTCAGACCGTCGTTGCACGCCTGGTGCAGCAGCCTGGCGAACAGGTAGTCGGGGTCGGCGGCCAGGGCCATCGCCAGGGCCTCGCGCGCCTCCAGGCCGTCCCCGGTGGACCAGGCGACCCAGCCGGCGAGGGAGAGGGGCGCCGCCGCGTGGTCCGCGTACGGGCCGACACAACGGCGGGCCAGTGTGCGCCAGAGCCTGAGCGCCGCTTCCCCGTCCGGCCCCTCCATCCACTCCGCGGCGCCGTCGCGGGTGTCCCGGTCCTGGAGGCCGATGAGGAGGGCCGCCGCCTCGTCGTGGGAGAACAGGGCGTCGTCCGCGCCGTCCCCCGCCGTCGGATCGGGCTCGCGCGGCGCTGCTCCGAGCCTGGACAGCGCGGTGCGGGCGAGGGCGAGCGTCGCGGCGGACGTGTCCTGCCCCGTCCGGTCGCCCCCGTCGGGCAGCAGCCGTGCGCGGGCCGCGTCGAGGGCGGATTCCTGCTCGCGTGCCGCGGGGCCCTCCCAGGGGGTGAGTCGGGCACGCAGCTCCCGCAGCGGGCCGCGCACCCGGATTCCCGCGTAGGCGGCCGCCGCGGCGAGCACCGACGAACCCGGCAAGCCCATGGCGGTGCCCTCCGCGGGGCAGCAGCGCTCGTCGGGGCAGATGTAGGACCAGTAGCGCCCGGCGGACAGGCACAGCGCCTCGACCACGGGCACCCCGAAGCCGCCGCAGGCGCGGCGCAGGTGCTGCGCCAGGGGGCGGAGCCCTTCCATGACGGCGGAGCCCGTCCCGTCGCCCCGGGGCTCGCGGCAGACGAAGACGACCACCGCATCGGGCAGGGAGCCGCGTCGTGCCGACCCGATCACCAGGCACCGGGCCAGTTCGTCCGCCACCGCCCGCCAGTCCGCGGTGCGTTTCGGGATGCCGAGGCGCACCCGGCCGGCGAACCTGCTGTAGCCCTCCTGCCGGTGCAGGGCCAGCAGGACGACGCAGTCCTCGGGACGGTAGCCGAGGATGTACGGGAGCGCGTCCGCCATCTCCGCGGCGGAGCGCAGCTTGACGGGCGCGTCGAAGTCCGGGCAGTCGATCAGCCGGGCCGGCCGGTCGGGGGCGGGGGTCGCGCCCGGGCGGGCGGAACCGTGCGCCGGGTGACTGTCCGCTGCCGCCGGACGCCCGTCCGGTGCGCGTCCGTCCGGTACGCGGTCGCCCGCACTGTGGTCGTCCGGCTTCTGGCCGTTCGACCCCTGGTCGTTCGAGCCGTGGCCGTCCGAGCCGTGGTCGTTCGGACCCTGGCTGTCCGGGCCGTGGTCGTCCGGGCCGTGGTCGGCGGGGTCCATGGCGTCGTGGTGATTCGTCATGGAGTGACCATCCCCCGGAATGCAATCTTCCGGTTGTTCCTGTGGATAACCCGGATCAGGGACACGACAGGAGTTGTCCACAGGTCAGCGGGGTCGGTCGCGCGATGTCGGACCCATCGGGTTGCATGGGGGCATGAGCAACGACGAACTCCGCACGGCCGCCGACGCCGTCCTCGCCCGGCTGGTCGGTGACCCGGCCGCACGCCTCAGGGAGGACCAGTGGCGGGCGATCAGAGCACTGGTCGCACAACGGCGCCGGGCCCTGGTGGTGCAGCGCACCGGCTGGGGCAAGTCCGCGGTGTACTTCGTCGCGACCGCGCTGCTGCGGGAGAACGGCGGCGGTCCCACCGTGATCGTCTCGCCCCTCCTCGCCCTCATGCGCAACCAGGTGGACGCGGCCGCCCGTGCCGGCATCCGCGCGCGCACGATCAACTCGGCCAACCCCGAGGAGTGGGCGACCGTCCAACAGGAGATCGGCGCCGGTACCGTGGACGTCCTCCTGGTCAGCCCGGAGCGCCTCAACAACCCCGACTTCCGGGACAACGTGCTGCCCGAGCTGGCCGCCGCCACGGGACTGTTGGTGGTCGACGAGGCGCACTGCATCTCGGACTGGGGGCACGACTTCCGACCCGACTACCGACGGCTGCGCACCATGCTGGCGGACCTCCCGCCCGGTGTCCCGGTGCTGGCCACGACCGCGACGGCGAACGCACGCGTGACGGCGGACGTCGCGGAGCAGCTCGGCACCGGAGCCGCGGCGGCGGCGGACGGCGCGGACGACACGGGGAGCGCCCTGGTCCTCCGCGGCCCCCTGGACCGGTCCAGCCTCAGCCTGGGCGTCCTCGCCCTTCCCGACGCCGCGCACCGCCTCGCATGGCTGGCCGAACACCTGGACGCACTGCCGGGCTCGGGCATCGTCTACACCCTGACGGTGGCCGCAGCGGAGGAGGTCACCGCCTATCTGCGCCAACGGGGGCACACCGTGGCCTCGTACACCGGCAAGACGGAGAACGCCGAGCGGCAGCAGGCGGAGGAGGACCTGCTGGCGAACCGGGTCAAGGCACTGATCGCCACCTCGGCGCTCGGCATGGGGTTCGACAAGCCCGATCTGGGCTTCGTCGTCCACCTCGGCTCTCCCGCCTCGCCCATCGCCTACTACCAGCAGGTGGGCCGCGCCGGCCGCGGGGTGGAGCACGCGGAGGTGCTGCTGTTGCCGGGCAGGGAGGACGAGGCGATCTGGCAGTACTTCGCCTCGTTGGCGTTCCCGCCGGAGGAGCACGTGCGCAGGACCCTGGAGGTGCTCGCCGGGGCGGACCGGCCCCTGTCGCTGCCCGCCCTGGAGCCCCTGGTGGAGCTGCGGCGCAACCGGCTGGAGACCATGCTGAAGGTGCTGGACGTCGACGGGGCCGTGAAGCGGGTCAAGGGCGGCTGGGTGTCCACGGGCGAGCCCTGGGCGTACGACACCGAGCGCTACGCCTGGGTGAACCGGCAGCGGTCGGCCGAGCAGGAGGCCATGCGGGAGTACGTGCGGACCACCGGTTGCCGCATGGAGTTCCTGCGCCGCCAGCTCGACGACGAGGAGGCCGCCCCCTGCGGCCGGTGCGACAACTGCGCGGGGGCGCGGTTCGACACCGAGGTCTCCGGCGCCGCGCTGGACCGGGCTCGGGGCGAGTTGGAACGCCCGGGCGTGGAGGTGGAACCCCGCCGCATGTGGCCGACCGGCTTGACGGCCGTGGGCATCTCGCTCAAGGGCCGCATCCCCGCCGGCGAACAGGCGGCCACGGGGCGCGCCCTGGGGCGGTTGTCGGACATCGGATGGGGCAACCGCCTCCGGCCGATGCTGGCCCCCCAGGCCCCCGACGGACCGGTCCCGGACGATGTGGCACGGGCCGTGGTGGAAGTGCTCGCCGACTGGGCCAGGGGACCGGGCGGCTGGGCGTCCGGCGCCCCCGACGCGATGACCCGACCGGTCGGCGTGGTGACGATGGCCTCGCTGAACAGACCCCGGTTGATCCAGTCCCTGGGCGCCCGGATCTCGGAGGTGGGCCGGCTTCCCCTCCTGGGCAGCATCGCGTACGCGCCGGGACACGAGCCGGCACGCACCCCCCGGAGCAACAGTGCCCAGCGGCTGAAGGTCCTCGACGGCGCGCTGCACCTCCCCACGGACCTGTCGCTGGCGCTCAAGGCCGCCGACGGCCCCGTCCTGTTGGTGGACGACCAGACCGACACCGGGTGGACCCTCGCGGTCGCCGCGCGGCTGCTGCGGCGGGCGGGAGCCACCGAGGTGCTGCCGTTGGTGCTCGCCCTGCCCGGATGAGTCGTACGTCCGGCGCGTGCGGGCGCGCCGGACGGGTTCACCCGACCTGTGGGTGACCACCGGGTGGCCGCACGGCCGGATCGCGGAAAACGGCGGGCAGACAGGGCGTTCCGAGATCTTCGGGCGAGGGATATAAGAGACGAATGCCAAGGAATGGGTCGACGGTCCCAATTGCTCGTTGCCGCAAGCCAATACGACGGGAAGAATTGGCATTGCTCCCCTGCGGCTCGCCCGTCTCCCGAGAGGGCTGTGCCGTGGTGCGCTCCCCCACGTCCGTTTCCGCCCCGTATGTGGGCGCGTAGCCGAAGGGAGGGCCGTGACCTTCGGATTCGCTCCGTCCAAGGCGGCATCGATGATGTCTGCGTCCCCGACGCGTGAGAACCTGCCGACCGATGCCGCCAACCAACTGGCCCGGATGCTGGAACCCGCTGAATGGGCAGCGGCCGGGATTCCGCTGCTGCGCAACCCACGTGAGGTGGTCAGCGGACTGCACGCCCGCCACCGGCCGACACCGGCCACCGCGGTCGTCGCCGTCCTCGACTCCGACGAACGCCTCAGAGCCAGTGCCTCGTTCACCCGCCGCGCCGCTTCGGCCGACGGATGGGTGTTCCGCAACGCCCTGCTCGCCCAGCTCCGCCGGGTGATTCCGCACGACCTCCGCAGACGCACCCCGGTGCGCACCGCGGTGCTGCTCTACTGCCGGGACGGGGACGCACGCTGGACCCAGGAGGACGGGGCCTGGATGTGGGGGCTCCGCGACGCGTGCACCCTGCACGGGCTGCGCTGCGGGGCCTACATCACCTTGACACGCGACGGCTGGCAGGTACTCGGCGAGGGACGGGGCGGTCGTCGTCCCAGCTCCCTCTCGTCCTCCCAGGACTTCGCGGCGGACCTCACTCCCCTACAGCCCCGGGCCGGGGGAGCCGCATCGGAACTGCTGCGCCGCGCAGCAGCACGCTGAGCGGCACGGCACCGGGCCCGGCCCGCCGGCCTCCCGAGGCACGCCCGCACGGGCGTCCGCTCCCGGAGGCCGGGCACCACCGGGTCCGCACGGCCGCTCCCACCAGCGCGAGAACACCGCCGGACACGGCCGGACCCGCCCGCGCCGTCACGTCCGGGCGGCGGGCCGCGGCGCGCGAGGGCCTGACGACGCAGTGGTGGCGGTGTCCCGGACCGAGTCCGAGCCACCGCCACCGACACCGTCCGGAGTCGTCAGACTCCGGCACCCAGGGCCGCGTTGATGGTCTGCGGATCACCGCACACGATCAGGAGCGTGCCCGCCCTGGTCAGGGCGAGCGGTAGTCCTGTGGAGACGTCCCCACCGTTGACGGCGGCGACCACGACCGGACGAACGGTCGCCCGCTCCAGGGCGGCGGCGTCGGCGTAGAAGACGTCGTCCACGGCATCGTGCTGCGCCCAGTAGGCGGCCTCGCCGAACGACAGTTCGTGGGTGGCCCAGGGGTGCTGCTCCCCCGTGGTGACCACGAGGATCTCCCCGGGGGGCCGGCCGGAGTCGAGCAGGAGGTCGACCGCTTCTTCCGCCGCGTCCAGCGCCCCCTCGGCCGAGGCCGGGATCAGCTGGAGCTGCGGTGAGGCGGCAGCCGGGGACACGGGGGTCGACTGCACCGCGGTGGCGGCAGTCGCGGCCGGAGCGGACGGCTCCGGCTTGGCGGCCGACGACTCGCGCGGCGTGCGCTGCGCGGGTGGGGTGGGCCGCAGCGGGCCCGGTCCGCCGGGGCGCGGTGGCGCCGCGGGACGCGGACCGGGTACGGGGCGAGGGGTCGGCGCGGGGTGGCCACTGGCCGGGGTGACGCGCGGACCCTGGGCACTCTCGTGAATCTGAGGCTCCTCGGGACTGAGAGGCATGAGCTGGTATCTATCAAACGCCGGCGCGAACGGGCCCGACGGGTGGCACATCAGTGCGAATGAGAACGTCAGAAGTCGAAACCCAGCTGGCCCTCGACCTCCGGAACGCTTTCGTCCGCCCAACTGCGGGCCTTCTTGAGATGTCGCCACTGGGGCAGCGCATCAAGATACGCCCACGTCAGCCGGTGGTACGGGGTGGGGCCCCGTTCCGCCAGTGCGGCCCGGTGCACCGGCGAGGGATAGCCGGCATTGGCCGCGAAGTCGAAGTCTGCATGTTCGGACCCCAGTTCGGCCATCATTTTGTCGCGGCGGACCTTCGCGATCACGGATGCGGCGGCCACCACGACACAGGACCGGTCCCCCTTGATCACGGTGCGCACCCGCCACGGGGTGCCGAGGTAGTCGTGCTTCCCGTCGAGGATGACCGCGTCGGGACGCACCGGAAGGGCCTCCAGCGCACGCACCGCGGCCAGCCGGAGTGCGGCCGTCATGCCCAGGGCGTCGATCTCCTCGTGCGAGGCGTGCCCCAGTGCGTGGGCCGTCACCCAACCCTCCAACTCCGCGGCCAGAGCGGTACGTCGCTTGGGCGTGAGGAGCTTGGAGTCCGTGAGCCCCTCCGGGGGCCGTCGCAGTCCGGTGACCGCGGCGCACACGGTGACCGGGCCCGCCCAGGCACCACGTCCCACTTCGTCGACGCCCGCGATGATCTTCGCACCGGTGGTGGCGCGCAACGAGCGCTCAACGGTGTGGGTAGGTGCTTCGTATGGCATGGCACCTGCAAGCCTACGCCGACCGGTTCGCCGACCGACACCCGGTCCCGGTCAACGGCACGGTTCTTCGCGCCATTCCCGGACGGACACCCCCGTACGCCCCGGTCAGGGGTAGCCGGCCTCCCGCCCGGCCTGCTGGCACTGCGTCCATGTCGCCCGCACCGGACGGTCGTTGAGGATCGCGCGGGCCCTCGCCTCGCCGAGGCTGGTGGCGTACCAGGGCTCGTCCGCGTGGCGGCGCAGTTCCCCGTCGATCGACCGGAGCGCACAGGACCGCAGCGGCTCGGGGAGGGCGTCCAGGGCGGGCACCGCGTCGGCGGAGAGGTCCCGTACGTAGTCGAGGTCGAGCTGCCCGGTCTGCTCGTGACGCTGCACGCTCCGCTCGGCGATCAACGCGTCGGGGGACACCGCACCGAACAGCAGCACACCCAGAGCGGCGCTTGCGGCCACGGCCCGCGGTAGCCAGCGCGTGCCCCACACCCCGGCAGCCATGATCAGCACGATGACGAGGCCCAGCCACGCTTCCACCGCGACGACCGAGATCCTCAGGCGCGTCCACCCGTACGCGTCGACGTACATGTCCATGCGCCGCACGGCCGAGGCGACGACGACCAGGGTGAGGACACCGAGCGTGCCGAGCACCGCGCGTACCAGCACCCCGTCCTTCGGCCCGTCGCGCGGGGCCCAGCGCACCGCGGCGACGATCACCACGAGCACCAGGAACGTCGCGAGCAGCAACTGCCAGAACCCCTGTCGGGCGTACTCGGCGTAGCTGAGGTCCGTCTTCTCCAGGACCGTGTCGTAGCCGCCGAAGAGGACCGTCAGCTGCACGGCGATGAACAGGGCGAACAGTCCGTTGAGCACCAGCAGCGGCAGTGCCCACTCGACGCGCCCCCGGGCGCGCCCCGGCGCGAAGGAGAGCCTGTCCCAGCGCACGGGGGAACCGCCGGCGTACGCGACGCCCAGGGCGCCCAGGAGGCCCAGGGCCAACAACAGCAGGCGCAGCGGGCCGTCAGCGCCGGACACCTCCGGAACCAGGTCGTCCAGCAGGTCGGCGAAGGCGGCGTCGGCCGCGGCGAACAGCGCCCCGAACACCAGGAGCAGGGCCGCCGTCACCCCGAGGGCGCGCAGTACGGGCCCCACCCGACTGGACGGGGCCTTGGAGCGCTCCCGCAGCCCGCGCCAACCCCAGCTCAGCCCGCGGGGCACGGCCTCGATCAGGCCGAACGGGCTGAACGCGATCCCCGCCCAGGTGCGGGAGCCGTGGAGGGCGAGGGCGCCGAGCCAGAACGCCGTGGCGACGGCGAGGAAGGAGGGCCAGGAGGCGTCGCGCAGTGCCGGTACCGCGAGCAGCGCGAGGCCGCCCGCGCCCCAGAGCAGGGTCCAGGGGCGCGTCCGTCGGCCGGCGCCGACCGCCGCGTGGATCGCGGCGAGGCTCGCCGGCAGCGCCACCAGGAAGAGGTTGAGTCCGATGCCGTCGCCCAGCAGCACCATGCTGAGGACTCCGGTGGCGAGCACGGACCAGAGGGTCGCCGACCGGATCGGCCGGGGGGCGCGGCTGCGCAGGGCGCTCCACGGGTCGGCGGGGGGCGCGGCGCCCGGTCGTGGGGACGGGCTCCCGGGGCCGGCCGGCGGAGCGGTGGACCGGGCCAGTGCGCGGGCGGGCGGGGCGCCCGGGGGTGTCGACGGCTCGGGCTGCGCGGTCGGCTTCTCGGACATGGTCCCCCCAGACCGGGCCCGGCACGCGAGCGGGGCGCCGCGGCGCACGGGCGGCGGTGGCTCGTACGGAACGCGCGCCTTCGTGGTCGGGTGGCGGCGTGGCGGTAAGCGTAGGGCTGCGCGCCTGGCGGGTGGGGGTGCGGGCGGCTCCTGTGGCATGACCGTGACAGTTCGCTGCGCTCGCCGGTCCGTGCGTTCACCTGGCGGTGCGCTGCTCGGCTCGGGTGCGGTGTTCGGCTCGGGTGCGCTGGGGATTCGCGCGGTTACCCGGGCGCCTAGTCGGTGGGGTGGGGGTGCGTGCTGGTTGCGGCGAGCCAGTCGGGGAGCCGCTCGGTCCGCTCCAGCCAGGCTTCGGGCGGCGCGCCGGTCGCGGAGGCCGCCACGATGCCGCCGACGATCGCACAGGTGGTGTCGACGTCCCCGCCGACCTGCGCGGTCTCCCAGAAGGCGCGGGGGAAGTCCCCCAGCCCGCGGGCCGCCGCCCAGAGCGCGAAGGGGACGGTGTCGTGGGCGCTGGTCCGCCGCCCGCAGCCCAGGACCGCGGCGACCGTGCCCGCGTCCGAGTAGTCCAGCATGTCCCGCGCCCGCCGCAGCCCCGCTTCCACGGCGCTGCGCGGCACCAGGGAGATGACCCCGTCGAGCAGGGCAGCGGCGCTCGGCGGTCCGGACGGAGCCGCCGCGAAGGCCGCCGCCGCGGCCACGGCCATCGCGCCGACCACCGCTTCGCGGTGCTGGTGGGTGGGGTAGGCGGAGATCTCTGCCTGGTGGGTGGCCTGCTCGGGGTCGTCGGCGTACCAGGCGCCGAGGGGCGCGATGCGCATCGCGGCCCCGTTGCCCCAGGAGCCCTGGCCGTTGAAGAGGGCGGCGGCGAGTTCACGCCAGTCCTCGCCCTCGCGGACCAGTCGGAGCAGCCGGTTCACGGCGGGGCCGTAGCCCCGGTCGAAGTCGTGGTGCGCGGCGAAGGAGGCGGCCAGCGCGTCCTGGTCGATCCGTCCGTGCTCGGCCAGCACGGCGACGACGGAACAGGCCATTTCGGTGTCGTCGGTCCACTGCCACTCGCCTGCGGGCAGCTCACCGCGGCCGAGGAGGGGGTAGTGGGCGGGGACGAAGAACTGGGAGCCGAGGGCGTCCCCCACGGACAGGCCGCGCAGGCTCGCGAGGGCCCGCCCCAGACGGGGGTCGGATGAGGTGGGAACGGTCATGTCGTCGTCACCCTATCCGGTGGTCCCGTACGGTTCCGGTTCGCACCAGCTGTCAAAGGGACGGTCCAGGTGGTACTTGCCGTCGGCGCCGAGTTCCAGGACCCGCACCTCGCCGTTGCCCGGGTTGGACAACGACTCGAACTCGGCCACGCTCCAGTGGAACCAGCGCATGCAGAACAGGCGCATCGTCAGCCCGTGGGTGACCAGGAGGACGTTCGCCGGGTGGTCGGACTCCTCGAAGCTGCGGAACAGGCTCTCCAGGAACGCCCCCACCCGGTCGTACACGTCGGCCCCGGACTCGCCCTGGGCGAAACGGTAGAAGAAGTGCCCGTAGGCGTCGCGGTACGCCTTCTGGAGACGTACGTCCTCGCGCTCCTGCCAGTTGCCCCAGTCCTGTTCGCGCAGCCGGGGTTCCTCCCGGATCCGGACGAGTTGCGGGTCCAGCGTGAAGGCCCGCAGCGTCTGGTGCGTGCGTCGGTACGGGGACACGTAGACGCTGACGCGTTCCTGACCGAACAGTTCGCGCAGGTGCTTGCCCGTCTCCTCGGCCTGCCGCCAGCCGTTCTCGGTCAGCGGGAGTGCGTGGTCGGGCTCCCGCTCGTACACGGTGTCATCGGCGTTGCCCTTCGACTCCCCGTGCCGGACCAGGACGATGCGGCGTGGTCGTACCATACGGAAACCCTAGGTCGAGATCGGTGTTCGAGCGGTGGTCCGGTCACCCTACGGCGGGTCGCCGCCCGGCCGCGGCGCCGGTAGTCGCACCGGTCAGACGGTCCACGCCTTCTCCATGTCGACGATGTCACCCGACAGCGAGGCGATGTCGGCCTCGGTCTGGGCGCGCAGGGAGAGGCGTTCCACGCGCTCCGCCCGGTACTTGCCGTGCTCGGCGTCCGACTGCCACATGGAAAGGATCAGGAACTCGCTGCCCGGCCCCTCGCCGAACAGTCCGCGCACCATGCCGGGCGAGCCGGCCATCGCGGGGTTCCACACCTTCTCCTGCATCAGGGCGAAGTGTTCCGCGCGCTCTTCGTGCACCCGGCAGTGGGCGACCCGCAGCAGGTCGCTGTCGGTGAAGCGGGGCTCGAAACCGGTCTTCACGTCGAAGCGGTAGTCGAACAACTTCACCTGGGCGTGGGTGAACGTCCCGGACTGGGTGGCCGCCAACCGGTCGTGGGAACGCGCCATGAACGAGTCGTAGAACGCCCGGCTCTCCCAGAACGCGAACACATGGGCGACACCGGGCCGGGTACGGCTCCAGCCGCCGCCCTGTGCCCGGAACCCCGGCTCGCCGAGGAGCCCCGCCCACTTCCGCTGCCCTCGTTCGAAACCTCGGCGGTCGACGACGGTGCAGCGAATCCACTTGACCAGCACCGCGCCATCGTAAGGCCACGGAGCGTGGCCGGGGCCATGCTCCGGCGGAGTGCGCCCCCTGCAAGCCCCCGGTGATCGGGGTGCGCGTCCCTCGCCCCGCCGTGCGCCCGGGTGGGGCTCCGCACGTCCGCCGGGCGCACGTCCCCGCCTCCGGTATCCGACCGGGCACGGTGCGTGGTCCGTGGCACCATGGGGAGCAACGCGTACGCGTCGTGGAGAAGTTGGTCCCGTCCAGAGGGGGAACTGGTGAGTGGTGGTCTCAACAAGGGGCTCGCGAAGGTCGAAGTGGGCGTCCGGTGGGACCCGAGTCCCTCGGGCACGGCGGCGCACGACCTGGACGTCATCGCGGCGACCTACACCGAGAACGCGCCCTACGGCGCCCCCGAGTACCTCGTGCACTTCGGCAGCAGGTCCCCGGACGGCACAATCACGCTGAACCGCGATAGCCGCACCGGCCAGGGCTTCGGCTACGACGAGGTCATGGTGCTGGAGTTGGACCGGCTCGCCCCGCGGTACGAACGCGTGATCGTCGGTGTGGCCATCCAGCAGCCCGGCCAGGAGCTGACCTTCGGCGACATCGTGAACGCCGCGGTCCGCATCCGCACCGGTGCGCTCGACATCGCACAGCACGACTTCGGCGCGGTGCTGGGGAACAACGCCACGACGATCGCGGAGTTCACCCGCGACGGGGCGGGCGCCTGGCAGTACCGCCAGGTCATCCAGGGCTTCGACGCGGATCCGGCGTCCTTCGCCGAACAGATGGGGCGCGCGATGCCGTCCTCCTGAGCAGCCGGGACGCCCTAGGGTTCGGCGCCATGGTGCAGGGAACGAACTCCGCGGCGCGGAAACGGCCGCCGAAGCAACGGACGAGGACGAGGGGACGGCACGCCGCCCGGCGGGGGCGCAGCAAGGACGGCTTAGTCCGCTCGTCCTTGCTGATGGCCCTCGGTACGGTGGTGTCACGGGCGACCGGACTGATCCGCCAGGTACTGCAAGCGGCAGCACTGGGAACGGGCCTGCTGGCGAGTACGTACAACACCGCGAACACGGTGCCGACCAGCCTGTACACGCTGCTGATCGGCGGCGCCCTCAACGCCGTGCTCGTGCCGCAACTGGTACGGGCCCGCGCCACGCACCCCGACGGCGGACGGGCCCACGAGCAGCGTCTGGTCACGCTCGTGGTGTGCGTACTGGGCGTGGGCACGGCGCTGGCGGTGTGGGCGGCGCCGCAGATCGTGGGCCTCTACATGCGGGACACCCCGGAGAGCCACGAGGCGTTCGAACTGACGGTGACGTTCGCCCGGTTCCTGCTGCCGCAGATCTTCTTCTACGGCCTGTTCAGCATCTACGGACAGGTGCTGAACGCCCGCGAGAAGTTCGGCGCGATGATGTGGACGCCGGTTCTGAACAACGTCGTCCTGGTCGGGATGTTCGCCGCGTACCTCGGGCTGATGACGGTCCCCGACCGGGTGGAGGACATCACCGCCGCCCAGGTGCGGCTACTGGGGCTCGCCACGACTGCGGGCATCGCCCTCCAGGCGCTGGCCCTGGTCCCGTTCGCGCGGGCGGCGGGCTTCCGGTTCAGGCCGCGGTTCGACTGGCGGGGCACCGGCCTGGGCAAGAGCGTGCACGCGGCGAAGTGGACGCTCCTGTTCGTCCTGGCCAACCAGGTGGCCCTGACCGTGGTCACGAACTACGCCAACGCCGCCGACCAGGAGCTGCCCCACGCCGGCGCGGGCTACTCGGCCTACACCTACGCGCAGACCATCTGGCTGCTGCCGCAGTCGATCGTGACGGTGTCCCTGGTGACGGCCCTGTTGCCGCGCATGAGCCGGGCCGCCGCGGAGGGCCGCGTCCCGGACCTGCGCACGGACCTGTCCCGGGCGCTGCGGTTCAGTGCGGTGGTCATCGTGCCCACCGCCTTCCTCTTCCTGGCCCTGGGGCCGCAGATCTCGTCGTTGCTGTTCGCCCACGGGGCGGCCGATGCCGACTCGGCCCGGCCGCTGGGGTACATGCTCCAGGCCCTGGGTCTCGGCCTCGTCCCGTTCTCCGCCCAGTACCTGCTGCTCCGCGGCTTCTACGCGTTCGAGGACACTCGTACCCCGTTCTTCATGGCGGCGTGGATCGCGGCGGTGAACATCGCCTTGGCCACGGCCTGTCATCTGCTGCTGCCCGTGCGCTGGGCCGTGGTCGGCATGGCCGGTGCCTACTCCCTCTCCTACCTGGCGGGCCTCGCCCTCACCGCGCGCCTGCTGCGGACACGGCTCGGCGGTCGCCTCGACGAGGGCGGGCTGCTCCGCACCTATCGGAAACCGTTCTGCGCCGCGGTCCCCGCGGCCGGGGCGGGCTGGGCCGCGGCGCGGGCCTGTGCGGTGCTCGGAACGGGGACGTGGCCCACCGCCGTCGCCCTGGTCGCCGGGACGCTGACGCTGGCCCTGGTGTACCTGCTGCTCGCCCGGCTGCTGAAGGTCAGCGAACTGCGGCGGCTGCCCGGGATGCGCTGACGGCACGCGCCGGGGCGCCCCCTCAGCGCGCGGCGTCGGCGTCCAGGGCCGGGGCCAGGACGGCGAAGGCCCGGTCGATCAGCTCGGCGGGGTCCTCGGCGCTGTCGCTGTCGCTCCAGCGTTGGAGTACGGCGTTGAACGCGGTCAACGCCATCCCTGCGGCCAACTGCGGGTAGAGGTCCGGGGCGGCGGCCGACGGCCGGCGGCGCGCCAGCTCCGTGGTCAGGTCCTCGTGCCACTGCCCCTGGCGCTCCAGGAAGCGGGCGTGCAGCGCGGGGGTGCGCAGGATCAGCTGCACCACGCGCAGCGCCCGGTCCGAGTGGGCGGCACAGTCGGCGAGGGGGACCGAGACGGCGTGCTTCAACGCCGCGGAGGGCGGTTCCGTACCGGGACGGGCGGCCAACTCCGCGCTGATTCCGTCGCCCATGTCGCTCAGGAACCGCACGACCACGTCCTCCTTGGACGCGAAGTACCGGAAGAACGTGCGCTTGGAGACGCCCGCGGTGGCCACGATCTCGTCGACGGTGACCACGTCGAACCCCTTCAGCGCCATCGACTGGAGCGCGGCTTCGGTCAGTTCGTCGGAGACGAGCTGACGTTTGCGTTGGGCCAGGCTGGCTTCGGGGCGAGGACTCACCCGCCCATGGTAACCGCACGCCACCCATGACACTCGGCGTCATCTTGACACCTAGTGCCACAAGCGGCAACGTGTGCCGCATGACAGAGCAGCAGCGCTGGACCGAGGAGCGGATACCGGACCAGACCGACCGGGTGTTCGTCGTCACCGGAGCCAACAGCGGCCTCGGGCTGGCGACGACCCGGGCGCTCGCCCGCCGCGGCGGGCACGTGATCCTCGCGGTGCGCGACGAGGACAGGGGCCGGCGGGCGGTCGCCGAGATCGCGGCCGAGCAGCCGGACGCCGGGCTTGAGGTGCGCCGGCTCGACCTGGCCGATCTGGATTCGGTCCGGTCCTTCGCCCGTCGGCTGCACGCCGACCACCAGCGGATCGACGTGCTCGTCAACAACGCCGGAGTGATGGCACCGCCACGAACCCTGAGCCCCCAGGGCCACGAACTGCAGTTCGCCTGCAACCACCTCGGCCACTTCGCGCTCACCGGGCTCCTGCTCGACCTGCTGGAGCCCGGGCCCGACCCCCGGGTGGTCACGGTGAGTTCGACCAACCACCGACAGGGCACGCTCCTCTTCGACGACCTCGCCGGCGAGCGCACGTACGCGCCGATGCTCTTCTACAACCAGTCGAAGTTCGCCAACGCCGTCTTCGGACGCGAACTGCACCGACGGCTGACCGCGGCCGGCAGCCCGGTGCGCAGCCTGCTCGCCCATCCCGGGTACACCGCCACCAACCTCCAGACGAGTGCGCCGGTCGGCCTGGTGAAGTTGCTGTTCGGCCACGTCCTCGCCCCGCTGGCCCAGTCCCCGGACCGGGGCGCGCTGCCCCAGCTGTACGCGGCGACCGCCCCGGACGTGGCGGGCGGACAGTTCTTCGGGCCGGACGGGATGGCCGAGCTGCGGGGCACGCCGACCCGGGTACGGGTCTCCCCCGCCGCCGACGACGCCGACACCGGCCGCCGCCTGTGGGAGGTGTCGGAACGGCTGACCGACGTACGGTTCCCGCCCCGCTGAACGGGACGACGGGAGCGGGACGGCGGCGGGGCGGGACGACGAGAGGGGTGCCAGCCGACGGCTGACACCCCTGCGTCCTCACTGCTCAGCGCACGCGTCGCGCCTCGCGGGCGACGCGCTGCCGCTCAGGCTCAGCTGCACCCGCTGGTGGAGCCGCAGCCCTCGCAGATGTAGCAGGAGCCGGCGCGCTGCATCTTCGTCCCGCAGGAGAAGCACAGCGGCGCGTCCGCCTGGATGCCCAACTGCATCTCCACCAGTTCGGCACTGGTGTGCACCTGCCGCGGGGCGGCGGGCTCGGCCACCGGGACCTCGGCCTTCGGCACGGCCACGGCCTTCAGCGTCTCCGTCTGGCGGGGTGCCGACTGGGCGAGTCCCTCGACGTCCAGCTCGTCGTCGGTGGGCTCGTAGGAGCCGGTCTCCAGGTGCCGCTGACGCTCGTCGGCGGAGTGGATGCCGAGCGCGGAACGGGTCTCGAAGGGCAGGAAGTCCAGCGCCAGACGACGGAAGATGTAGTCGACGATCGACTGCGCCATCCGCACGTCCGGGTCGTCCGTCATGCCGGCCGGCTCGAAGCGCATGTTGGTGAACTTCGAGACGTAGGTCTCCAGGGGCACCCCGTACTGGAGGCCCACCGAAACGGCGATCGAGAAGGCGTCCATCATGCCGGCGAGGGTCGAGCCCTGCTTCGACATCTTCAGGAAGACCTCGCCGAGACCGTCGTCCGGGTAGGAGTTGGCCGTCATGTACCCCTCGGCGCCACCGACCGTGAAGGACGTGGTGATCCCGGGGCGCCCCTTGGGGAGACGCTTGCGCACGGGACGGTACTCGACGACCTTCTCGACCGCGGACCTGATGGTCTCCTCGGCCTTCTCGGTGATCTCCGCCTTCGCCGGCTCGTCCTTCTTCTTCGCGGAGAGGGGCTGGCCGACCTTGCAGTTGTCGCGGTAGATCGCGAGGGCCTTGACGCCCATCTTCCACGCCTCGAAGTAGATCTCCTCGACCTCTTCGACGGTGGCGGACTCCGGCATGTTGACGGTCTTGGAGAGCGCGCCCGAGATCCAGGGCTGGATCGCGGCCATCATCCGGACGTGGCCCATCGCGGAGATCGAGCGCTCGCCCATGGCGCAGTCGAAGACCTCGTAGTGCTCGGTCTTCAGGCCGGGGGCGTCCACCACGTTGCCGTTCTCGGCGATGTGGGCGACGACCGCCTCGATCTGCTCCTCCTGGTAGCCCAGGCGACGCAGTGCCTGCGGCACGGTCCCGTTGACGATCTGCATGGAGCCGCCGCCGACCAGCTTCTTGAACTTGACCAGCGCGAGGTCGGGCTCCAGACCCGTGGTGTCGCAGGACATGGCCAGGCCGATGGTGCCGGTGGGCGCGATCACGGACGCCTGCGCGTTGCGGAACCCGTTCTTCTCACCGAGGCGGAGCACGTCCTGCCACGCCTCGGTGGCGGCGGCCCACACCGACGTGTCCAGGTCGTCGGCGCGCACGGCCAGGCCGTTGGCGTCGGCGTGCTGCTTCATGACGCGCAGGTGCGGCTGGGCGTTGCGGGCGTACCCGTCGTACGGACCCACGACCGCGGCCAGCTCCGCGGAGCGGCGGTACGAGGTGCCGGTCATCAGCGAGGTGATCGCACCGGCGAGGGCCCGACCGCCGTCGGAGTCGTACGCGTGGCCGGTCGCCATCAGCAGGGCGCCCAGGTTGGCGTACCCGATGCCGAGCTGGCGGAAGGCGCGGGTGTTCTCACCGATCTTCTGGGTCGGGAAGTCGGCGAACGAGATGGAGATGTCCATCGCGGTGATGACCAGCTCGACGACCTTGGCGAAGCGCTCCGCCTCGAAGGACTGGTTGCCCTTGCCGTCGTCCTTGAGGAACTTCATCAGGTTCAGCGAGGCGAGGTTGCACGAGGTGTTGTCCAGGTGCATGTACTCGCTGCACGGGTTCGAGCCGTTGATGCGGCCGGACTCGGGACAGGTGTGCCACTGGTTGATGGTGTCGTCGTACTGGATGCCCGGGTCTGCGCAGGCCCAGGCCGCCTCCGCCATCTTGCGGAACAGGGACTTGGCGTCGACCTCTTCGATGACCTCGCCGGTCATCCGGGCGCGCAGGCCGAACTTCTCGCCGTTCTCGACGGCCTGCATGAAGGCGTCGTTCACCCGGACCGAGTTGTTGGCGTTCTGGTACTGGACGGACGTGATGTCGTCGCCGCCCAGGTCCATGTCGAAGCCCGCGTCGCGCAGGGCGCGGATCTTCTCCTCCTCCTTGACCTTGGTCTGGATGAAGTCCTCGATGTCGGGGTGGTCGACGTCGAGGATGACCATCTTGGCGGCGCGACGGGTGGCGCCGCCCGACTTGATCGTTCCGGCGGAGGCGTCGGCCCCGCGCATGAAGGAGACCGGACCGGAGGCGTTGCCGCCGGAGGACAGCAGCTCCTTGGAGGAGCGGATGCGGGAGAGGTTCAGGCCGGCCCCGGAGCCGCCCTTGAAGATCATGCCCTCTTCCTTGTACCAGTCGAGGATCGACTCCATGGAGTCGTCGACGGCCAGGATGAAGCAGGCGGACACCTGCTGCGGCTGGGGCGTGCCGACGTTGAACCACACCGGGGAGTTGAAGCTGAAGATCTGGTGCAGCAGGGCGTACGCCAGCTCGTGCTCGAAGATCTCGGCGTCGGCGGGCGAGGCGAAGTACTTGTAGTCCTCGCCGGCCTTCCGGTACGTCTTGACGATCCGGTCGATGAGCTGCTTGAGCCCGGTCTCGCGCTGCGGTGTGCCCACCGCGCCGCGGAAGTACTTGCTGGTGACGATGTTGACCGCGTTCACCGACCAGAAGTCGGGGAACTCGACGCCGCGCTGCTCGAAGTTGATCGAGCCGTCGCGCCAGTTGGTCATCACGACATCACGGCGTTCCCAAGCCACCTCGTCGTACGGGTGCACGCCCGGGGTGGTGTGGACACGTTCCATGCGCAGCCCCTTGGTGGCCTTGGCCCCCTTGGCGCGGGAACCCCGTGCCGGACCGCTCGCCGTCTCTGTCATGCCGCCTCCCTGTATCGGGCGATAACGCCCTGAAGTGCCGCGTTCTTCCCTCGGCACGGTGTGCTGTTGCGCGCTGCGGACGTCCTTGTGGGCGCCCTCAGCAAAATTGAGTGGTCGTTGCCGACCGCACGGTCCCGGGTGGCCCCACCCGGTCCGGAGTGTGATCAGCCGCCGGCCGCGGCGGGGGCGGGAACCGTCGGGTTCCGTCCCGGCCCGCGCTCGGCGGTCGCGGACCCCTCGCCCGTGGCGCCAGCGGTGGGCGCCCGCTCGGGGTGCGCCCGCAGTTCCACGATGGCGGTCTCGAAGTCCTCCAACGAGTCGAACGCCCGGTAGACGGACGCGAACCGCAGGTAGGCGACGAGGTCGAGTTCTTGCAGCGGGCCGAGTATGGCCAGACCCACGTCGTGCGTGGTCAGCTCGGCACTGCCGGTGGCCCGCACCGCCTCCTCGACCCGCTGGCCGAGCTGGGCGAGGGCGTCCTCCGTGACGGGCCGGCCCTGGCAGGCCTTGCGCACGCCGTTGATGACCTTCGTGCGACTGAAGGGCTCCGTCACTCCGCTGCGCTTGACCACCATCAGTGAGCAGGTCTCCACGGTCGTGAATCGACGGGAGCAATCGGGGCACTGACGGCGCCTGCGGATCGACGTGCCGTCATCGGTCGTACGACTGTCGACGACACGGCTGTCGGGGTGCCTACAGAAGGGGCAGTGCATCGCGTTCAAGCCTCCTTCAGGGCACGTCCTTGGGGCTTCTCAGGGGCATCAGCCCGGTCGAAGCAGCCCCCAGCATAGGCGATGACCGGAGGGCCGAAGACCCCGGGACCACAACTTCTGGGCTGTCACCGCAATCCAACCACTACATCTGGGGTTTGGCTGCAATTCACAGGCTGCGCGTGTCGTGATCCGACCCATAAACCGGCGAGTAACACGGGCCCCGCCCCGGCCCACAACGGGCCGCCCGCCGACGGCAGTGGGGGCGCCGACGGATCGCGAGGCGGGCACTCGGGCCGGCGGCGGCCGACGCACCCCGGGAAGGGGACGCGCTCCACGGACCTCACCGGGCCGGGCCACTGCGCTCCGTCACGGCTCGGCAGGGTCGGTGGACCCACGGAACGGGCCGGTCCGGGGACCACGGTAGCCGCCCGGGGGCGAGCGCCGCCGACCGGGGCGCCACCTCGCCCCGCGACCCCCTGGTGGCACACTGGCCCGCGGTGGCGCACCCCGGAGGGCCGATGCCTACGCCCGCACGTGCGGGCGCGGGCCCCCTCCGCACATGCGGACGTAGGCCATACACCCGGACGCCTGATCCCGTCAGGACCTCCCCGTTTTTTCACTCGAACGTGTGTTTGGCGCAACCTTTCGAAAGCAACTACCGTTGGCTAGCTAGGGAGAACATCCGAGAGGGGCTGCCGATCATGACCACCACCGCAGACAGTGTCACCATCACCGCCCACGACCGTGCCCAGGGCCGACTGGAGGCGGTGCACGCCATGACAGATGCAGCCACGAACCCGGAGGGGCCCAAGCCCACACGGTCCCTACCCGGCCGACCTCCCGGCATCCGGGCGGACAGTTCAGGGCTCACCGACCGTCAACGACGGGTCATCGAGGTCATCAGGGATTCCGTCCAGCGACGGGGCTACCCGCCGTCCATGAGGGAGATCGGGCAGGCCGTCGGACTGTCCAGCACCTCCTCCGTGGCCCACCAGTTGATGGCCCTGGAGCGCAAGGGCTTCCTCCGCCGCGACCCGCACCGCCCCCGCGCCTACGAGGTGCGCGGCTCCGACCAGCCCACCGCACAGCCGACGGACACCGCAGGCAAGCCCGCCGCCTCGTACGTCCCGCTCGTGGGCCGCATCGCGGCCGGTGGCCCGATCCTCGCCGAGGAGTCCGTCGAGGACGTGTTCCCGCTGCCCCGGCAGCTCGTGGGCGACGGCGAACTGTTCGTGCTCAAGGTCGTCGGCGACTCCATGATCGAGGCGGCGATCTGCGACGGCGACTGGGTGACCGTCCGCCGTCAGCCCGTCGCCGAGAACGGCGACATCGTGGCCGCCATGCTGGACGGCGAGGCCACGGTCAAGCGCTTCAAGCGGGAGGACGGCCATGTGTGGCTGCTCCCGCACAACTCCGCGTACCAGCCGATCCCCGGCGACGAGGCGACGATCCTCGGCAAGGTCGTCGCGGTGCTACGGCGCATCTGAGCCCCTCCGCCGCGAGCAGTACGACCACTCCCCCTGGCCGACCCCGGAACCTCCTGCGCCTGGTTCCGGGGTCTGTTCTTGCCCCGAGGTCCCGGTCAGTCCGCCGGGGCCGCCGCGTCGATCGCCGTGAGGGAGCGGCGGACCTGGTTGCGGTCGGTGGTGGACCAGAAGTCGGGGAGCGAGGACTTGAGATAGCTCCCGTAGCGGGCCGTGGCCAATCGGGGATCGAGAACGGCGACCACCCCGCGGTCGCCCGAGGCGCGGACCAGACGCCCGGCGCCCTGGGCCATCAACAGCGCCGCGTGCGTCGCGGCCACCGCCATGAAGCCGTTGCCCCCCGCCTCCTCGACCGCCTTCTGCCGGGCGCTCATCAGCGGGTCGTCCGGCCGCGGGAACGGGATCTTGTCCATGACCACGAGCTGACAGCTCGGGCCCGGCACGTCGACGCCCTGCCACAGCGACAGCGTGCCGAACAGGCAGGTCCTGGGATCGGCCGCGAAGTTCTTGATCAGCTCGCCGAGCGTCTCCTCGCCCTGGAGCAGGATCGGGTACTCGGGAATCCGCGAGCGCAGCTCCTCGGCCGCGTTCTGGGCGGCCCGCATGGAGGAGAACAACCCCAGGGTGCGTCCCCCGGCGGCCTGGATCAGCTCCGTCAGCTCGTCCAGCATGTCGGACCGGTCACCGTCCCGGGCGGGGCGGTTCAGGTGCTTGGCGACGTAGAGGATGCCCTGCTTCGGGTAGTCGAAGGGCGAGCCGACGTCCAGGCCCTTCCAGACCGGTTGCTCCTCGTCCCCGGGCACGGCCGTGCCCTCCGGTGCGAGCCCCAGGGAGGCCCCCACACCGTTGAAGTCGCCGCCGAGCTTCAGGGTGGCAGAGGTGAGGACCACCGAACGTTCGGTGAACAGCTTCTCGCGCAGCAGCCCCGACACGGACAGCGGCGCGACCCGCAGCGAGGCGCCGAAGCGGTCGTGCCGCTCGTACCAGACGACGTCGTACTCGGAGCCCAGGGTGACGCGCTCCGCGACCGCGTGCACCCCCTCGACGGAGGCCAGGGCCTGTTTGCGCACCGCGTCCTCGTCCTGCACCGACTTGTCACGGGTCGAACCGAGCGCCACGATCACGTTCCGGGTGGCGTCCCGCAACGCCAGCAAGGCGTACCCGAGGTCCTCGGGCACCTCCTCCAACCGGCCCGGCAGGGCCAGCTCCATGACCCGCTCGAAGCCCTCGGCCGCGGTCTGGAGCTGGTCGGCGACCTTCTCGTTGACCAGCTTGGCCGCCCGGCGCACGGCCCGGTTGACCTGTCCGGGGGTCAGCTCGCCGGTGGCCGCCCCGGTGACCCGCGAGACGAGCTCATGGGCCTCGTCCACGATCAGCACCTCGTGCGGCGGCAGCACCGGGGCGCCCTCGATGGCGTCGATGGCGAGCAGCGCGTGGTTGGTGACGACGACGTCGGCGAGCTTCGCCTGCTCCCTGGCCAGCTCCGCGAAGCACTCCGCGCCGTACGCGCAGCGCGTGGCGCCCAGGCACTCCCGCGAGGACACCGAGACCTGCGACCAGGCGCGGTCGGAGACCCCGGGGCTGAGGTCGTCGCGATCACCGCTCTCGGTGTCGCCGGACCAGTCCCGCAGCCGCAGCAGGTCCTGGCCCAGCTTGCTGGACGGGGCGGCGGCCTCGAACTGGTCGAAGAGCCCCTCGTCCTCGTCCTGGGGCACGCCCTCGTGCAGCCGGTGCAGGCACAGGTAGTTCGAGCGGCCCTTGAGCATCGCGAACTGGGGGCGGCGGCGCAGCAGCGGATGCAGCGCGTCGACCGTGCGGGGCAGGTCCCGTTCCACCAGCTGGCGCTGGAGGGCGAGGGTCGCGGTGGCCACCACGACGCGCTCCCCGTGGGCCAGCGCCGGGACCAGGTAGCCGAGGGACTTTCCCGTGCCGGTTCCGGCCTGGACCAGCAGGTGGGAGCCGTCGTCGATGACCTCGGCGACCGCTTCGGCCATGGTCACCTGGCCGGGGCGTTCCGTGCCGCCGACGGCGGTGACGGCGGCGTGCAGGAGCTCGGGGAGAGAGGACTTGGTCATAGGTCGACCAGCCTAGTCCGTGGGTCTGACAGTGGCCGTCCGTACGCCGGTCCCGCCCGGAACCGCACGGGTCGGTTCCGGGCGGACGCCGGGCGGACGGGCGGCGTCAGGAGGCGTGCAGGGGGTTGGGAACCGTGCCGTGCACCGCTGCGTGCGGCCGTTCGGCCCGGTCCCGGTACCCGTCGAGGTGGAGCCGGTTGCGGTTCAAACAGAGTCGGGCGATCTCCGGGGTCAGCAGGTCGAAGGTCTCGTACCGTTCCTTGAGCTCCGGGAAGCGGCCGTGGTGGCGCAGGATCTCGGCCCGGGCCAGCGCCCAGAAGTCCCGCTCCGGCACGCCGAGCTGCTGTTGGTACAGGGGCGCGAGGTACCGGAAGACCCCGACGAACAGGCCGGAGTGGATGAACTGGGTCAGGAAGCCGGGCGGCTCGGTGAGCAGGATCTCGCGCACCTCGTCGGGCATGGCGGCGTGTTCGGGCAGGCGTTCGGAGCTGACGTTCACGTCGTCCACGAAGTCCTTCACCGCGAGCCTGACCGGTACGTCGTCCTCGTCGAAGACGACGATGGTGTTCTCGCCGTGGGGTGAGAAAACGGTTCCGTACTTGTAGAGGAAGCGCAGCAGGGGCGGGAGCAGGGCGGCGAAGAGGCGGCGCAGCCAGGTCCGGGGTTCCAGGCCGGACCGGGAGACGAGTTCCGCGGTGAAGGACCGCCCGGCGGGGTCGACGTGCAGCAGGGCGGCGAGGGTGCGGGCCCGCTCTCCCGGCCGCAGGTGGCGTCCCACCGGTTCCCGCCAGATCGCGCCCAGGAGTTCCTTGTACTGGTACGGCACCTCGCGGAGCGTGTCGTAGACGGGGTGCTCGACGGTCACGGAGGCGACCTCACCCAGAAGGATGACCCGGCACTCCTCGCTGAGGAAGGGGTCCGCGTCCCGCAGGTCCAGCATCCACCCGGTGACGGCGGGGGCGGCGAGGGTGCGCTCGGTGGGCAGTCCGCGCCACACGAGGGTGTTGAGCACCGACAGCGGCAGTTTCACGGTGTGCCGCTCGGGGCGGGAGACGTTCAGGAAGGTGCGGATCGACTGTTGGGGCAGCCGGTCGTCGCCGTCGGTGGGCAGCGGGATGATCGCGTCGCAGGCCACGGACGGGGCGAAGAGCGGGAGCACCACGTCGTCCCACTGCCAGGGGTGCACCGGCAGGTACAGGTACGCGGACGGGTCGACGCCGCGTTCCCGTAGGACCGCCGCGAACGCCTCCCTGGTCGGTGGGGCCAGTTCGCCGGCGTAGAGGTCGTCCGCCCGGTCGAGGCCGCGCACGCCGCGGTAGGTCGCGAGGTCGGTGTGGACCGCGATCCAGGGCAGGGCGACCGCGGTGCGCGCCTCCGGGGCCCAGCGTGCCGTGTCGGAGGCGGAGAAGCCGAGCCGGCCCTTGTTGAGCACCAGCCACGGGTGGCCCGCCTGGTGCCCTTCGAGGTCGGCGTAGGACAGGTCGGCGAGGGTGGCGGCGGGGACGGCGAAGTGGTCGAGCCGGGCGTCGGCGGCGAGGGTCGCGGTGAGTTCCCGGATCACGTGGCCGAGGGTGGCGCCGTCGATCCCGAGGGTCTTGCGGGCGCGGGCCAGGAACTCCAGGGGATCGCCGAACGACCGGGGCCAGGCCCCCACCTCGGTGAGGGTGATGGTGTCGGGGTCGACGTGCCAGCCGCCGTAGGCATGGCGGCGGGCGTGGAAGGTGAGGTGGGTGGAGGGGGCGTCGAGGACGAGGGTGTAGGCGGCGAGGTCGACGGCCCGGTCCGGGAGGCCGACCTCCGCCCCGTCCGGTGGGCCGTCGCCCGGTCCCGGGTGCGGGTCCGTGGCACGCCCGGGTTCGGGCAGCGGCCGGATGATCTCTTCGTAGGCGAACTCGCCGAGCATCTTGGCGAGCAGGCGCTGGCCGACCCGGGCCCAGTTCTCACGGGTCAGCTCGGTGGGAACGGACGGTGTCCAGGGGGCGCCGGGGGTCTCGGCGGAAGGACTCGGCACGGGTACTCCTCGGGAGGGAACCGGATCGGGTCGGGCGGGGTGCGCGGGGCGACGGGATCACGGTGGAGCGCACGGGGAGCGGTCCCGGATCATCAGCGCGGCCGTCTTGTCGGGGAGGGCCACCTCGGCGGCGAGCCGGAACCCCGCCCGGCGGAAAGCGGCGACCGAGGCGGCGTTGCGCCGGTCCGGCTCGGCGACGATCCGGGTGCAGGCGGGGCGGTGGCGCAGGATCTGCTCGCTGACGGCCCCCAGCAGCAGGGAGCCGAGGCCGCGTCCGCGGCGGGAGGCGCCGGCGACGAGGAGGTGGACGCCCGTGTCGTGGGGGCGGGCCGGGTAGTGCCGGGCCAGCGGGTCGAGGTCCGCCCGGTAGACCTCCCAGTAGCTCATCGGGGTGCCGTCGAGGAGACCCAGGCAGGGGATGCTGCGGCCGTCGCCGGCGAGTTGCGGGCCGAGGTGCCGTTCGGTGACGGACGGGGGCCCGGACAGTTCCCAGAAGGCCGCCACCGCGGGGTCGTTCATCCAGTGGCTGAGCAGGGCGAGGTGCCGTTCGAGCACCACCGGGAGCAGGCGCAGGACCCCGGCCCGGGTGGGGGCGGGCCGCCAGTCGGCGAGACCGTCCAGGAGGTCGGGCCCGGCCGGCGGTCGTCCGGGGCCGGGCCCGTCCGGGGCGTGCCGTCCGGGCCCGGGGACCGCCGGCTGCGCACCGCCCCCGCCGTGCCGACCGACGGCAGCGGGGGCGGCGGGCACCGCGGGGTGTTCTCGGTCCACGGGACGGGTCATGTCCCGCAGGAGTGCAGGGGGTTGGCGATGGTGACGTACACGGACTGGGTGTCGACGGGGCCGACCAGTTCGTCGAGGCCGTGCAGCCGGGTGAGCAGATTGGCCTTGCACCGCAGTGCGGGGGTGTCGAGCAGCAGGGCGGGCAGCGGGGAGTTCAGGCGGTCGGGTCCGGTCGCGGCCTCGGCGAGGAAGCGGCGGAAGGCGGCGAGGAGCAGGCGCTCGTCGGCGAGGCGCTGGGAGCCGAGGGCGCCGATCAGTCCGAAGACGTTGTTGATGGCGAGGTAGTAGGCGAAGCGCTCGTTGGTGACCTCGTCGGAGACGAAGGTGTCGCTCTGCTCGCCGATGCCGGGCAGTCGGCGGTCGAGTGCGGCGCGGTGGGACTCGCGGAAGTAGTAGCCCTGGTTGTCGCGGTAGCGTCCGCCGGTCGGCCATCCCTCGGGGTCGAGGAGCAGCACGGTGTTCTGCTGGTGGGCCTCCAGGGCGATGCCGGCCTCGCTGTCGAGCCAGAGCACCGGGCGGACCACCTGCTGGAGGTAGCGCAGGAACCACTCGGCGGCGACCGCTCCGCGCGGGCATCCGGTGCGGCCGGCGAGGCGGGTCACGATCTCGCAGAGTCGGGAGCGCACGGCGGCGTTCGGCGGGGCGGCCGGGCCTTCGGTGCCGGTGCGACGGCCCGCGGCGGGCCTGGGCGTGAGCAGTCCGGCCACGCACTGGGCGTCGCTGCCGTCGGTGAAGGGGTTGTGACGGATCATCACGTCGAGTCCGGGCACCGGCTGGCCGTCGGTTCCCGTGACGGCGAGCCAGGCCGGGTCGCGGACGATGTCGAAGGTGGGGTGCGCGGCCTGCCACTGGTCGGCGAGTCCGGCTTGCAGCAGGCGGTGGACCTCCACTCCGCGGTGGAGTTCCTTGCGGAGGTTCTCCCGGCGGGAGTTGGTGATCCGCAGGCCCAGCGACAGCTTCAGCATGGCGTCGGCACCGGGGCGGTAGAGGGTGCGGACGGACGAGGTCGGGCACCAGGCGGGGCCGTGGGTTCCGAGGTCGCGCAGGAGTCCCCGGTCGAGGAGTTCGCGGGTGTCGGGCCGCAGGGCGAGGTCGCGGATCTGCCAGGGGTGCACGGGGAGCGCCGCGTGTCCGTCGGGCAGGGGCAGTTCGGTGCCGGCGAGGCGGGCGGTGAGGCGGTCCGCGGGGACGGTCCTGCCGTGCTCCGTCCAGGCCGAGTCGGCGGCCAGCACGGAGGGGGCGACGGCGAGCCAGTGCAGGGCGAAGGAGCCGCGCAACTCCGGTGAGTAGCGGGTGGTTTCGGCGTCCGAGAGCCCTTCGCGGCTCTTGGGGGTGGGGTGCAGCGGGTGGCCGAGCAGCAGGGACTGTTCGCCGGAGAGGAAGAGGTCGGGGCCGTCCTCGGGTCGGCGCCGCCGGTCGGTGACGAAGGTGACGGTGCGGCGGACCGAGTCGGCTACCCGTCCGACGAGGTCTCCGCCGTCGTCCTGGGCGGTGGCCTCGCGGCTCAGCAGGGCGGCGAGGGTGACCGCGTCGACGGGCGGCGCGGACTCGGGGGCGCCTTCGACGTAGGGCGGGCCGAAGCGGTGCCAGCCGGTGACGGACCAGTACTGCACCGGGACGAGCAGGGTGGTGGCGCTGGAGTGCAGGGTCAGGCGCAGGGTGCCCTGTGCGGGGGCGGGCAGGTCCTTCTCCCGGACCCAGCAGCGCAGGAGGTTCTCGACGGCCGCGGCCTGGGCGGCGGTGTGCGGGTCGGGGTGGTCCAGCAGGTCGGCGGTGGCGCCGCGCAGCCGCTCCGCGTCGCGGCTCCCTCCCTTCTGCCGGGGAACCGTACCGGGCTCCGTCTCCGACGGGGACGGTGCGGCACACAGCCCTCCCGCGTGGTGAGGGGGACGGCGGTCGGGTGCGGGGGTGGCGTTCAACAGGGCTTCCTTGGGGGGTTGTCCGGCCCGTGCGGTGACGGGCCCGCTACTCGGTGTTGTCGTTCTTCCTACGGGGCCCGGGAAGGGTGTCCCGGGGACGGGGGTTCCCGGGAGCTGCGGGCGGCGGAGCCGCCGCCCGGTCACGGGTGGGGGCGGAAGGCGCGGGACGCTGCGGCGATGGCGTCGGCCAGGCGGTCGAGGACGGCGGCGGCCTGTTCGTCGGTGAGGGTGAGCGGCGGCAGGATGCGCACGACGCTGGCGTCCCGGCCGCCGAGTTCCACGATGAGTCCGCGGTGGAGGCAGGCCCGTTGGACGGCGGCGGCCAACTCGGGGGCGGCGGGCGGCGGCCCGGGCGCGGTCAGCACCTCGGCGGCGGGGTCGACCAGTTCGATGCCGATCATCAGGCCGCGGCCCCGTACGTCGCCGACGCAGGGGTGTTCGGCGGCCAGTGCCTGGAGTTGTCCGACCATGCGGGCGCCGAGGACGGCGGCGCGGTCGGCGAGGCCGTGTTCGCGGACGTACGCGAGGGTCGCGGTCCCGGCGGCCATCGCCAGTTGGTTGCCGCGGAAGGTGCCGGCGTGCGCCCCGGGTTGCCAGACGTCGAGGTCCTCGTGGTAGACGATGACGGCGAGCGGGAGGCTGCCGCCGATCGCCTTGGAGAGCACCATGACGTCGGGGGTCACTCCGCTGTGCTCGACCGCCCAGAAGGCACCGGTGCGGCCGACGCCGGTCTGCACCTCGTCCACGATCAGGGGGATGTCCCGGGCCGCGGTGAGGGCCCGCATCCGACGCAGCCAGTCGTCGGGGGCGGGGATGACGCCGCCCTCGCCCTGCACGGGCTCCAGGATCATCGCGGCGGGGTGGGGGACCCCGGACTTGCGGTCGTCGAGGAGGGATTCGGTCCAGCGCGCGGAGAGTTCGGCGCCCCGGGGGCCTCCGGTGCCGAACGGGCAGCGGTAGTCCTGCGGGTACGGGAGCCGGGTGACGCGTACCTCCGGCGCTCCCCCGGATGCGGCGAGCGCTCCGGCCGTCATGCCGTGGTAAGCACCGGTGAACGCGAGGACGCCCTCGCGGCGGGTGGCGGTGCGGGCGAGCTTGAGGGCGGCCTCGACGGCGTCGGTGCCGGCGGGCCCGCAGAACTGGATGCGGGCCCGCCCGGCGAGCCCTGCGGGCAGGGTGCGGAAGAGTTCCGTGATGAAGGCGTCCTTGACGGGGGTCGCGAGGTCGAGGACGTGCAGCGGGGCGCCGGAGTCGAGGACCTTGCGGATCGCGGCCAGCACGACGGGGTGGTTGTGGCCGAGGGCGAGGGAACCGGCGCCGGAGAGACAGTCGAGGTACCGACGGCCGTCGGCTCCCTCGATGGTCAGTCCACGGGCACGCACCGGGACGATCGGCAGGGCGCGGGCGTACGTGCGCGCCGCGGACTCCCTGGTCGACTGCCGGTGGAGGATCCCCTCGTGTGCGGTGGTCACCGCCGAGGGCTCGGTCACGGCCACGCCTGTCGTTCCTCCCGCTGCGTAGGGGCCGGTGCCCGCCCCGTCGAGGGGCGGATCGGCACGGGGGCCGAACGCCGGTGGCGCGCCCCCCGTACCTACCAACGACGGGAGTTGCCGTGGATCACGGGCCAATCCGAAGATCCTTCCCGTGACGGAACCGTTGCCGTTCCGTCGGTCGTCCTGCACGGCACCGACATAGTGTGGGGGAGCCGTTCGGCCGGAACGGAACCGGTGGCGCCCGCGAACACGGCGCCCCGCTCGAACGGTTCCGCCGATTCCACCGGCCCCGGCAGTACCCACCGTCCCGAACCAGGGGGAGTCACACCATGCGATCCATACGCCCGCTCTTCACCGCGCGCCGTGGAGGGAGCGCGCACCGCAGGAGGCCGGTGACGGTCGTGGTCGCACTCGGCGCGGCGCTCGCGCTCACCGCGACGGCCTGCGGCTCCGAGGACGACACCGCGGGTGGTCAGTCGACGGCGCAGGAGACCCCGGCGGACGACGGCAAGATCAAGATCCCGGACGACATCAAGAACCGGCTCAAGGACCACGGGATCGACCTGGACAAGTGGCGGGACGGCGCTTGGAAGGACTGGGACAAGGACACCTGGCTGCGCGAGGCGCAGGACTTCGTCAACCCGATCATCGACGGTCTCTGGGACCCGGACCGGATGCGGGACGCCGAACAGCCCGACAAGGGCGTCGAGGAGGGGGACATCTCCGACGACCAGGGGGTGACCGACCCGACGCCGAAGCCGGTGGACGCGCAGCCGGTGAGCGCTCCGTACCAGAAGGACGCGCCGGAGGCGGGCAAGGTCTTCTTCGACGGCCCCGACGGCTCGATGGTCTGCTCGGCGACGGTCGTGAAGGACCCGGCGAACCCCGGCAAGTCCAACCTGGTGTGGACGGCCGGGCACTGCGTGCACGCGGGCAAGAGCGGCGGTTGGTACCGCAACATCGCCTTCGTGCCCTCGTACAACGGCGAGGGCAAGTCGGCGGCGCAGTTGGAGACCGCGTCGCGTGAGGACGTCGCCCCGCTCGGGGTGTGGTGGTCCGACTGGGCGCAGACCTCGACGCAGTGGATCGAGCAGGGCGGCCCGACCGGTGGCGCGGGCGCTCCGTACGACTTCGCGGTGCTGCACGTGACGCCCGAGAAGGGCAGCGGCAAGTCGCTGGAGGAGACGGTGGGGACGGCGCTGGAGGTCGACTTCGACGCCCCGGCCGTGGCGCAGATCGAGAGCCTGACGGCCAAGGGCTACCCGGCCGCGGCTCCGTTCGACGGGCAGCAGATGCGCCAGTGCCAGGACAAGCCGGGCCGGCTGTCGCTCACGGCGGACGCCCCGACGATGTACCGCATCGGCTGCACCATGACCGCCGGTTCCTCGGGCGGCGGCTGGATCGGCCAGGGCTCGGACGGCGAGTCGGTGCTGATCTCCAACACCTCGATCGGCCCGGTCACGGCCGGCTGGCTGGCGGGGCCCCACCTGGGCGCCGAGGCCAAGGGCGTGTACGACTCGGTGAGCAAGAAGTTCGCGGGACAGTAGCGGCAACGACACCGTGCCCCGTCCGACCTCCGGTGGAGGCGGGCGGGGCACGGTGTTGTGGTCAGCCGGTGCGGGTCGCGCTCAGGCGGTGACCTGCTGTGCGGTGGCCGCGGGCACGTACGGCGCCAGTTCGGCGGCGAGCTCCTCGTGGACCAGGACCTTGAGCAGGGTGCCCTCGGCGGTGTGCTCCTCCGAGGTCACCTCGCCCTCGGAGTGGGCCCGGGCGACGAGCTTGCCGTGCGTGTACGGCACCAGCGCCTCGACCGCGATCTTGGGCCGGGGCAGTTCGGAGTCGATCAGCGCCAGCAGCTCGGGGATGCCTTCGCCGGTACGGGCGGACACCGCGAGGGAGTGCTTCTCGATCCGCATCAGCCGCTGGAGGACGAGCGGGTCCGCCGCGTCGGCCTTGTTGATCACCACGATCTCGGGCACATGGGTGGCGCCCACGTCACGGATGACCTCCCGGACCGCGGCGAGCTGCTCCTCCGGCGCCGGGTGCGAGCCGTCCACGACGTGCAGGATGAGGTCGGAGTCGCCGACCTCCTCCATCGTGGAGCGGAACGCCTCGACGAGGTGGTGCGGCAGGTGCCGGACGAATCCGACGGTGTCGGCGAGGGTGTAGACCCGGCCGCCGGGGGTCTCGGCCCGGCGCACGGTCGGGTCGAGGGTGGCGAACAGGGAGTTCTCGACCAGGACGCCCGCCCCGGTCAGCCGGTTGAGCAGCGAGGACTTCCCGGCGTTGGTGTAGCCCGCGATGGCGACCGAGGGGACCTTGTTGCGGCGCCGTTCCTGGCGCTTGATGTCGCGGCCGGTCTTCATCTCCGCGATCTCGCGGCGCATCTTGGCCATCTTCTCGCGGATGCGCCGCCGGTCCGTCTCGATCTTGGTCTCACCGGGACCGCGGGTGGCGAGCCCGCCGCCCTTGCCGCCGCCCATCTGACGGGACAGGGACTGGCCCCAACCGCGGAGCCTGGGCAGCATGTACTGCATCTGCGCCAGCGCCACCTGCGCCTTGCCCTCACGGGACTTGGCGTGCTGGGCGAAGATGTCGAGGATCAGCGCCGTCCGGTCGATGACCTTGACCTTGACGACGTCTTCGAGGTGGATGAGCTGGCCGGGAGAGAGCTCACCGTCGCAGATGACGGTGTCGGCACCGGTCTCGACGACCAGGTCCAGCAGCTCGCGGGCCTTGCCGGAGCCGATGTACGTGGCGGCGTCGGGCTTGTCGCGGCGCTGGATCACGCCGTCGAGCACCTGGGCGCCGGCCGTCTCGGCGAGGGCGGCCAGTTCCGCGAGGGAGTTCTCCGCGTCCTGAGCACTGCCCGAGGTCCAGACACCGACGAGGACGACCCGCTCCAGCCGGAGCTGCCGGTACTCGACCTCGGTGACGTCCTCCAGCTCGGTCGACAGGCCCGCGACGCGCCGCAGGGCCGCACGCTCGGAGCGGTCGAGCTGCTCGCCGTCCCGTGCGCCGTCGATCTCGTGGCTCCAGGCGACGTCCTCTTCCATCAGGGCATCGGCCCGAAGACCTTCGGTGCTGTTCAGCGGGAGTGTCTGCGCGTCCTGGGAAGGGGAAGAAGAGGAGGTCATTTGATCCTTACGTCGATGGGGAGCAGTGCGGGGACGGGCCTCGGGCCCCACCCCGTGAAAGCGCTGACGGAGGGATACCCCGTCAATCGGTGAACGTGCGGGAGCCTCCGGAGATTCCCGGAACCCTCCCGGCCCGGGTGGCTTCCCACCGGGCCGGCGCAGCGCCGCCGACCTGACGATGGTCGCACGGAACGGGTCGTCTCGTCACGGGGGTTTTCCGTTCGGTCGAACGGAGCCCCGGTCCGCGGTGTCACGACCGGGCGGCCCCCGACTTCTTCGTGGGCGCGGGGGTGCTCCACTCGGGGTGGCCGGGCATCGGCGGGGTGGTGGTTCCGTACAGCCAGTCGCCGAGGAAGCCCCGCAGGTCCCGGGCGGCGACCGCCGACGCGAGGTCGACGAAGTCCTGCGTGGTGGCCGTGGAGTCACGGTGGGTGGTCACCCAGGTGCGCTCCAGCCGTTCGAAGGCGCGGTGGCCGATCTCCTGGCGCAGGGCGTAGAGGACGAGGGCGGCCCCGTCGTAGACGACCGGGCGGAAGATGCTGCCGCCGTGACCGGGGGCGGGCACCTTCGGCTTCGCGGGCGGGCCGCCGGCGGCCCGCCACGCGTCGGACGCGCGGTAGGCGGCGCGCATCCGCACGTCCAGCGCCTTGTGGCCGTGCTCGTCGGCGTGGAGGGCCTCGTACCAGGTGGCGTGGCCCTCGTTGAGCCACACGTCGGACCAGACGCGGGGGCTGACGCTGTTGCCGAACCATTGGTGGGCGAGCTCGTGCACCATGATCGACTCGATGTACCAGTCCGGGAACCGGCCGCCCAGGAAGAAGTCCCGTTCGAACAGGCTGAGCGTCTGCGTCTCCAGCGCGAACCCGGTGTCCGCCTCGGCGACCAGCACCCCGTACGTCTCGAAGGGGTAGCCGCCGAGCTTCCGTTCCAGCCAGCTGATCTGGTCGGGCGTGCGGCGCAGCCAGGGTTCCAGCGCGGCCCGGTCCTTGCGGGGCACGACGTCCCGCAGGGGCAGCCCGTGCGGGCCGGGGCGGTGCCGGACGGTGGACGTCCCGATGGAGACCTGGGCCAGTTCGGCGGCCATGGGGTGCACGGTGCGGAAGGTGCGGGTGGTGGTGTCGCCGTGTTCCTCGACGCCCGCGGGCAGTCCGTTCGCGACCGTGGTGAGCGCCCGGGGTGCGGTGACGCGGAAGGTGAAGTGGGCCTTGTCCGAGGGGTGGTCGTTGCAGGGGAAGACGCGGTGGGCGGCGTCGGGCTGACCTGCCGTCACCAGGCCGTCGGCGGTGCGGATCCAGCCGCCCTCGCCGTCCTCGCCGGGTGACGGGTCACTGGTGTGGCGCACGGTGACGCCCAGTCGGGTCCCGGGGAGGACGGGGCGGTCGGGGGTGACGACGAGGTCCTCGCCGGCCTTGGCGAAGCGGGCGGGCGCCCCGTCGACCTCGACCGCGTCGACCTCGCCGGCCGTGTGGTCCAGGTGGAACCACTCCAGCCGGGCGGTGGCCCGGGCGTCGATCCGGGTCACGCCCCGCACGGGGTCCTCGGGCGCGCCGGTGTAGGTGAGGGACACGTCGTAGGCGTGCACGTCGTACCCGGGGTTGCCGAGGTAGGGGAAGAGGCGGTCGCCGACGCCCGCCGGGGCCAGCGGCGCGGGGGCGCTGGCGGCGATCAGACAGACGGAGGCGGCGACGGCGAGCAGCGCGCCCCGGGTGCGGGGCGCCTTGGGGCCCGGGGGGCGGGACGGTCGGGGGGCCCTGGTGCGGGCGGTGAGCTGCATGGGCCACCGCTACCAGCGGGCGGCCCGTGCGCGCCGGCGACTCGCGCCGCGCCCACCCGAACGGGCGGTGGGCGCCGGCGCGGGTCGCGGGGCAGTGCGCTACGAGGGGGCGACCGCCGGGTGTTGGGCGCGGCTGACGTCGTAGACCCCGGCGACGTTGCGCATGGCCTTGATCAGGGCGGGCAGCCGTGCCGCATCGGGGAGTTGGAGGGTGTACGTGTGGCGGACCTGTTGGCGGGAGGGGGGTTCGACCGTGGCCGAGACGACGGCGACGCCTTCCTGGGCGATGGCCTCCGTGAGGTCGGCGAGCAGGTGCGGGCGTCCGAAGGACTCGGCGACCAGGGTGACGCGGTACTCGGCGGTGTCGCCCCAGCGCACCCCGACCTCGGGGCGGGCGACCTCCTTCATCCGGGTGACGGAGGAGCAGGCGACCCGGTGGACGGTGACGACTCCCCCGCGCACGGCGAAGGCGGTGATCTCGTCCGGTGGTACGGGGGTGCAACAGCCCGCCAGGCGTACGGAGGCGCCGGGGATGTCGACGAGGGCGCCGGCGCCCACCGGGCGGGAGGAGGGGGCCGGCTGGGGCGCCCTGGGGGTGGCCTCGGGGGCTTCGGCGACCTCGGGGTGATCGGTGAGCCAGCGTTGGATGGCGATCCGTGCACCCGGGGCCACGGCGTGGTCCAACCACTCCCGGGAAGGGCCGGACGCCGTGTCCTGGCTCATCAGCAGTTGCACCGTGTCGCCGTCGCGCAGCACGGTGCCGAGGGCCGCCAGGCGGCCGTTGACCCGGGCTCCGATGCAGGCGTGGGCGTCCTCGCCGTACTGCGCGTAGGCGGCGTCCACGCAACTGGCCCCCACCGGGAGGCCGAGGGTGCGGCCGTCGGTGCGGAACACGGTGATCTCGCGGTCCTGGGCGAGGTCCTCGCGCAGGGCGGACCAGAAGGTGTCGGGGTCGGGGGCGGACCGCTGCCACTCCAGGAGGCGGGAGAGCCAGCCCGGTCGGGTGGGGTCGGCCCGCTCGCCGTCGGGGGCCGCGGGGTCCGTGCCGGCCGGGCCCCCCGGCGGGACCGTGCCCTCGTCGGCGCCGGTCGGGTAGGGGCTGCCGAGGGCGACGACGCCGGCCTGCGCCGTCCGGTGCATCTGCTGGGTGCGGACCAGGACCTCGACGACCTCGCCGTCCCGGCGGGCCACCGCGGTGTGCAGGGACTGGTAGAGGTTGAACTTCGGTACGGCGATGAAGTCCTTGAACTCCGAGACGACCGGGGTGAAACAGGTGTGCAGTTCGCCGAGGACGGCGTAACAGTCGGCGTCTTCGGCGACGAGGACCAGCAGCCGACCGAAGTCGGCGCCGCGCAGTTCGCCGCGCTTGTGGCGCACCCGGTTGACGGAGAGCAGGTGGCGCGGCCTGATCTGCACCTCGGCCGGGATGCCGGCGTCCCGCAGGACGGCGCGCACCGCTTCGGCGGTGTCGGCGAGGGGGTCGTCGGCCCGTGCCGCGTTCTCGCTGACGAGGTGTCTGGTCTGCGCGCACTCCTCGGGGTGGAGGATCGCGAAGACGAGGTCCTCCAGCTCGGTCTTGAGGGCCTGGACGCCGAGGCGTTCGGCGAGCGGGATGAGGACGTCCCGGGTGACCTTGGCGATGCGTTCCTGCTTCTCGCGACGCATCACGCTCAGGGTGCGCATGTTGTGGAGCCGGTCGGCGAGTTTGATCGACATCACCCGGACGTCGTTGCCCGTGGCGACGAGCATCTTGCGGAAGGTCTCGGGTTCGGCGGCGGCGCCGTAGTCGACCTTCTCCAGTTTGGTGACGCCGTCGACCAGGAAGCACACCTCGTCGCCGAACTCCCGGCGCACCTGGTCCAGGGTCACCTCGGTGTCCTCGACGGTGTCGTGGAGCAGGGACGCCGTCAAGGTGGTGGCCTCGGCGCCGAGTTCGGCGAGGATCAGGGTGACCGCGAGCGGGTGGGTGATGTACGGCTCGCCGCTCTTGCGCATCTGCCCCCGGTGCGAGGACTCGGCGAGCAGGTAGGCGCGGTGCAACGGTTCGCTGTCGGCTTCCGGGTGGTGGGCGCGGTGGGCCTCGACCACATGGCTGATGGCGTCCGGCAGTCGGTCCCGGGTGGCCGGCCCCAGCAGGGCGGCACGTCCCAGTCGGCGCAGGTCGATGCGGGGGCGACCGCGCTTGCGGTGTGCTCCGGGCGTGAAGGACAGGGGGGTCGCAGGGTTTGTGGCCTCCGCGCTCATGGGCACCTCCGGCTGCATCGACCGGCGGTGCGGAACGGTCGCCTCCAGACGTTCAACTGCTGGAGGTGTGCGGGTGTTCTCCCGTCCGGGCCGGTGCTTGATGCTACCGAGCCCACCACGCCCCCAGGACCCGCTCCCGTCGAGCGTGAAACGGATCACCCATTCGAGGGAGGGATCACGGGTTGGCGGTTGCGGAACCGCGGCAGCCCGTTTCGGCCACCGTGCGGGGAATCAGCCGTTCGGAGCAGCCGGACGGATCTGCTCGGTACGGGACTTCTCTACGGGGAAGGTCGATCCGAAGGGGCCGTGTCCGGGAAGCGCGGCCCCGGGAACGCCTCAGCGCAGACGCGCCACGCGCCACACCGCGAGCACGACCACCACGCTGACCACGACGACGTACAGGGCGATGATCCGCCAGTCGACCCGTCGGCCCGAGCCGCGCTGCGGGAGCCCGGGCCAGGTGGCGCCGGCGCGACGGGCGGCCATCATGCCCCACCCGGCGGCGCAGGAGCAGATCAGCAGCCCCAGCATGGCGACGACCGCGCCGCCGTCCCCGAACTCGAAGGCGAGGGGGAAGGCGAACATCAGCGAGCCGAGCGTGCCGAGGCCGACGATGGGGGCGAGCTGCCACAGCCGCAGCTTGCGCTGGGGACGCAGCTCCACCTCCACCTCGACGCCGGAGTCGAGGTCCTGGGGGGCCAGTCCGTCCACGGTGCCGGGCTCGGCCGTCGCGTCGGGGCCGTCGGAGGTGAGCCCGTCGACGGCGGGCGCGGGCACGTGCGGCAGCCGGGCCGCGTCGTCAGGTCCGTCCCGCTGTTCTTCTGGCGCGGTGTTTCGTCGAGGGCCGGCCTCCATCGCCACGCGCCCTCCCACTCCGGACTCCACTGGTCGATCGTCGCTCGATGATGGCACGGCACCGGGGGCCACGATGACGGGCGGGGCGTCCCGATGCCATCACGTGATCAGGCTGTGACCGCTCGTTCGAGCAACGCCAGCGCCCGTTGCGGGAGTTCCCCGTGGTCCGACGCGGCGCCACTGAGCCAATGCACCCGGGGGTCGCGGCGGAACCACGAGTCCTGACGGCGCGCGAAGCGTTTGGTGGCGCGTACGGTCTCGTCGCGTGCTTCCTGATCGCTGCACTCCCCGGCGAGCGCCGCGAGGACCTGCTGGTAGCCCAGCGCACGCGAGGCGGTGCGGCCGTCGCGCAGACCGTGTTCCGCCAGGGCGCGCACCTCGTCCACGAGGCCGGCGTCCCACATCCGGTCCACGCGTGCGGAGATGCGCCCGTCGAGCTCGGCGCGGGGGACGTCGACCCCGATCTGCACGGTGTCGTAGACCGAGTCGTGACCGGGGAGGTTGGCGGTGAAGGGCTTGCCCGTGATCTCGATCACTTCGAGGGCCCGGACGATCCGGCGCCCGTTGCTCGGGAGGATCGCGCGACCCGCCGGCGGGTCGGCCGCGGCCAGCCGGGCGTGCAGGGCGCCGGAGCCGCGCAGGGCGAGTTCCTCCTCCAGGCGGGCCCGGACGTCCGGGTCGGTGCCGGGGAACTCCAGGTGGTCGATGGCGCCGCGGACGTACAGCCCGGAGCCGCCGACGAGGACCGGCCAGCGGCCGGCGGCGAGCAGCCGGTCGATCTCGGCACGGGCCAGTCGCTGGTACTCGGCGACGCTCGCGGTCACCGTGACGTCCCAGATGTCCAACAGCCGGTGCGGGACGCCCCCGCGTTCCTCGGGCGTCAGTTTGGCGGTACCGATGTCCATCCCGCGGTAGAGCTGCATCGAGTCGGCGTTGACGACCTCGCCGCCGAGTCGCTGGGCGAGGAAGACGCCCAGATCGGACTTTCCTGCTGCGGTCGGCCCGACGACGGCGATGACCCGCGGCGCGGGGGGTGCGGTACTCACCCCACCAGTCTCGCAAACCTCACGACGCTTCCCGAACGAGTTACGTGACGGGGCGCGTACGACGTCGTTGCCTGTTGCGAGGTCCTGGCGCCGGTGAGCGAGGAACGGGGAACTCTGGCGGCGCAATGGGCCGCACGGGAGCGGCGAGGGATTTCACCAGAACGAGCAGGTTATGGAGCACTTCATGAGCGTTTTCACACGTTTCCTCCGTAAGCCGAAGAAGACGGCCGATCCGGCGGCCTCCGACGCGGCGGACACCGGGACCGCCGCCACGGAGGTCGCCGGGGACGCTCCCGCCGCCGCGGAGTCCGAGCGGGCCGAGGCGGCTCCCGCGGCGGCGGTGACCGAGCGCGGCGCCCCGACCGAGACGGTGGAGATCCCCAAGCAGCAGTCCGCGGAGCGGGCCGCCGACAACGAGGCGGGCGAGGGCGCCCGCAAGTAGGCACGCGTGACCGCCCGGGAGCGTTCCCGGGCGGCGGCGGCACGAGGCTCCCGGGTCCGGTCGGTCCCGGGCGGGGAGGCCGTCAGCTCCAGGAGGCCACGAAGTAGCCCACTCCGTAGGGCGCCGCTTCGTACAGGAGCCGCCCGCTCAGCCGGGCGCCGTCCGCGGCGCCGTCGAGCACCTGCCAGGGGGAGCGCCCGGAGATCATGAGGTCACGCGCGAGATCGGCGTCCAGTGACGGCAGGAACGTCCCGTCGTCCGTCCGGCCGAGGGCACGGGCGAGGTCCGCGTCGACCCGTTCGGCACGCTCGTCCAGGTAGCCGGGTGCCTTGAGGCTCCGGCGGGCGCTGCCGTCCCCCAGTACCAGCAGGGCGACGCGGTCGGCCGCCCCCGCCGTACGGGCGCCGTCCCCGTGGTTGGCCCGGCGGTCGCGGTCGGACCCCGCAGCCAGGCCCCGCACCGGTCCCGTCCAGCCCACCCGGTCGAGCAGCCAGGCGCCGACCGCCAGCGACACCGGCAGGGAGGGCCCCGGGACGGCGGCGTCGGGCTCCGCCCGCCCCAGGCTCACGTCCAGCGGAACGCCGAAGCTGCGGAAGGTGCCGCGCGCGCCCTGCGGGTACCCGATCTGGTCGTGACCCTCGGCGGGGCCGACGGCCACGACCAGATCGGGGCGGGCCGCCAGGACGTCCCGCAGCGCTTCGTCGCACGCCGCGCGCAGACCGTCGAGTTCCGGCGCGGCTCCCGAGGCGACCTCGGGCACGAGCAGGGGCGGACAGGGGCAGACGGCTGCGGCGACAAGCATGATCGGCAGCGTAGCCCCGGCACGGGGGTGACTCCCAGTCCGCCCGGGGCCGGGCGGCTCAGCCGGCGTCGCAGGCGCTGCCGCAGGCACCGCCCGGTGCGGCGGGCAGGGGCTGGGGGACGCCGATGCCGGGCAGGCCGAGCAGGACCCCGGCCGGCTTCGCGGTCTCCTGCGCGTTCCGCTTCTCCCAGGCGTCGCCCGCGCGGGTGCGGCGCACCTTCAGGGTCTCCCCCTCGGCGAGCAGGTGGTGGGGGGCGGCGTAGGTGATCTCCACGGTGACCACGTCACCGGGGCGGACCTCCTCGGCGGGCTTGGTGAAGTGGACCAGGCGGTTGTCGGGGGCGCGGCCGGACAGCCGGTGGGTGGCGCCGTCCTTGCGGCCCTCGCCCTCGGCCACCATCAGGTCGAGGGTGCGGCCGACCTGCGTCTTGTTCTCGTCCCAGGAGATCTCCTCCTGGAGGGCGACCAGGCGCTCGTAGCGGGCCTGCACGACCTCCTTGGGGATCTGGTCGGGCATGTCCGCCGCGGGGGTGCCGGGGCGCTTGGAGTACTGGAAGGTGTACGCCTGCGAGAAGCGGGCCTCGCGGACCGTGTGGAGGGTCTGCTCGAAGTCCTCCTCGGTCTCGCCGGGGAAGCCCACGATGATGTCCGTGGTGATCGAGGCGTGCGGGATGGCCGCGCGGACCTTCTCGATGATGCCCAGGTAGCGCTCCTGGCGGTAGGAGCGGCGCATGGCCTTCAGCACGGTGTCCGAACCGGACTGCAGCGGCATGTGCAGCTGGGGCATGACGTTGGGGGTCTCGGCCATGGCGGCGATCACGTCGTCGGTGAAGTCCCGGGGGTGCGGCGAGGTGAACCGGACGCGTTCCAGTCCCTCGATCGCCCCGCACGCGCGCAGCAGCTTGCTGAACGCCTCGCGGTCGCCGATGTCCGAGCCGTAGGCGTTGACGTTCTGGCCGAGCAGCGTGATCTCCGAGACGCCCTCGCCGACCAGGGCCTCGATCTCGGCGAGGATGTCGCCGGTGCGGCGGTCCTTCTCCTTGCCGCGCAGGGCGGGGACGATGCAGAAGGTGCAGGTGTTGTTGCAGCCGACGGAGATCGAGACCCAGGCCGCGTAGGCGCTCTCGCGGCGCGTCGGCAGCGTGGACGGGAACGCCTCCAGCGACTCGGCGATCTCGACCTGGGCCTCTTCCTGGATGCGGGCCCGTTCCAGCAGCACCGGCAGCTTGCCGATGTTGTGGGTGCCGAAGACGACGTCCACCCAGGGGGCGCGCCGGACGATGGTGTCGCGGTCCTTCTGGGCCAGACAGCCGCCCACCGCGATCTGCATGCCCGGGCGCTTCGTCTTCATCGGGGCGAGTCGGCCGAGGTTGCCGTAGAGGCGGTTGTCGGCGTTCTCCCGGACCGCGCAGGTGTTGAAGACGACGACGTCGGCGTCGCCGTCGGAGCCCTCGGGGGCCCGGACGTAGCCGGCGCCCTCCAGCAGCCCCGACAGCCGTTCGGAGTCGTGGACGTTCATCTGGCACCCGTAGGTGCGCACTTCGTACGTTTTCAATCCGTCCACTGTTCCGCCAGCCACGTCGTTACCGCTCACCCGTCCAGGGTAAGCGCTCCGCCCCCACGCCCCTGGCCGCCCCGACCACCAGGCCACCCCGACCGTCAGGGCGCCCCGATAGGGGCGCGGGGAACTGCGCGAGCAACCCCCACCCACCCGCAGGGGACAACGAACCCCCGGGAGGCCCCCCGCGGACCGACCGCGATCAATCGCGAACGTAGTCGCGCAACGCCGCCGGCTTCAGCCCCGCCGCATCAGCCGCGGCAAGCACCCGAGTCAGATCCTTCGCGAGGTTCGGCGTGAAGTGCAGCAGGACGATGTCACCGCGGCGCAGATCGGGCGTGGCGGGTGCCGTACCCCAGTCGGTCTGGTCGTGCGTCCAGGTGACCACCGCCTTGGAACCGCAGGCACGGGCGGCGACCCGGGTGTCCCCGTTCAGCGCCCCGAAGGGCGGGCGGGTCAGCCGGGGCTCGGCTCCGAAAGCGGCCAGGTGACGGTTGCGGGCCCCGCAGAGCTCGGCGCGCTGGCCCGCCGCGTCGAGGGTGGTCAGGTCGGGGTGGGTGACGCTGTGGTTCTCCAGGCGGGACGGCCCGTGGTCGAGCAGCTTGCGGTAGTAGGCGGCGTCCCACGAGTACGCGTCCGGCAGCACGAACAGGGACGCGGGCACCTGGCGGTCCAGGAGGATCTTGGCGGCCTCCGGGTCGTGGTACCAGCCGTCGTCGATGGTGAGGAAGACGACGGGGTCCCGGGTGTCGACCCGGTTGATGACCGGCGCGGGCGGGGGCCAGGCCGCGGCGGTCGCCCCGGCGGCGGGCGCGGCGACGGCCTGGGTCGGCGCGGTGGGGCCCGCCAGGGCCAGGGCGGCGAGGAGCGGGGCGAGGACGGCGAGTGCTGCTCGGGGTCTCGGCATGGCCCGCATCATTGGTCCAGTCCAACGGTGGTGTCAATGGTCCGTATCCCGGCGGGAGTTGCCGGGGCGCGCCCGGGAACGCCCGGGACGGCCGCCCGGCCGGCGGGTCCCGGGGGACCACCCCGACTTTGAGTAGGCGTACTCATCCGCCACCCCGACCGGCGCGCATAACCTCGGCCCGGTGGAACGGACGGCGCGGGAGGCGACATGAAGTGGCGGCGGGCATGCGGGGCACCGGTCGCGGTGGCCCTGGCGGTACTGGTGAGCGGCTGCGTGACGTCCACCCGTGAGGACCGCGGGCGGGCCCAGGAGTTGGCCGAGGAGGTGTACCCGGGGGAGCTGACCGTGATCGGCTCGCGTTCCCTCTTCCCCGCCGACGACGGCTCCGAGGTCACCTTCGCCGTCAAGGACGACCCGGACGCGGTGGTGCGGCTGCGCATCGACGACGAGAAGGGCACCTGCGACCGCCGCTCGGCGTGCGAGCCCGCGCTGCGGGCGGCCCGGGAGAAGGCGGAGGCCGAAGCGGGATCGTGGCGGGCCCTCCGACAGGAGTTCGCGCGCTGCGACTTCGACGTGCTCGGCGTCAAGCCCCACGGCGGCACCCTCACCGAGCCGTGGATCGCGACCGAGGTGAACGACGGGAACGTCGACGTGCTGCTCCTCAAGATCGGCACCTGTCTGGAGCAGTACGGGCAGCTGGTCCCCCAGCCGGCCGCCACCCCCTCCCCCGGCGCGTCGCCGGGGGCCCCGCGGGCCGCGGTGCCCCCGGCGACGATCACGGTCAACATCGTCGACCCCTCGGTGGTCGGGGACCTCCCGCAGGGCAGGAAGGACCGGCCCACCCTGGTCGGCAAGACCTCGACCGAGCTGTACGCGGCCCTGTCCCGGCGCACGTACCACGCCGCGGCCTACCGGTGGGCCGACAGCGGCATCGAACCACGGCCCGAGTACGCCCGCCTGGTCATGCCGTTCGAGGAGAAGCAGGAGTTCCTGGCGACGGTGCACACCCACGTCACCGGCTGGCTCAGGCCCTACGAGCCGGACGCCGTGGTCTCCGACTACGGCGGCGTCTGGCGTCTGGTCGAGGGGCGCGCGGACCGGTTGGAGGGCTACGTCAAGTACTGCGACGAGCCCCGCGGCGAGCGGCCGGCCTGCGCCGGCGACCACACGCTGCACGTCACCACCGACCTGTCGGGACGGCTCGTCGGGGAACCGGTGGGCACCAGGAAGCTGAGCGCCGACGGCGGCCCGGGCGGCTCGTCGCCGGCCGCCTGACCCTGGCCAGTACCGCGGTGACCTGGCAGGATCGCGCCATGCTCCCCGCTCTGCCCCGCATCGACCGTCGCCGTGCCCTCCGCGGCGGCGCGGTGTCGCTCGTCGTGCTCGGTCTGCTGCTGTGGTGGGTGCTCCCGCTGGACGAGGAGACGCCGAGCGGCCGGGTCACGGTGAGCACCGGAGTGCACTCCGGCGTCTACGAACGCTACGGCCGGCTGCTGAAGGCCGCGCTGAAGGAGGACGCGCCGGGCCTGGACGTCCAGCTGAAGCCGAGTGAGGGTTCCCAGCAGAACGTGCAGCGGCTCGCCACCGGGACCGCCGACTTCACGGTGGCCGCCGCCGACGCCGTGGAGGAGTACCGGCTCGCCGGACGCCCCGGCGCGAACCGGCTCCAGGGCTGCGCGCGGCTGTACGACGACTACGTGCAGCTGGTCGTCCCGCGCTCCTCGTCGGTGCTCACGGCCGAGCAACTGCGGGGCAAGCGGGTGGCCGTGGGGCAGGTGGGGTCGGGGGTGCGACTGATAGCGGACCGGGTGCTGACGGCCGCGGGGCTCGACCCCCGGCGCGACATCGAGCCGGTGTCCATCGGCATCGACACGATGACCAGCGCGCTGAAGGCCGACGACATCGACGCCTTCTTCTGGTCCGGCGGTCTGCCCACCGCCTCGGTGCGGGAGCTCTCGGAGGAGTTCGACATCCGCTTCGTGGAGCTGGGCGACCTGGTGGACGCCCTCCACGACCAGGGCGGGGCCTCGCGCTACTACCGGGCGTCCGTGATGCCCGCCGACGTCTACCCCTCGGCCCAGCAGGGGGCGACGGTGTCCACCCTGGCGGTGGCGAACCTGCTCGTCACCACGGATCGCAGCAGCAACGAACTGACCGAGCTGCTCACCCGTACCGTGATAGACAGCCGAGACCACATAGGTAGCCGTGTCCACGCCGCGCAACTGGTCGACCTACGCACGGCCTTGTACACGGACCCCCTGTCGCTGCATGAGGGCGCCCGCAACTATTACCGCTCTGTGAAGCCGTGACGGCACCGGGTGCTCGGTCCTTGCGCACGGAGCGCGACCGCCCTCGGGGGCAGCGGCCCCGGACGGTCACTCCTCCCGGGCCCGGGGCACGCTGACCGTCACCCGCAGCCCGGCCGGCTCGCGCCGGGCGTAGGCGATCGTGCCGCCGCCCGGGGCCAACAGAGCCCGCGAGATGGACAGCCCGAGCCCCGAACCCTTGACGTTCTGGTGCTGGGCGCTGCGCCAGAACCGGTCCCCCACCCGGCCCAGTTCCTCGTCGGTGAGTCCGGGCCCGGCGTCGCACACCTCGATCCGCGAGCGGGCCCCGGCAGCGGCGACCGTGACCGCGACCTCGGCGCCCGGGGGCGAGAACTTCAGCGCGTTGTCGATGACCGCGTCCAGCACGCTGGACAGGGCGATCGGGTCCGCCCACGCGGTGAGCGCGGGCGTCCGCTGCCGCAGCCGGACCCCCTTGTCCTCGGCGAGGGGCCGCCACGCCTCGGCCCGCTCGGCGGTCAGCGCGCCCACGTCGACCAGCCTGAGGTTCGCCTCGGCGTGCTCGGCCAGCGCCAGGTCCAGCAGATCGTCGAGGACCTGCGCGAGCCGCTTCCCCTCGGTGCGCACCGAGGCCACCTCGGCATTGCCCTCCGGTAGCTCCAGGGCGAGCAGCTCGATGCGCAGCAACAGCGCGGCCAGCGGGTTGCGCAGCTGGTGGGAGGCGTCGGCGACGAACGCGCGCTGCTGCTCCAGCACGGTCTCCACGTGGTCGGCCATCTCGTTGAACGAGCCCGCCAGTCGCCGCAGTTCCGGCGGTCCGCCCGAGGAGGCGACCCGGGAGGTGAGCCGGCCGGTGGCGATGTCGTGGGTGGTGGCGTCGAGGATGCGCACGGGGCGCAGCACCCAGCCGGTCAGCCGCAGCGCCGCCCCCACCGCGACGAGCATCGCGGCGGCCTCCCCCGCGGCGATGAACAGCCAGCCGCGCAGGGTCTTGGCGCGCATCTGCTCGGTCGGCGAGTCGGTGACCACGACCGCGAGGACGTCCCCGTCCCGGATGACCGGCGAGGCCACCACGAGCCGGCCGTCCTGCCACGGCCACACCTGGTCGGGGTCGTGCCCCGGGCGCGACAGCAGGGCCTCCTGGAACGCGTCGCGGACGTCCCCCCGGTCGGGGAGCTCCCAACTGGCCGGTGCGTTGGCCATCGCCCCGTCGTCGCGGTAGAAGACGCCCGCCCGGATGCCGTACACCTGGTGGTAGCGGGAGAGTTCCTGTTGCAGGGTCTCCCGCCGCTCGTCGGTGGTCGACACCCGCGAGCCGGAACTGCGGGCGGTCACGAACTGGGCCAGCGAGGCGAACCGGGCGGTGTCGTCGATCCGGTCGATGACGACCGTCTGCTGGTGCTGTGCCGCCACGCTCGCCCCCAGCGGGAAGCCGAGGGCGAGCAGCACCCCGGCCATGAGGACGATGAGCAGCGGAAGGAGACGTGCGCGCACCCGCGGCCTCTACGGCACCGGGGCGACGAGCCGGTAGCCCACGCCCCGCACGGTCTCTATCAGGGCGGGCATGCGCAGCTTGGAGCGCAGCGACGCCACGTGCACCTCCAGGGTGCGCCCCGTGCCCTCCCAGCTGGTGCGCCACACCTCGCTGATGATCTGCTCGCGGCGGAACACCACCCCGGGGCGCTGCGCGAGGAGGGCCAACAGGTCGAACTCCTTGCGGGTGAGCGGCACCGGGACCCCGTCGACGGTGACCCGCCGGTTGGGCAGCTCGATGCGCACCGGGCCGAGTGCGAGGTCGTCGGTCACGGGCGCCGCCTCGTCGGGGACGGTGCGCCGGCTGACGGCGTGGATGCGGGCGAGGAGTTCCCCGGTGTCGTACGGCTTCACCACGTAGTCGTCGGCACCGAGGTTGAGGCCGTGTATCCGGGACCGCACGTCGGACCGGGCGGTGACCATGATGACCGGGACGGCGCTGCGCTTGCGGATCTTGCCGCAGACCTCGTAGCCGTCCTGGTCGGGCAGTCCCAGGTCGAGCAGGACCACCGCGAACGGCGGCTTGCCGGGCGCCGTGTCGGGCAGCAGGGCGCGCAGCGCTTCCTCGCCGCTGCGGGCGTGCACGACGCTGATGCCGTGCCGGGCCAGGATCGCGGACAGCGCGGCGGCGACGTGGTCGTCGTCCTCCACGAGGAGGAGTCTCATGCCGGCTCCCTCCGGTTCGTGGCATGCGTGGCGCTCCGTGGGCGCGGGGCGCGCACAGGTGCTCCACAGCATCCATGCGGATCGGAAAGGACCACGTCAAGGGGCATGGGACGCCGCACTCCGACCGTTACGTACCCGGTACGCGGCCCCGCACTCCCCCTCACGAAGAGTGAGTATCGGCTATCAGATCGTTATGCTCAAGTTCCGCTCAGATGTACTGACGATGGCATTGACGCATCACTACTGTCCTCACAACCGAGGAGGACGGAGGGATGGCCGATGACTGAAGTTTCGGTGACCAAGGACGCCGTACCCGCGGCCGAGGACCTGGTCGTACTGAAGGACGTGAACAAGCACTTCGGCGCCCTGCACGTGCTCCAGGACATCGATCTGACCATCGCCCGCGGTGAGGTCGTCGTGGTGATCGGCCCGTCCGGCTCGGGCAAGTCGACGCTGTGCCGGACGATCAACCGGCTGGAGGCCGTCGACTCGGGCGACATCACCATCGACGGACGCCCGTTGCCCCAGGAGGGCCGCGAACTCGCCCGGCTGCGCGCCGATGTCGGCATGGTCTTCCAGTCGTTCAACCTGTTCGCCCACAAGACCGTGTTGGAGAACGTGGTACTGGGCCAGACGAAGGTCCGCAAGACCGACCGGAAGACGGCGGAGGACAAGGCGCGCACGCTCCTCGACCGCGTCGGCGTCGGCAGCCAGGCGGACAAGTACCCGGCGCAGCTGTCGGGCGGTCAGCAGCAACGCGTCGCCATCGCCCGGGCGTTGGCGATGGACCCCAAGGTGATGCTCTTCGACGAGCCCACCTCGGCCCTCGACCCGGAGATGATCAACGAGGTGCTGGAGGTCATGCAGCAGCTCGCCCGCGACGGCATGACCATGGTCGTCGTCACCCACGAGATGGGCTTCGCCCGCTCCGCGGCCAACCGGGTCGTCTTCATGGCCGACGGCCGCATCGTCGAACAGGCCACCCCGGAGCAGTTCTTCAACAACCCGCGCAGCGACCGCGCCAAGGACTTCCTGTCGAAGATCCTGCACCACTGAGGGCGCGGCGCCACCCGGGCCGGCTCCTCGGGAGCGACGGCCCGTTCCGCGGTACCCGCCCGTCCGGGCGCAGCGCTCCCGCGCGGCGACCCGCCCCGCCGACGGCGCGGGTCCACCGACCCCGTCGATCCCGCCGACCCGAAGGATCTCCCATGAAGCTCCGCCAGTCCGCCGCCGTGGCGGCGATCGCCGTGCTCGCGCTCACCGCCACCGCCTGCGGCGGTGAATCCGGGAACGCCGGCGACAAGCCCGGCGGCGGCGCCGAGGGCAAGGACGCCCCGAAGCTGCCCACGTACGTGGTGGCCAAGGACGTCTCCCTCGACTCCCCCGTCCTCAAGAAGGCCCAGTCGGCCGGCAAGCTGGTCTTCGGCGCCAAGAGCGACCAGCCGTTCCTCGGCTTCGAGGACACCGACGGCAAGCGCTCCGGCTTCGACATCGAGATCGCCAAGATGGTCGCCGCCGACCTGGGCTTCGCCCCGGACAAGCTGGAGTTCAAGACCGTGGACTCCAACGTCCGCGAGACCGCCATCTCCAAGGGCGAGGTCGACCTGTACGTCGGGACGTACACGATCAACGACGAGCGCAAGAAGCAGGTCGGCTTCGCCGGACCGTACTTCCTCGCGGGCGCCGACCTGCTGGTCCGCAAGGACGAGTCGGCCATCACCGGTCCGGACGCCCTCAAGGGCAAGACGGTGTGTTCGATCAAGGGCTCCACCCCGCTCCAGGAGATCAAGAAGCCCAAGTACGGCGCGAAGACGATCGAGCTGTCCAAGTACTCCGAGTGCGTGCAGCAGCTCCTCAACAACGAGGTCGACGCGGTCACCACGGACGACGCCATCCTCAAGGGCTACGCCGCCCAGCGGCCCACCAAGCTCAAGGTGATCGGCAAGCCGTTCACCGAGGAGCCGTACGGCATCGGGATGGACAAGGGCGACAAGGCCCTGCGGGACGCCGTGACGAACGCGCTGGAGGCGCACCAGAAGAGCGGCGACTACAAGAAGGCGTACGAGGCGACGCTCGGCCTGTCCGGCTCCGCCTACGTCGAGCCCCCGGCGCTCGAACGCTACTGACGCCGCTCGCTGACTCGTCGGGCGGCGGCGTCCCACCGCGCCGCCGCCCGACGGCACCGGTCCACCGGCAGCACTCCGGCCGCCCCGGGCCTCCCACGAGGAACCGCCCGGTGGTGGCCCTCCCTGCCCGCCCGCCGCCCACGAGGACGTCCCCGTGAACGTACTGCTCGACCATCTCCCGGAGTTCCGCGAGGGGTTCATCGGCACCATCCTGCTGACGTTGGCCAGCGGACTGCTCGCCCTGGTGCTGGGGGTCATCGTCGCCGGATTCCGGGTCTCCCCGATCCCGCCGCTGCGACTCTTCGGCACGGTCTGGGTGACCCTGTTCCGCAACACCCCCCTGACCCTGCTCTTCCTCGTCGTCTGGTTCGTGGTCCCGGTCATCTTCATGCCCGGACTGAACCCCTGGACGAAGGCGCTGCTGGCGCTGGGCTGCTACACCTCGGCGTTCGTCTGCGAGGCGGTCCGCTCGGGCATCAACACGGTTCCCCTCGGCCAGGCGGAGGCGGCGCGCTCGCTGGGCATGACGTTCTCCCAGACCCTGCGGCTGATCGTGCTCCCGCAGGCCACCCGGACGGTGCTGCCGCCGCTCAGTTCGATCTTCATCGCGTTGACCAAGAACTCCGCCATCGCCGGTGCGTTCAGCGCCACCGAGTTGTTCGGCGTGCAGAAGCTCCTGAGCGACAAGGGCTTCGACATCGCCTGGATCTTCCTGTGGGTGGCCCTCGGCTACCTGATCGTCACCTTCACCATCAGCGGCTTGTTCCGGCTGCTGGAGCGACGCCTGGGGGTCGCCCGATGAGTTCCAGCGTCCTGTACGACACACCGGGCCCGAAGGCCCGGGTGCGCAACCGGCTGTTCACCGTGATCGGTTCGGCGGCCGTGGTCGGTCTGGTCGTGTTCGCGATCTACCGACTGAACGTCAAGGGCCAGTTGGAGCCCGAGGTCTGGAACATCTTCAACAACGCGGGGGTGCGCGCCAGGATCCGCGACGGCCTGCTGAGCACCCTGACGGTGTTCGCCCTCGCGGGCGTGCTGTCGTTGCTCCTCGGGGTGCTCCTCGCGGTGGCCCGGCTCTCCGACCACAAGGCCGTCTCCACCGCGGCCACCTGGTTCATCGAGCTGTTCCGGGCGATCCCGCTGCTGATCACCATCTACGCCCTGTGGGTGCTGTTCCTCTCCAACCGGAGCGAACTCGGGTTCGTCGGCGAGAACAGCGCCTTCTGGGGCCTGGTCATCGGGCTCACCGTCTACAACGGCTCGGTCCAGGCGGAGGTGCTGCGCGCGGGCATCAACGCGGTGCCCCGCGGACAGGTGGAGGCCGCGTACGCGCTGGGCCTGCGCAAGTCGCAGGTGATGGTGATGCTCCAACTGCCGCAGGCGATCCGTTCGATGCTGCCGTCGATCATCAGCCAGCTGGTGGTGACCCTGAAGGACACCTCCCTCGGTTACGTGATCCTCTTCCCGGAACTCCTCTACGAGGCCCGGCAGATGGCCAGCACCATCATCGTGAACGACGAGAACCCGATCACCCCGATCGTGATCGTCGTGGGCACCATCTACGTCGCGCTCTGCCTGGCCCTGTCCTCGCTGGCGAGTTGGATCGAGAAGCGGGGCAGCCGGGCCAAGACCGGCCCGCAGATCACGCCCGCCGGCGGACAGCTGGCCGACGGGGCCGTCCCCGGGCCGACGACCGGCAGCGGCACGGGGACCGCCGCGGCGAACAAGGTCGATCTGCCCTGAGCGCACTGCGGGCGCCCCGGCCGCCACGGTGACACCGTGCGTCCCCGGGCGGTCTGGGCGCGTGCCGGTCGGTCGCGTACCGTGGGCCCCTGACGTCGTGCGACCCGCGCGTTGGGCCATGGAGGCAGTGGGGTCATCGCCACTGCCTCCGTCACTTGACGCAAGCACCGGCAATGGGTTGCATACGTTCTGTGATCGTGCACCCCGTTCCTTCGTTCCGCCTCAGTACGTCCCGTACACCTGACCTGACGTCGCGGACTCCACTCCGGGCAGGGGGCGCCACTCCGTGGACCCGGTGATCGTTGTCGGAGCGGGCCCCGTGGGGCTCACGCTCGCCCTCGCCCTCGCCCGGTCCGGCGTCCCGAGCGTCCTCCTCGACGAAGGCCCCGGCAAGGAGGAACCGCGCCCGGCGCGCACCGCGGTGCTGCACGACGACACGGTGCGGTGGGTCGAGCAACTGATCGGCGCGTCCTTCACCGAAGCGGGCACCGGAACCCGCTGGACCGGCTGGCGGGCCCTGCGCCGCAAGCAGTCCGTCCAGCAACTCGCCTTCGATCACACCGCCCCCTCGCCGCTCCACCTCGCACAGCACGCCCTGACGGGTGCGCTGCGCGAGGCGATCGACGGGCAGCCCCTCGTCAAGGTCGCCGTGGACAGCCGGGTGGACGGCGTCGAACAGGACGGATCAGGGCTGACCGTGCACACCCGTGGCCCCAAGGGCACCTGGTGGCGCGGAAGTTATCTGGTGGGCTGCGACGGCCCCCGGTCCACGGTCCGCAAGCTCCTCGACGTCCGCTTCCCCGGCCGCACCGCCGTCGAACGCCATGCGGTGGCCACCCTGCGCACCGAACTCCCCCACCCCGGCGAGGCGTTGGTGCACCGAATGCCACCGTGGCGGCTGTCGGGCACCGAAGTGACCGGCCGCCCCCTGCCCGACGGATCGTGGCGCCTGGACTGGCTGTTGCCCCCGAAGAACGAGCTGGTCACCCCGGACGCCCTGGTCGCCCGGGTGCACGAGACCCTGACCGGCTGGAACGGCGGCAGCGCACCCGCCTACGAACTCGTCGACACCGGGGTCCACACCGTCCACCACCGGCTCGCCCGCAGATGGCGGGTCGGCCGGGCGTTCCTCGCGGGGGACGCCGCGCATCTGCTCGGTGCCCTCGGCACCCAGGGACTGGACGAGGGCCTGCGGGACGCGAACAACCTCGCCTGGAAGCTCGCCCACGCCTGGCACCACGGACCCGCCGACGGCCTGCTCGCCAGCTACCAGACCGAACGCCGCGCCGTGGTCGCCGCCCGGCTGCGCGCCGCCGACCAGGCGCTGCCCCTGCTGCGCGGCGGGGGCGGGCTGCGGTCCTACGTGCCCGGGGCCGCCCGGGGGCACGACGCCCTGCTCACGGACGGCCACCTGGGGCGCGGTGCGCTGGGTGCGCCCGGCACGTACGCGGGCTCGCCCCTCACTCCCGCGCCGTCCCCGTCGGCGGCCCCGGTGGGCACGGCTGCGGGCGAACCGGTGGCCGACGTGGTGGTGACCGCCGAGGACGGCACCTTCGTGCAGCTCCGGGACCGGCTGGGGCTCGGTCACCTGGTGGTGCTGCTGGTCGCACCGGGCACCGGCGTCTGGGAACGACGGCACTGGGCGAGCGCGGGCCTCATGCCCCGGCTCACGGCCGCCGTGTCCGCGCTCCCTTGCCGGGCCGAACTCCTCGTCACGGAGTCCTATCTCGACGCGGCGGCCCACACCGTGCTCCTCGTCCGTCCGGACGGGCATCTGGCGGCCACCTTCAACGGGGTGCAGCCGGTCGAGTTGTACGCGGCGGCGGACGCGGTGCTGGGCGGGGCCGAGCAGCCGGCGGAGGCCGCCGACCCGGCGTGAGCACTGGCCGCCGCGGGGCGTGAGCAGCGGTCGTCGGGGCGGGGGCGCACGCCGGAGCAGGAGTGCTCAGGACGGCCACCGGGCGCCCGCGGGGGCTGCTCCCAGGGGGAACGTCCGCCCCGTGACACTCGGTTGACCACCTCCCGGCACCGTGGTCTACTCCGGAACGTGACCGACACCGATGTGCGCCTGTGGCGGAGGGTCCACATGGACCTGGTCCGCTATGCGGGCTGCGTGTGTCGCTGGTCCTGACTTTCGCCCCCTCCTCACCGCCCCTCCGCCGTTCGGTCCGGTTCCGTACGCAGGCACGTCCTCGTGCGCTGCGTCCCGTCGACGGCGGGCGGGTGGTTCCCGCGAACCTTCAGGACGGCACCGTGTCCCCTTCCGCGCCCGTAGCCCCCTCCCCGTTCTCCGCCCCGTCCCCGCGGACGCCGATGCAGGCGGAACTCCTCGACTTCGTCCGCCGCGCCGCCGCGGACGAGGACCTCGTCGCTTCCCTCCCCCTCGACCCCGAGGGCCGCACCTGGGTGCGGCTCGAAGGCCCCGGCGGCAGCGAAGCCTGGCTCATCGGCTGGCCGCCCGGCACCGGCACCGGCTGGCACGACCACGCCGAATCCGTCGGCGCCTTCCTCACCGCCCGCGGTGAACTGCGGGAACACTCCGTCAGTGCCCGACTGCCCACCGAGGGCTGGCTCACCCTCGAACTCAGCGAGGGCCTCGACCGCACGCGGCGGCTGACCGCGGGGAAGGGGCGCTCGTTCGGACGGCACCACGTGCACGAGGTGCTGAACGAGTCACCGACCGAACACGCCGTCTCCGTGCACGCCTACTACCCGCCGTTGCCCCGGATCAGGCGGTACAGCCGCTCGGGACGGGTGATGCGGCTGGAGCACGTCGAACTCCCGGAGGACTGGCAGTGAGCGACGCGAACAGCACGACCGGCGCGGTGTCGGTGGACGTGCACCTGGAACGGGTCCGCTCCGGTCTCGACCGGCTCGCCCCCGAGGACGCGCACACCGCCGCCGAGGCGGGTGACGCCCTCCTGGTCGACATCCGGTACGCCGCCCTCCGGGACCGGGACGGTCTGATCCCGGGGGCCCTGGTGGTGGAACGCAACGAGTTGGAGTGGCGCCTCGATCCGCTCGGCAGCCATCGTGCGGCCGAGGCGACCGGCCACGACCTGCGGGTGGTGGTGGTCTGCAACGAGGGGTACGCATCGAGCCTGGCCGCCGAGTCGCTGCACCGGCTCGGGCTGCGGCGGGCGACCGACCTGGTGGGCGGCTTCCAGGCGTGGCGCGCCGCGGGGCTGCCCGTCACCGGCCCGGCGGAGCAGCGGACGGCCGCACCGGACGGCGGCTGACACACCCGACGGCCATCGGCCCGGGGCGGCGACCTCCCGCCCCGGGCCGATGGCGTGCCCGGGAACCTCGGCCGGTCAGTCGTTCTCCTCGGGCCCCTGGGGCAGCGCGGGTCCCGTGCCGTGCGGGAGCAGCAGCGCCGCATCCGCGTGGAGCGTGAGGTGCACCGGGACGAGGTGGGCGGCGTCCAAGGGCGGGTCCCCGGTGCCGGAACCGCGGGCGTACCGGGGGTGGGCACCCCCGCTGATCTGCCAGCGCAGGCGGTGCCCGACGGCGAAGCGGTGAGCCGTGGCGCTCATCGGGACGGTGATCCGTGCGGGCTCCTCACCCGTCGTGCGCAGTCGCCCGAGCCCGTCGCAGACGTTGACGGAACGGCCCTGCGGGTCCACGTCGCACAGGCGCGTGAAGACGTCGGCGTGGCCGGTGTCGGTGGCGACGCTCAGCCGGGCGGAGACCGGTCCGTAGATCTCCACGGGTTCGGTCAGCGGCGGCCCGGTGAAGGTCAGTACGTCCTCGCGGTCCTCCAACCGGCCGTTGTCCCGGGCGCCCGCGGTACGGGAGAGCAGCGGGCCGCCCAGGGACGGGGTGGGCTCGGCGGGGTCGTAGCGGAACGAGGTCAGCGGGAGGGGTTCGGTGGGGGCCTGGCGGGTGAGGTGCCCGTCCCGGGTGGGGAACCACGCGGTGGTGGACGGGTCGGCGGGCCATGCGTCGAGGTCGCGCCAGTCGTCCGCACCGCCGAGGTGCACGCGCACCCCGGTGGGACGCAGACCGGAGCGGTCTGCGTACAGGTGGGCGCGCAGCCAGGCCAGGGTTTCGGTGAACACCTCGGACCAGCCCTGTTGCAGGGCGGAGGTGTGGGTCCAGGGGCCGACGAGCAGGGCCGTCTCGCAGCCGGCCCGACGCAGTCGCGCGTACTGCTCGAAGGTCTGGTCGACCAGTACGTCGTGCCATCCGGTGATCAGGCTGGTCGGCACGGTCTGCCGCTCCGCCGCCGATGCCAGCGACGCGCCGTCCCAGTACGGGTCCGCGGCGTCCGGATGCGTCAACGCCCCGTCCAGCCAGGGCGTTTCACCCCCGAGGGCGGGTGCGTACGATCCGCGCAGCGGCCGGGTGCCGGTGACCTGGCGCAGTCGGCGCGCCAGACGCAGGGTGGCCTTGAGGAGCGCGCCCGCCCCCTGGTGCTGGTAGGTCATCCCGACCCCGACGGCGAGGGCGTTCTCCAGACGGAGCGCGCCGTCCCGGGTGTGGAACAGGGCGTGGGGATCGTGCAGTCCCACCTGGATCGCCATCGCCTTCAGCTCCGGCGGCGGGTCCAGGGCGAGGGCCCATTGGACGTAGCCGAGGTAGCTGGGGCCGACCGTGCCCAACCGGCCGGTGAACCAGGGCTGTTCGCGTAGCCAGGCCACCGCGGCCTGTGCGTCGGCCGCCTCGTTGCGCCACAGGTCGAACTCACCGCCCGAGCCTCCGGTGCCGCGGCAGCTCTGGATGACCACGTGGAATCCCTGTTCGGCGAAGAGCAGGCCGTACTGGGGGGACCAGGGAACGCCCCGGCCGTAGGGCGAGCGCACCAGGAGGGTGGGGAAGTCGCCCGGGGCCCGCGGGAAGTAGTGGTCGGTGAGCAACGGGCTGCCGTCGGCGGCCGGCACCGCGAGGCCGGGCTGCCATCCGACGGAGTACCGCTTGACCGGGAGTCGGCGCCAGGTCGACCGCATCGCCCGGGCGGACAGCGGCGGCTTGCCCGAGGGCGGTGACCAGGTCGGTTCGGACCGGGGGTTGCGCGTGCGTGACGCCATCGTGGTTCCCCTCGCTACTTTTAGTACGTTGTACGAGAATAGAGGATGCTTGGATGGCGCACACAGGGCGGGCCCGTACGGGGCACCGAGCGCACAGCGGAGAAGAGGGGTATCGAGATCGTGACCCGTGAGGAAGGGCCCGGCGCCACGGGCTTCGACCCCCAGCGCCTCTGGCTCGCATCCGACCGTCCCCGCAAGGGTCGCCCTCCCGCCTACAGTCGTGCGGCGATCACCGCCGCCGCCGTCGCCCTCGCGGACGCCGAGGGGCTGGAGGCGGTCACCATGCGACGGGTGGCGGCAGAGGTCGGAGCGGGCGTGATGTCGCTCTACAGCTACGCCCCCGACAAGGAGACGCTGCTGGAGCTGATGGTCGACCAGGTCAGCGGGGAACTACCGACCGGGGGCACGCCCTCCGGGCACTGGCGCGCCGAGGCGAAGGCCATCGCGCACGTGCAGCGCGCCCTGATGCTGCGGCACCCCTGGCTGCCGGTCGCCCTGTCCAGCCGTCGGACCCCGGGGCCGAACACCTTGGCCTTCCTGGAGTACGCACTCGCCGCCCTGCGGCCGTCCGGCCTGGACGGTGCGACGAGGGTGGAGGTCTTCGCCCAGCTCACCGCGTTCGTGACCGGGCACGTGACGTACGAGATCGCGCAGGCCGCGGCCTCGCGGTCCCTCGACCGGACCGCGGCCGAAGCCCGCTACCTCGCCGTCGTCGCCGCGGACGGTCACCACCCGGAACTCGCCGAAGCGCTCGCCGCTCCCCAGCGGCCCGTCACCCCCGAAGCCACCTTCGACCGGTTCCTCAACCGGCTGATCGACGGCCTCGGCGCCCCTGATCACGACGCCGGCACCCCCTGACCCGGATGCGCGCGGCTCGCCGGCCGGAGCGCGCCCGGGGTCACTCCCCGTAACCCGGGTCCCACTCCTCCGGGTCCTCGCCCTCTTCCGCCAGGGCCGCCCGGACCACCCGTAGCGCCAGGCCCTCGGAGTAGCCCTTGCGTGCGAGCATGCCCGCGAGGCGGCGCAGCCGTTTGTCGCGGTCCAGCCCGCGGGTGGCGCGGAGTTTGCGGGCCACCAGCTCGCGGGCGGTGGCTTCCTCCTGCTCGGGATCGAGTTGTGCCACGGCCTCGTCGATCACGGTGGAGTCGACGCCCTTGGTCCGCAGCTCACGGGCGAGCGCACGGCGGGCGAGGCCCCGGCCGTGGTGCCGGGACTCCACCCAGGCGTCCGCATAGGCACCGTCGTTGATCAGGCCCACTTCTTCGAAGCGGGTCAGCACCTCCTCGGCGACCTCGTCGGGGATCTCCCGCTTGCGCAGGGCGTCCGCGAGTTGCTTGCGGGTGCGGGGGGTCCCGGTGAGCAGACGCAGACAGATCGCGCGCGCCTGCTCGGCCGGGTCCCGGGGCGGCTCCCCCTGCTCGGCCCTCGACGAGGAGGGGGAGCCGCTGTCGTGGTGGCCGCGACGGCCTCGCCGCCGGGAGGCACGGCCGTGTTCCCCCTCGGCCGGGTCCCCCGGGGCGGCGCGTCCGGGGCGGCCCGCCCCGGACCTCCCGTCGCCGGCCTCGCCCCACCGGCCTTCCCGCTCCGCGGGGCGGAGGGGGGAGTCCTCGGGGTCCGGCCACTCGGTTCGCCGTGTCACGGGCTAGCTCTTGGCCGCCGTGGCCTTGGCCTTGGTGGTCTTGGCCGTCGGCGCGGGGACCGTCTTGGTCTCCTCGGCGGGCGCGGTGACGGCCGCGTCCGCCCCCGGCTCACCGGCCGGGACCTCCAGCTTCACTCCGACGCCGAGCTTCTCCTTGATCTTCCGCTCGATCTCATTGGCCAGATCGGGGTTGTCCTTGAGGAAGTTGCGCGCGTTCTCCTTGCCCTGGCCGAGCTGGTCGCCCTCGTAGGTGTACCAAGCGCCGGCCTTGCGGACGAAGCCGTGCTCCACGCCCATGTCGATCAGCCCGCCCTCACGGCTGATGCCCTGGCCGTAGAGGATGTCGAACTCGGCCTGCTTGAACGGCGGCGCGACCTTGTTCTTGACGACCTTGCAGCGGGTGCGGTTGCCCACCGCGTCGGTGCCGTCCTTGAGGGTCTCGATGCGACGGATGTCGATGCGGACCGAGGCGTAGAACTTCAGGGCGCGGCCACCGGTCGTCGTCTCCGGGGAGCCGAACATCACGCCGATCTTCTCGCGGAGCTGGTTGATGAAGATCGCCGTGGTCTTGGACTGGTTGAGCGCGCTGGTGATCTTCCGGAGGGCCTGGCTCATCAGTCGGGCCTGGAGGCCCACGTGCGAGTCGCCCATCTCGCCCTCGATCTCCGCGCGCGGCACGAGCGCCGCGACGGAGTCGATGACGATGAGGTCGAGGGCACCGGAACGGATGAGCATGTCCGTGATTTCCAGGGCCTGCTCACCGTTGTCCGGCTGGGACAGGATGAGGTTGTCGATGTCGACGCCGAGCTTCTTGGCGTACTCGGGGTCGAGGGCGTGCTCCGCGTCGATGAAGGCGACCTGACCGCCGGCCTTCTGCGCGTTGGCCACGGCGTGGAGGGTGAGGGTCGTCTTGCCGGAGGACTCCGGACCGTAGACCTCCACCACGCGTCCGCGCGGCAGTCCGCCGACCCCAAGGGCGACGTCGAGGGCGGTCGACCCGGTGGGGATGACCTCGATGGGCTCGTTCGGCCGCTCGCCCAGGCGCATCACCGCGCCCTTGCCGAATTGTCGTTCGATCTGTGCGAGCGCGGCGTCCAACGCCTTCTCGCGGTCGGTTCCTGCCATGGGTTCCACCCGATTTGCTTGAGTCGATCGCTTCACGTCAAAGACGCTAACGCCTGCCACTGACAACGCGCCCCGACGCCGGTCCGACCTGTGGATAACTCCGGCGACCACGGCCTCCGAGGACATCGCCGAGGACCACCCGGCGGCCCTGGAAACCGCCCCGCAGCCGCCCCGAAACCGCCCGGGAACCCCGGCGATCGGGGCGGGGAGCCGGTCGGCCACGCGCTTCGGACCACCCCCATCAGAATGGATGTTCGATTTTGGTGTCAAGCGCACCACGCGGCACCACCGAGCCTACGTCGCACCCCCGGAACACCCCCGGAACACCCCCGGAACACCCCCGGAACACCCCTGGCGCGCCCGGACACGCCCCGACAAGCCCAGGCGCGCCCCGACACGCGCGGGGGCGGTGGTCGGAGCCCTCCCGACCAC